>DATKRK010000239.1:0-21205 GCA_035532215.1 Pirellulales bacterium | reverse complement strand
GCCTCGCGGGCCGCCAGAGGCGGCCCGCGAGGCGCCAATCTGGGACGGAGGGATAAAATCGTTCCGCGGATCCCAGGCATAAATGCCTGGGCTAATTAAAAGTAGCGGCCGAAGTCAATCGGGAAATCCAGCGGAAAAGATGTGTAGTCAACGAGGGCTTCGCCGCTCGTCAGCCGCAAGGCGCCCGCAGACTGTGGGGCGCTGGTTCAATCGACGATCACTCGGGCCGGTGCGAACCTGATCTTACAGGCACGCATCGGCCTTGTGTTTGCGCCAAGCTAGTTGACCAAAGGCATTCTGCCTGCTAACGTTACGTAAAGTGAACATTTCCTGGTTTTACTGAGGTTGCGAGAGCAGATTTGGCGCACTCTTCCGAGGAATCGGCGGGCGGATTTGGCGGGCTCCCTTTATCCGAGCCGATGTTGGCCGCGCTCGCTCGCGCCGGCTACGTCGATCCAACTCCCGTTCAAGCCGGCTTGATTCCACGAGCGCTTGAGGGCATCGACGTTTTGGGCCAGGCTCGCACCGGCACCGGCAAGACGGCGGCCTTCGTGATTCCGATTCTGGAACGGCTGGAGCACCGCAAGGATCTGGCGCCGCAGGCGCTGATCTTGGTGCCGACGCGCGAACTGGCCGTGCAGGTGCGCGACGAAGCGATCAAGCTGGCGCATGGCCAAAAGATCCATCCGGTGGCCCTCTACGGGGGCACGCCGATTCGCGGGCAGATTGAAAAACTCAAGCGCGGCGCCGCCTGCGTGGTCGGTACGCCAGGCCGCGTGTTGGACCACATCGCCCGCGGCACGCTCAGCTTGGGCAGCTTGAAGTTCGTGGTCCTGGACGAAGCCGACCGCATGCTCGACATCGGCTTTCGGCCCGACATCGAGAAGATTCTGCGAAAATGTCCGGCCTCGCGGCAGACGCTGCTGTTGAGCGCCACCGTGCCGCCGCCCGTCGCCCGGCTCGCCACGCGCTACATGCGCGACCCCGAAACGCTCAACTTTTCTGCGACGGAGGTGGCGGTCGAGACGATCGAACAGTTCTATTTCACGGTGATTCCGGAAAAGAAGTTCGAGCTGCTGGTCAAGTTGCTGCGCCGCGAGAACCCGCGGCAATCGATCATTTTCTGCCGCACGAAGCGCGGCACCGAACGGGTGCATCGCAACTTGCAGCGCAAGTTCGAGGGCGTGGATTGCATTCACGGCGACCTGCCGCAGAAGTCGCGCGACCGAGCGATGGCCAATTTCCGCGAAGGCAAGGTTCGCCACCTTGTGGCTACCGACGTCGTCGGCCGAGGCATCGACGTGAGCAGCATCTCGCACATCGTCAACTACGACATTCCCAACTTTTGCGACGACTACGTGCATCGCGTGGGCCGCACCGGCCGCATGGGCCGCGAAGGCGTCGCCTACACGTTCGTCACGCCCGAAGAAGGCAACGAATTGACGCGGATCGAAATGCGCATCGATCGCTTGTTGAAGCGGGCGGAAATGGAAGGCTTCGAAGCCGTGCCTCGTCCCGCGGCCAGCGCCGCGGTCGGCGGAAGCGAACCCTCGGGCCAGGCCGAAGACGGCCAGGAAGCGGAGGCCGAGGCCGCCAAGAAAGTCGCGCCGATGATGGGCCGCGGCGGCCGGCCGCCGCGCCGCATTCGTCGAGCCCTCTGACGGTGGGCGGCGCCCCAGCGCCGCAAAAATAGCGAGCAGGACTGGCTCAAGGCGAAGCGATTGATCCGGTCTATGCGGCCATCCGCTGTGGTTCCCATTCCTCGAACAAATTGATCGTCAAGAGCATATTGCCTTTGGCGTCGTAGAACTGCAGCAATCCGATCTCGACGAGCCACATGGCCAACCATTCTTCCGCCCGATACGAGCGGCCTCGGTAGCGGCCGTCGTCGATGAGAATGGTTTCGTTTAAATCGCCGAGCGCTTCGTGATCGGCGCCGAAATCTTCGAAAGTGCGGACGACGAGACGGCGGACTTCATTGGCTTGCGGGATAACACGCATCTTGGCAACCTCCTGTCGCAGAAAAACCGGCTTCCTGCCGGCAACTCCGATTAGTTTACCGTCTGATCCTGATCGGACGAAGGCGGCTTTTCTGCTGATCCTTACTTTGGTTCGGCTTGACGGCGTTGTTCGGACGCCTGATTTTCGCTAGTCCGCTTTCCTTTGCGCAGATTCCCCATATTCCTGCCCGCGGAGGAGTTGGGCCGCGGAAAAACTCGATTTCCGCCCGAGGCGGCGGCAATGCGTTTGCTTTCCTTGATGCCGCGCGGTCCAATAATCGCTTCACTTTCACACTGCCTTGTGGCGAGCGACTGTAATATGCTTGTCATGACTCGCAAACGCGACGAGAGCATTCTCGTCGATCGCAACATCGAGATCACGGTGGTGGAGATCCGGGGAGACAAGGTGCGCCTGGGCGTCAGTGCGCCAAAGGAAGTTCCCGTGCATCGGCGCGAAGTGTTCGAGACGATTCACGGGATCGGCGCAAGCACGACAAACCCACGGGAAACCGCCGCGCCGTTTCGCAGTTCTGAAGTCGAAGAGACTGCGCTCGTCGCCTTGGCCGCATCCCAACTTGCATTGTTGGACCGGCTCCGCGACGCCATTTACGCCCAGAGCGGCGCAGCGCCTCGCCGCGAACAAACCTTGGGCGCCATCCTCGCCGCCCTCGACGACGCGCGCGAAGCGATCGGCCAGCCGCGTACGCTGGAACATCTTCAACAGTCGATCGCCACGGCGCTCAAGGGGGCGGCGGCGACGTAATTGGCAAAAAAAGCGGCTAATCAGCGCTGCGTCGCGCGTCGCATTTTTTGAGTGCTAGCACTCGATTGACAAGCGAGCCAAGAACGCGCATGATTGTCGCCGGAATTCAACTCGGAGGAATTGCTCGCCGGCTGCAAAGGCGATTCAACGGGGCGGGTGTATGTCGGCTGAGAGCAATGACGGGGCTCGACCCGTTTCGCATCCAGACCCCAATCGCATAAAGGAGCACGTGCGATGATTGTCATCTCTCGTCACGAGGGCGAAGCTGTCGTCGTCGGCATGGAACTCACGGTCACCGTGGTTCGCATCGAAGGCGACAAGGTGATCTTGCACATCGATGCGCCGGACGATGCCTCGCTGGAACTTGGAGAAGATCTCGCCGCCTTGCCCGCAAGCCCCGGAGCTTACGACTGAAGACCTTCGCCGTAAGCCTCCGCGACGAGCCGTTCGATTTGATCCAGCGTTTGCTGCCGCTGGGAAGCCAGCCTCGCCGCCTCTTGCGGATCGAGACGTTGGAACGCCTCTTGCGGCAATGACTCGGCCGATCCTCGTTTGGGCGCAGCCAGCATTTCGGCGGCCAACTCGCTGTGCTGCGCCGGAACGGCCAGCCGGGCGAGCAGTTCGGGCCATTCGGGCGGCAGGGGAATCTTGTTCAGGAAATACTGGTCGAAGTGCATCGTGCGGATCGCCTTGTTGTAGACCAGGCTGTAGACGAGCCAGTTGACCAGTTTCGAATGTAAAAGCGCGCAGAGACCTCGTAGGTCGACGCGCGGGTCGGTCGCCACGAGGTTGTTCACCGTATCGAGCGTGACCGTTTGCCGAAGGTCGTAGGCGCCGATCAACAGCACGTGTGGTTGCGGCCGCGCCGCGTGGGCGATGATGTTCTGAAACGCCAGTTTCTCGCAGGCAAAAGGCCCGAGGTCGAAGGGCGCCGACCGGGGAAGGTATCCGCTCACGCTGCGGATTCGCCAGCGCTCGAGATCGCGGCCGCCGATCACCGGCGTCTCGCCGCGCTCGGCAAGCCATCGCTGGGCGGGAACGCCCCGAAACGTCCGGCAAACGTCTCCAATTGCAACGTCGGCGAACGTCAAGCGGGCCACGCGCTTGAGTTCCGCAGCCGTGAGCGTGCAAGGCAAGGTCTGGAACCGTTCGGCCAGCGACCACGACATTCTCGGTCCCGACACGATGCGGCCAGCGGCGCTCCAGCCCGCCTGATAGGACGAGGAGCGCGAGGCGCCGCGGAACACGACGATCGCCTGCTCCAAGCGCACGTCGGGCCAAGCGCGGCTGACGTCGATCGCTCGCTCGACGCGCCGGTGCAGCAAAGCCCGCACGCCGCGCCAGGCATGGCTATACGTCAGCGGTTTCGGCACGACGAGGCCCGCGCGGCCTTCGGGACGAATCCATTGAACCGCGCGCTCGATGAAGCCGACGGCCGTATCGGAGTTGGACTTCATCAAGGGCAGCTTGCGGACGAGCGATCGCCGCGTCGCCGCATCGAGCAATCCGCCGTACGGCGGATTGCCCGCCACCGCGTTGAATTCGCCGGCGCGGGGAAACCCGGGCGGCGCCGGTTCGGCCAGCGCGTCGCCCAGGCGCACGTTCCGGCAGATCGACTCGAGCGAAGATAATTCCAGCGGCGATTCGAGCCACAGGTGCAGGCGAGCCAATTCGACGGCCCGCGGGTCGAGGTCGATTCCGAACAGGCAGTGCTCGACGACGCGCCGTTCGACCCACGCGGCCTCGCGCCGCGACTCGGCGGCCGGCGAAGCCGAATCACAAGGGCTTTCCATGATCGACTTCGTCGGAACGCCGCGATCGGGAAAACGCCGCAAGAAACGCAGCATGCGATCGGCGATCACGCGCTGGGCTGCGACGAGAAAATAACCTGCGCCCAGCGACGGGTCGAGCACGCGAAACTCGAAACACCGATCTGCGATTTCCCTCGCCGCGGCCGATTCTCGCCGTGGGCTCCGGAACTCTTCCGCGAGCGCGGCCAGCCAGTCGTCGAGCGCCGCGCCGACGGCGTGCTCCACGATGTCCGCGACGATCGGCTCGGGCGTATAAAAACAACCGCCGGCCTTGCGGTGCGACTGGCCCTGATGCATTCGGAGCGCCGCCTTGCCGGACGATGCGTCAAGCTTAAGAGGCGCGTCCAACAGGCGTTCATAGGCCGAACCCCATTCGCGCATTGTACGTCGACGGTAATCGATTCGCTGCGGCCGCCCGGCGCGATCGAGCCAGAGACGCGACAGACCGTCGATCGCTCGCGCCAGACAATCGTCGGGCAGGCGAACCGGCTCGGCGAGGAACAGCGGCTGTAGCGGCTTGAGCAGGCTTTGCACGCGATCGTTAAGCCCCGACTTGCCGCCGGCGAAGGCATCGGAAAGTCTTCGCTGGGCATCGTCGAAATCCTTACCGCCGATTCGCCCCAGTTCCGCGCGCAGTTGTTCGAATGCGTCGCCCGGTCCGGCGCCGCCGTCGATTGGCAGCCTGCCGCGGGCATCGGCGTAACACAGCATCAGTAGCCGGAGCAGCCAGCGGACGGCGCCGTCGCGGACCCGCTGGGCGATTTGTTCGTCGTCGCCAGTGCGCATTCGGCGTTGGCGCCGCCATACTCCTTGAACGAGCACGGGAAACACGCGCTCGACGATTTGATCTTGCCAGACCTGTTCGGCCAGCGGCGCCGCGCGGCGGAGGCGAGCGGCCGAGACCGTCAATCCATTGGACATCGAAACCGTCCCTGAGTGAATTCTGCGAATGCCGACAATGTAAATCGGCCGCACCGCAAACGAAACCGGCCGTGAGTCCGAAAACCCACGGCCGGCGGGAAAGTTTCAATTGAATGTCGTTCTTAAGCGAACAGCTCCTTGATGACGCGGCCGCTGTTGGCGATCTTCATGGGCCGGTTGTTCTTGCTGGTGAACGTCTTTTCCAGCGAGACGCCGAGCGCCTTCAAGACCGAGGCCATCACGTCTTCCGACGAGTAAGGATCGGTGGCGACTGCCGTGCCGTCCTCGGTGGTGGCGCCGATCGCCTGGCCGCCCTTCATGCCGGCGCCGCCCACGACCACGCTCCAACTGCGGGCCCAGTGATCGCGGCCCGTGTTGCCGTTGATCCGCGGAGTGCGGCTGAATTCGCCCATCCAAACGATCGCCGTGTCTTGGAGCATGCCGCGCTGATCGAGGTCTTCGACGAGAGCGCTCATCGGCTGGTCGAGCTGCGGCAGCTTGGTTTCGAACGTGCTGAAAATGTTGGCGTGGTTGTCCCAGCCGCCCAAATCGACTTCGACGAACGGCACGCCTTCTTCGACCAGCCGGCGAGCCATCAAGCAGCCGCGAGCGAAGCCCGGGTTCCGGCCCATGCCGGCGCCGCCGGTGACGCCGTAACGTTCCAGCACTTCGGGCGGCTCTTTGTCGGTCTTGAAGGCGGCCATCTGCTTGCTGGTCATCAGCGACAACGTCTTGTCGAGAATCTTGGCATGGTCCTTCGGAACCTCGCCGCGGCTCTGGTCAATGAAGCCCTTCTCGATGGCACGCAAGGTCAGCATCCGCTGTTGCAAGCGAGTCTGGTCGAGATCGAACTTCAGATTGCGCACGTCGCCATTGGTGTCGACCACGAACGGCGCGTAAGTCATGCCCAAGAAACCGGGGCCGACGCTGCCGCCGCCCACTGCGATGAAAGGCGGAATCTCCAGGTCGGGGACCTGGTCGACCAGTTCGTGGGCCACCACGGCGCCATAGCTGGGGTGCTCGACCGTCGTGCTGGGCACGTAGCCGGTGTGCATGTAGTAACGGCCGCGGTTGTGGTCGGCCTCGCGCGTGCTCATCGAGCGGATAATGGCCATGTGCTGCATCTGCTTGGCCATCATCGGCATGTGTTCGCAGATTTGCACGTCGCCGCTGGTGCTGATTGGCGTGAAGGGACCGCCCGTCGTCGCACCCGGCTTCAGGTCCCAAATGTCCATCGTGCTCGGCCCGCCCCCCATCCAGAGCATGATGCACGCTTTGTGCTTCTTCTTCAATTCTTTGACGTTGGCCCGCAACGTATTGGTGAATCCAATCGCCGGCAACGCCAGCGCCGAAGCGCCGGCCAGGTGCTGCATGAAATGCCGGCGCGTCATGCCGGCGGGAACGTCAAACAAGCGGCTCATACATTTCTCCCAATTAGGTCGAGAACGGCCGCCGAAAAAACGGCCTCTCCACTGATCCAAAAACTCAGCTCCGAAACGTCAATGGTTCGAAATAAACTCGTTACTGTTCAACAATGCCCACCAGACGTCTTCCAGCACCGCGGCCGCATCGCCCCCATGCGCCGCCAGCAGTTGATTCGCCAATTGTAATTCCGCACGCGACGGCCGGCGACCGAGCGCGGCCATGTAGAGCTGGTTGACGGGGTTGGCGGCCGGCCGGTCAGAGCGCGTGACCTTGCTCAAGAACCCGCCCGACTCGACGCTGGTGGCCTGGCGGGTCAACTCGCCGTTCATCATCATCAGCGTTTGGGCGATGGCGCCGTCGAAGGTCGTGGCTTCGTCGTTCTCGTCCGTGCCGAACGCGATCGCAAACTGCTCGAGCCACTCGTCTTTCGCGCGTTGCTGCTGCTCGTAATTGCCGCGGGCCGTGTGGGCCTCGGTGGCCACGAGCAGCGAATCGTACAATTGCTCGGCGGTCATCTGCCTCAGGTAGAAGTGGCTAAACAACGGCGCCGAGCCCGCGGCCGGATCGTCCGCAGCGTTGCCGAATTTCGATCCGAACTTGCTGGATAGCCCGTACGGTTCGCTCAGCGTGATCCAGCGCAACAGTTTCCTCAGATCGTGTCCGGCAGCCGAGAATTCGCGACCGAGTCGCGCCAGCAATTGGGGATGAGACGGCGCGTTGTGCGGCCCCATGTCGTCGATCTGCTTGGTGAAGCCATAGCCGAAGCAGTGCGCCCACAGCCGATTGACGATGGCTTGAGAGAATTCATCGGCGCGCACGACCAGTCTCGCCAATTCCTCGCGACGGCGGACGTCCGCCACCAATCCGCTGCGCTCCGAAGGCGTGCCGTCGAAAAAAACCGGATACGCTGCGTGCATCAGCCCGTTGCGCTCTTCATAATAAACCTCCGCCTCCTGCAGATCGGGCGAATTACCTTCGCCGGCGAAATCTTCGTCCACGAGCCGCGTCAACCACAATTCGCTGCCGTGCGTTTCGGGTACGGCCTTGGCCTGCCGAAAGAACGCGTTCAACTCCCAGAAGCGGTTTTGCTTCCAAGCGTTGAACGGGTGGCCGTGGCACTGAGTACACTGCACCTGCACGCCGAGAAAAAGCTGGGCGGTTTTCGCCGTGGCAGGCACGGCCTTTTCTTGCAGGTTATTTAGCAGGAAGTTCACGGCGCCATTGAAGTCAGCCTCGCCCGGGCGATTCGATCCTTGGGCGCTGACCAACTCGTACGCCAGACGGTCGTAAGGCTTATTCTGCAGAAACGAGCGCCGCAGGTACTGCTGCAACCCTTCGCGGTTGACCGGACCGCCCGGCGCCATGCCCCCTTTGCGTCCGACGAGCAGCGTGGTCCAGATCGTCGTCCAATGTCGGGCGTAAGCCTCGGCGTAATCGTCGCTAGTCAATAACTGGTCGACCAGCCGCGCCCGCTTGGCCCGCGAGTTGTCGACCAGGTACGACTCCAGTTCTTGAATCGTGGGAATGCGGCCGATCAAATCCAAAAATACGCGGCGGCACCATTCCGCATCGGTTGCCGCCGGCGATGGACGAACGCCCGAGTCTTTCCAGCGAGCGCGCAGCATGCGATCGATATAGCCGATCATTTCCGCATCGCTGACGGCCGAGGAAGGCAGTCCGCTTGAAGACAGCGTACTTGCCGTCGAGGCGCTGGCCACCGCTTGCCCGTCGGACGCGGCACTTTGGCCGCCCGTGGCGCTCTCAGGGCCTGCGGGCGACAAAGCCGGCGCCGGAGAGTGGCTCATCGCGGAGTCGTTCTGTCTGGCTACCGCCGCCGGAGAACGCTCGGCGGTGCGACTTGGCGCCGCGGGCGATTGGGCGGCGCCCGCTGGCCGCCCGGCGCCGACGGCCTGGGGCGTTAAAGCAACCGCCTTCGGCTTCTCGGCAACGGCATTCGCCGAAGCGCGTGAAGCCAATGGGGGAGCGTCCCGAACCTCTGTTTTTACCTGGCCCGTTCGCCCAATCGCCACCGGGCCAAGCGCACGATCCAGCCCGACCTTGGCGGCCCCGCGTCGAGCAGACCAATACGCGCCCACCATGACGAGCAAACCCGCCGCCAAGGCCAGGGAGAGCCAACCCAGCCGCATGCCGAGCAAAGCCGCGGCTGGCTCTTGAATTCGGCGTATTTTCCTCTTCGATCCCGCCTGTTGTGAAACAGCCGCCTGCTGCGAGATGCATGACTGCTGGGAGACAGGCGACGCCTGCAGAGCGGCAAGAATTCGAACTGAAAGATCCGGGGGGCGGCTGCCGCCCAGCAATTCTTCCAAGCAGACGTCGAGAATCGGCCCCTCGTGCAGGGGATCCTTGCGATCGCTCAGCATCGCAAGCTCCTCTCGATACAAGTCCGCAAATGTTGTTTAGCTCGTTGCATGAGATTCTTCGCCCCGTCTTCGCTTAGCCCCAACTTCGCCGCGATGTCGGCTCGCGAACAACCATCGCGAAACCGCAGTTCCAGCGCCTGTCTTGCCCGGCCGGTCAGCGTTTCCAGGCATTTTTGCAAGGCGGCCAGCAAATCCTCTCCGTCGTCGTTCGCCGCCCAGCGCGTCCAAGCTTTCTCGATTTCGTCGAGTTCGGCCGTCGAGGCCGATCGCGCCGCGCGACGTTGGCTCGAAATAAACAAGTTTCGAGCCGCCCGTCGCAAGTAGGCCGCCGTTGCCGCTCGGTTGATCTCCTGAAAAGGCTTTTGCAAAATGGCCAAAAACGTGTCTTGCGTCAGGTCTTCCGCTTGGCTTGGCGAGCAGCCCAGCACGCGCAAATAACGCCACACGCCCGCTTGGTGCTCGCGGATCAGCCGTGCGGCGTCGAATTCGCGGGAGGCGGCGACCTTTCCGGAAGCCGACGCGCCGTTTGCGGACGGGCTACGACCCGCAGATCCGCCGCTTGCCACGGGCCCAGCACCTTCAGCAGACACAATGTCCTCCGCGGGAAGGACGTCTCCCGAAGACCCTGCCCCGCTGGAAGCCGCATCGGTTGCCATCAAACGTTAAAGCGCTTGGGCCGGGGAAATGTACTCAACAATTCGGCCGTTTTTTTGACTCGGTGCGACGGTTCCGAACGCCGGCCGAGCAAACGCGACGCAAATCATTATACCCCGCCGATTTGCAGCGTTCCATCAAGAATTGCCGCTCGCTAGAGCGACCCCGGGGCGACCTTCTGAAGAGACCGCGAAGTACGCTACCGCACGCCGCCGCGATGGCAGCAGGGAAATCAACCCGTTTGAGATGGCGCGCACCGCCGATCAGCGGAGTCGACGAGCGGTTTTCGAGGCATCAAGCTGACGTCGCCTGCGGAAGCGGCGCCCCTTCAAGCTTGAGTTGACGCCGGGGCGGCGGGTGGCAGAGCGAAACGGCGCCCCAACGAACTAGGGCTTCGCCAAGGTTCAGCCGCCAGCCACACACCTGTCAAAATAGCCTTGAAGGTGTACTAGAGTTCGGGCGGCTTGGGAGGCGCCGGCGTGGTTCCCGGTTGGGGCACGATCGGTTCGGGCTGGCCCGGCAGGGGTACGGTGGGATTCCGCTGTCGGTAAGCGTCCACCATGTTTTGCAGCACGAAATCCTTGGGGAACGGGGCGTCGAGCCGCTTCAGCACCTCGCCATAGCCTTTCACCGCCTCGATTAAGTAATCGCCGCCTACCGCATCGTCGACCATTTGAGGAAAGGCATCGAGCGTCTTACGCCATTCGGCAAAGCCTTTTTCATAGGACTCCCGCGCTTCGGGCAAGGCGGCATCTTCGAATAACCGGGCCGCCGAATAGAGCAGCCGGCGACCCTCCAGGGCCGAGTCAGTCTTTTCCATCTGGCAGCGAGATCGCCAGTAGTTGAAATTGATCGTGTGGCGATCGCGGGAAATCGCGTGGGCCACACGCTGCGTTTCGTCGATGCTCGCCGCCAGTTCTTTCGCCTTAGCGGCCGCAGGTTCCTTGACTCGCTCGGCAATTTCCTGGTTGGTCACCGCCAGACGAGTCGCCACGCCCATCGCGCGGTAGGCCTCTTCCTGGCTTCGCGCTTCGGGGGCCATGTCAATCACCTCGCGGTCGGCGGCGGCCAGCTTGGCTTTCTTCTCCGCGTAAATTTCGTCTCGCAAGCCGGGCGCCAGCGCGTCCAATTCTTCTTTCTGTTTCTCCGCCTTTTCCGACAGCAATTCATAATCGTTGAGCCGCACCGCCAGCCCCTCGGTGGTGGGCAACTCGCGATTGCCGTAATCGCCCCAACGTCGATCCGCCTCCTTCCAGGCTTCTTTGGCCTTTTCTTCGAACGTGCCGTCTTCTTCCAGGCCGTTGGAGAAATTGATTTGGCACATGGCCGGCTGGCAAAAGTACGTGAGCGGGTTCATCGTGCGAATCGAGGCCCCGCGATCGTCGACCAGCGAGATCGCCTGCTCGAAGTATTCCTGCCCGACGAGCCAGTTGTCGCGACGATTGTAGGGCCGCAAAGCTTGGGCGTGCGCGGGGAATTCCGGATCGTCGTCTTCGCGGAACAGCCGTCGAAACTGCGCGTGCTCGTCGGCGATGCCGATCTTTTGCGAGGTGAACCAGCCGGTGTCGTAGATCAACCGCGGCTCCATCGTGTTGTAGCGCGCGCCGCGGATCAGGAATTTGATGCCTTCTTTGACCCAGTAGTAGCGATCGTGGTAATCGTCCCACTCGACCGAGATGTTGTACGATACGTTCCAGGCCTGGAACCGCCAGACGCTGATATAGTTGGGCTGCAACTTGGCCAGTTGATCGAGGGTGGCTTGCAGGCCGGTCCAATCTTCCTTCTTCTTCGACTCGTTGGCCTTGTCCCAAAGAATGTTGGCGGCCACGCCGCGCAAGCCGAGCGTCGCCAGCTTGATCGTTTCGCCGGCTGGGTCGATCTCGCCAAGATTGGCCTGGCCCAATCTGAATCTATCTCGCAACTGGGCCAATTTGCCGCCTGGGCTGGCCGGTTCGTTCTGCGTGGCGACCGTCGCCGGCTGGCTGAAGTAGGACAAAGGCAGCAACAGCGCCGCGATCAGCAGCAGATAGGTAAGTTTTCGGATCAGCGATCGCCGGTTCATTTGGCCACCTCGCGCACTTTGAAGAACAAGAACCCGGCGATCAACACCGGCACGGCGTAGCCCACGGCCGTCGTCAGATGGATCAATAACAGGTTGGTAGAAATGTCAAACCCGCTGGCCACGTAGTTCACGTCGCTCAGCGAGGGGAAATCGGGCAGCAACCGAGCCACGACCCACAGCGGACCGCGGCCGGCCGCATCCAGCCACATCGCCACGTTGTTGGAGATCGTGGGATCCAGAGGGGTCATCATGTTGTCTTGCTTGACGATGCGGATCAACGATTCGAACGTGCCGCCCCCGAGTTCCTCGTTCAACGCCAGACGGCCCAGGAATTGCGCGAAGAACCCGCCTACCATCGTGGCCAGCGTGGCCAGCATGGCGACTGCGCCGTTGAGGAACGTGCTCCACATCACGCCGAAGGTCGTCAACAGCACCATCTGCAGCCAGATGCCCACGTAACCCTTGGCGAAATTGAGCCACGGCGCCCCCTCGCGGCGCAGCAGGTAAACATCGGGCTGAGCCATGCCGAAGAACTGAGCCCGGTCGAGACACGTCAATTCGATATCCAACTCGCCGTTGTCCACCAGGTCTTCGAACACGTCGATCGTCTTGCCCTCGTCGGTCGTTAGTTTTCGCGGAACCTCGTGCCGATCGACCGAGAATTCTTTGGCCACGAAGTTCTTGAGCACCTGCTTGACTTCAGGCTTGCGCGGGTTTCGCAAGGTGATCGCGCCGCCGATGCCGTGGTCGATGTCGCCTTTGTAGGTGCGGAACACGCGAATCGTCATTTCCAGCGTCATCACGCCGTCGGGGAAATCTTGAGCCCGGAGGTTGTTGAACCGCCAGGTCGCGGAGGCCTGCGATCCACCCTCGATGTAGCTGCGGTAGGTCCACTCGTTGCCGACGTTGATGCCCTTGTCGGTCGGCACGCCGTTGCGGTCCTTGAACGAAAGCTTGCCGTAAGTCGGCACGCGGGCCTTGAGTTGTCCTTGGGGCGAGCCGACCAGATACTCCTTGCGGCCGTCGCGTTCGACCGCCGCGATCGGGTGCCAGTGCTGTTGGGCGGCCAGCGCCGTGCCGTTGCCATCGGCGTCCAATTCCACTTCGTGGCGGTGCCCGGCGGCGTAGCCCGTGCGTCCCTGCTTGCCCTGGGGGCCGGGGGCGCCCGGCTCGGCTTGGATCGCCGACAAGTCCTCTTCGGTCAACTCGTGGGTGTGCTTCAGGGTGCGAACGACGAAGCCGTAACTGCCCGCGCCCATCAACGCCAGCAGCACCGTGCCGATCGCCACGAAACCCAACGTCCGCCCGAGCACCACTTCGCTCGGCCGGACGGGCTTAGTCACGATCGTGTAAATCGTGCGGTTTTGAATGTCCGTCGGCAAGCTGAACGCGCTGAGCAACAGCGCCAAGAGCAGCACCAGGTAAGTCGTCGAAGTCAGCACGAAGCTGAGATACAGCCGCGCCGGATCGGTTTGGCCGGGATTCAAAAACCAGCCCGCGAACGCCAAAATCACCACGAACACCAGGAACCCGATCAGCACGCGGCGGCGGATCGATTCTTGCACCGCCAGTTTGGCCAGGGCATAGACGCGCCGCGGCGAGATCGAAACCAGGTCCATCGTTCCGGTAATCACGACCTTGAAGATAATATCGCCCGCCTTGTGCGGCCCATAGCGGGCCGTCAGCGCGATAAAGCTGATCATGAGCCCGCCGATGGCGACGGCGGCGACGGAAAGCAGCCAAATCCACAAGGCGCCGGGCGTCGATCCCGACCAGATCAGCCACTCCAAAAACGGAGGATATTGAGTTTCAAGGACCATGCCAGCTTTGCACCGCGGGAAGAATGAATCGGTTGAACCAGATGCGGCGGCGCCGCGAAGATTCCAAAAGTGAAAAACCAACCGGTCCGAAAGGATCCGGAGAGCCGCGAGACGCCCGTCGACTAGCTTTCCACCGCCCGGCGGCCTGGCCGAGCTTCGCTGTCGTGGACGATGTTCAAGAACAGCTCTTCCAACGTGGTGGTCGGGTTGTCCATCATCAGCAACTGGCCTTGATGGCGTTCGATGACCGCCTTGATCTCGTCTTTCGCGGCATCGCTCAGGGCCGAGGCGCGAATTTCGGTCACGTCGCGAACCTTGAGCAGACTGTCGACGCGACCCAGTTCCTTCAGCTCGCCTTGGTGCAAGATCGCAATCCGGTCGCAGACGTCCTGAACGTCGGCCAGCAAGTGGCTGCACATCAGCACGGTCTTGCCCTGCTCGCGCAGCTTGAGAATCAAGTCCTTCATTTCACGGCAGCCGATCGGGTCCAAGCCCGTTGTCGGCTCGTCGAGCACGATCAATTCCGGATCGTTGATCAGCGCCTGGGCCAGGCCGATGCGGCGGGTCATGCCCTTGGAATACTCTTTCAGTTGCCGCCGCTTGGCCCAATCGAGCTTGACCAGGCTGATCAGCTCGGCCGTTCGCTGGCGGCGGACCGAAGCCGGCATGTCGAACAGGCGCCCGTAAAAGTCGAGCGTTTCCTCGGCGTTCAAGAAGCGATACAGATACGATTCTTCGGGCAGATAGCCGATGCGCTCGTTCTTGGTGACGTCGGAAGAGTCCTTGCCGAAGACCAGGGCCTGGCCGCTGGTGGGAAACAGCAAGCCCAGCAGGAGCTTGATCGTCGTTGTTTTTCCCGAGCCGTTGGGGCCCAACAGACCGAAGATCTCGCCGCGGCGAACCTCCAAGTCGAGGGCCTTCAAAGCCCGCACCTTCTGACGGCCCCAAAAGTCGCGATAAACCTTCGACAAGTTTCGCGTTTCGATGACGACGTCGGAGCCTCGACTCGTCTGGACCGGTTGGGGTTCGGCTGCTACCGCCATTCTGAAATCTCTCGAACTGGGTGGATGAGCTATATTAAGGGAAAAAGAATCGGAGCGTCATCGCGAGACTAGACTCGTTTAGCTTTACGCGGAGTTGCCGGCGAGTGTTCGCCCATTTTGGAATTTTTATTTCAACAGCCCAGCTTCTCGATCTGCTGTTTGAAACTTCACTATAAGTTGCCGCACAGGGCGGTTCAAGCGACTTGCCGCGGCGGTCGCGGCAAGTCGCTCAATTCCACAGGCATCTTGTCATCTTTCAGAGGATTCTGATTGAGACGCTTCGCCGGCTGCACGATGGCCGAGCTGACAATCCAAAAAACTGCCTGCAGCCGCTTTGACCGGGGGGACATCAATTGCTATGATGCAGAACTCAACATCGAGCGAATCCAGGCGGCGGCGAGCCGATTGGGGCGCGTGAAGTTTCATTCTTGCAGGCAGTCCATGGCAGAGTTCCAGCGTCCTCGTTCCGCGGCCAAGAAGCGGGCCAAATTGGCCAGCCGCACCAAGAAAAAAGACCCGATCTTCGTCGACGGCGCTCGTCCTCGACCGATGTACGTCGACTATAAGGACTTGGAGCTGCTCAGCAAGCTGACCAGCCGGCAGGGCAAGATCATCGGCCGTCGCAAGAGCGGTTGCACCGCGGCCAGCCAGCATGCGGTCACCAAGGCCGTCAAGCGGGCCCGCTTCATGGCTTTGTTGCCTTACGTGGCCGACTGACCTCTTCTCGCCGGCGCCCGATTCTGGCCGGCCAGGGTTTTTGGCGTTTGGCGGTGCGCTCCTGCGCCGTCGCTGAAACCGTTGCTTTCGCCCTGTCGGGCGGCCCACCCGCAGTTGCTGCGAAATCGGAACGTCTTGCATTTTTTACAAATGCGACGCGCACGTCATGCGGCGCCCAGACCTCTCGATTGCCGCAGGCCTGAATTCGTAAGTGTTTTTGAGTAAATGCCTTGCGCTAAAACGCTAGCTCCGAGATGGGCTTGTCTTTCCAGGTTGGCACGCCAGATGCTTTTGGGTGGGGCGTCAACCACGCCGCTCTGGGCCCCGCCAGTCCGAGCTAGTTCCGCGACAAGGATCTCACCGATGACCCGCCAAGCCAAATTCCTGTGGATGAAGGAAATCCTCGCGCATTTGGACGATTGCCATCACCAATGGCAGTTCGCCGAAGGCCGCGCCGAACACTACCTGGCCGAAGCCATGAAACGCGATCTTGAGGAAGTCCGCCGCCTGTGCGATTCGCTGCGCAGCGAGCCGGCTGTCGCCTCTCACTCTTGCGCTCTCGCGGCTGCTTAATGCGGGCCTGGCGCTCCCGGCGGTTTAAGCCGCGCCGGTCTGTCGAAAAATCACTCCCCCTCTCCCGCCAACCATCCCACCTCTGTTAGGCAGAAGAAGGCCGGACGAGTCGCCCGCACTCGTCCGGCCGCTTTCTTTTTCGCTGGCCTCTCGCCGCCCCCGGTCTTCCAAGCCAGCCTCGCGTCGATCGCCGCGCCGACTACTGCCGCAAGCCGCAAATAGCCGGTAAACTGACGAGCGAGCCTTGGCCCCTGCCAGCACGCACCAGGATTATATGGACCCGACGACGGCCAGCGCTTCCTACGAAGCCGCGCTCGCTTTTCTCTTCCAGCGAATCGATTACGAACGCACCCTGTCGGTTCCCTACGGCGCTCGCGAGTTCAGGCTCGACCGCATGCGCGAATTGCTGTCGCGTTTAGGCGATCCGCAGCAAGGACTGCCGATCATCCATGTCGCCGGAACGAAGGGCAAAGGCTCGACCTCGGCGATGATCGCTTCCGTGCTTTCGGCGGCCGGCTATCGCACCGGGCTGTTCAGCTCGCCGCACCTCGATCGCCTCGAAGAGCGCATGACCGTCGACGGCCGGCTCTGTTCTGCGGAAGAATTCGCCGCCTTGGCCGATGTCGTAAGACCGATCACGCAAGAGTTCGACCGGGCGGGCCAGCAGCGCCATCCGCCCGAGCCGGGGCCGACCTATTTCGAATTGACGCTGGCCATGGCGCTCGTGCACTTCGCTCGCAGCGGCGCGCAGGCGGCCGTACTCGAAGTGGGGCTGGGCGGGCGGCTCGATTCGACCAACGTCTGCCAACCGGCGGTCTCGGTCATCACCAGCATCAGCTTCGATCACATGCGGCAACTGGGCAACACGCTGGCGGCGATCGCCCGCGAAAAGGCGGGCATCATCAAGCCCGGCGTGCCCGTCATCAGCGGCGCCACCGCAGCCGAACCGCAGGCGGTGATCGCCGAGACGGCCCGGCATCAGCGGAGTCCGCTCGTCGAACTCGGCCGCGATTTCGATTTCGACTACGCGCCGCCGTGCGATGCTGGCGGCCCTGCGGCGCACGGCGCGCTGCGCTACCGCCTGGCCTCGGGCGACCGGCAGCGAACGCTCGACGACTTGGAACTCGGCCTCTTGGGCCGGCACCAGGCGGCCAATGCCGCCGTGGCGCTGACCGTGTTCGACGAGTTGATTCGCCAAGGATGGCGCATCCCCGAGTCGGCCATTCGTCGCGGGCTGGCCGAAGTGCGCTGGCCGGCGCGAGTCGAAATCGTGGCCCGGCGGCCGACGGTGATCGTCGACGCGGCGCATAACGTGGCGTCGATCGAAGCCTTGCTGGCCACGCTGGACGAAAGTTTCGTCGCACGCCGGCGGATGCTGGTCTTTGCCACGACGCAAGAAAAGGAAATCGAAGGCATGCTGGCGCGACTGTTGCCGCGATTCGACCGCGTCGTGCTCACCCAATATCAAAACAATCCCCGCGCCGTTCCGCCCGGGGAACTGGCCGCGGCGGCAGCACGGTTGGGTTACGCGCCTACGGCGGTGTGCCCCGATCCGGCGGCCGCTTGGGATCAGGTTCTCGCGATGGCGGGCGAAGACGATTTGGCCTGCATCACCGGTTCGTTTTTCATCGCCGCCGAGATGCGGGCAGAAATGAAGCGCCGCCCGCTGCACGCCGCGGCCGATGCGGTGCTCGAAGCGAGGTAAACGCCCGCGTGTGGTGGCTCTCCTGCCCCGGTAGCAATAGCATTTGATGCTCTGTCGAGAAAAAAACAGTGCGATCGGGGACGCGTCTTCGGCGGCCTGGGGGTAATGATTGCCACCAGCTTTAGCTGGTGGTCGCGGCCTCCCAAAAAGCTTTTCTTTTCCAGCCGGCTTTTCTGGAGCATCGGTAGCCGGCTAAAGCCGGCTTACAACAAATCATATTGGAGGCACTAACCACCAGCTAAAGCTGGTGGCAAACAATCCACGCACTTTTTCTATATACAGTCTCAAACGCGTTTGAACAGAGACGACAGAAAACGCCGCTATAGAAATCATGAACGCGCTCGACGACTTCTATCTACGCCATCCGCAGCAATCAGCAGGCGGTCAGCAATAGGCCACTGCGCTGCCCTTTTTCCAGGCATCCCGCCCAAAAACCGGGAAACGGTATCACTGGCTAACCGCCGGCTCGATAGCGGCTCGGCGCCGCGTTTGTTACGATGAAGCGGAAACCTCCCGCCGAAACGCCACACCCCGATTGTAAGCAATGAGCGACCCGATTTTCGACGAATTGCAAGCCGCCACCAGCCAAAAGGGCCTGCCCGCGGCGACTGCCCGTATCGCCGCGCGACTGCTCGAAACCGAGCACTACCACGAATTGTTCGATTTGCGGCTGCTCGAAGCCCGGCTGCGGCTCGGCTTGCCGGCCGTGCTGACCAAAAGCCTCGACGATCTCAAAGAGCCGGTGCGCTCGCAGATGGAAGAGGAGTATCTCAAGGCCTGCCGCGAAGTTGGGCATTTGTTCCTGCGCGACGGGCGGGTGCGCGAGGCCTGGATGTACCTGCGGCCGCTGGGCGAGCAGGCCGAAGTGGCCGCCGCGCTGGAAAATCTCACGCCCGACGAGGAAAACACCGAGCAGATCATCGAAGTCGCGCTGCACGAAGGAGTCTGCCCGCGGCTGGGCTTCAAGCTGGTGCTGAAGAACTACGGCGTGTGCAACGCCATTTCGATGTTCGACGCCCAGATGCACAACCGCCCGAAAAGCGACCGCCAGCAGGTCGCCGCGCTGCTGGTGCGGCAGCTCCACGGCGACCTGTTCCGCACGCTGCAGGAAGAAATCTCCCGCAAGCAAGGCAAGCCGCCGCAAGAGCAGACCATCGAGGGGCTGGTGGCCGAGCGCGACTGGCTGCTGGACGACAACAACTATCACATCGACACCTCGCACCTGGCGGCCGTGGTGCGTTTCGCCCTGGTGATCGACGACCCGGCCGACTTGCGGCTGGCCGCCGACCTGACCGAGTACGGCCGCCGGCTGAGCCCGATGTATCAATTCGCCGGCCAGGAGCCGTTTGTCGACAGTTATCCGACGCACGCGCTGTTCTTCCGCGCCTTGCTCGGCGAACAAGTCGAGGAAGCGGCGGCTTACTTCCGCGAGCGGGCCGAGCAACTGGCCGAGACCGATCAAGCCGCGGCGCCGGCGGAAATCTATGTCGCCCTGTTGGCCCGCCTCGGCCGCCACGCCGAAGCGCTGGACGCCTCGGCCGCGCTGTTGTCGAACGTGCGCGTGAGCGGATTCGCGCCGAGCTTGCTGGAACTGTCGCAGCGGACCAGCGACTACCGGCGGCTGTTGGAAGTCAGCCGCGCTTCGGGCGACCTGGTCACGTTCGCCATGGCCTTGGCCGAGCAGCAGCGTCAGGACGACGCCGAATGCCACGGCAAATCTTGACCGTTTGCCCGTGTGCGACTTTTTGCAAGTTCATCCGCGTAATCGAGCACGCCCACGCGTCGTCAAACGTTCACGCCCAACCCCGGCCCCTCGGGCGCGAACAGCCGATCGGCGCGGTACCGCAAGGGAGATTCTGAAAGCGATTGCTCGAAGTAGAGCGGGCCGATCAGGTCGCCTGGGAACCGCTCGCAGACGAGGTTGGGCGTGGCGATGGTAACGTGCGCCATGGCGGCCGTGGCCACTTCGCGCTCGAGATTGCTGCCGATCGTGCAGGCAATGCCGGCCGACTCGGCCATTTTGGCGATCGTCTGCGTGGACCGGATGCCGCCATGCTTGCCGGGATAGAGGCTCATCACGTCGGCGGCCTCGTGGCGAATGACGGCCAGCGCATCTTGCGGCGTGAAGACGCTCTCGTCGGCCATGATCGGCAAGCCCGAGCGGCGCCGCACCGCGGCCATCGCCACGTGGTCGCCGCGCTTGGTCGGCTGCTCGAACAAGGCCACGTCGAGCGCTTCGAAACGCGACGCCGCCCAAACGGCCTGTTCGACCGTGTAACCGCCGTTGGCGTCGACGGTGAGCATCACGTCGGGGCCGATCGCCTGCCGCACGGCCCGTAATCGTTCGAGATCGACTCGCGGGTGCTCGTGCCGGCCGACCTTGACCTTGATGCACTTCCAGCCTTGGGCGGTCATGCGGGCCGCGCGCTCGGCGGCGACATCCGCTTCGACGGCGCCAACGACGAACTTCAGTCGCACGCCCTTGGCCGCTGCATCGGCGTCGCGCCCGCCGAGCAGCTTGTAAACCGGCACGCCGAGCGTCTTGCCTTGCAGGTCGAGCAAGGCCATCTCGACAGCGCCCTTGGCGAAGCTATTGGCGTGGATCGCCCGGTCGAGCCGCCGCATGATCCATTCAATGTCGAACGGGTCGGCGCCGAGCAGCACCGGTTTGATCTCCTGCTCGAACAGCGAGATCACGCCGGCCTGCGTTTCGCCGCTCCAGATGCAGGTCACGCTGGCTTCGCCCAGGCCGATACGGCCTTCGTCGTCGCCGATCTTGACCAGCGCGTATTCGCCCACCAAATGCGCTCCCAGCGAACTGATGATCGCGATCTCTTCGCGGACTTTTCCTTCGATGGGCTCGGCGACGGCGGAGGTGATGGGCATGTCGGAGTCTCAGTTCCAATGGCGCCGAGGCGAGGCGTACAGATGTTGCAAAGGCGATCGCGGCGTTCTCAATGGATTTTCAACTTCTGTCTCGCGCCGGCCGCGGCATAGGCGGCGCTCGTGCTGGCGAAATCGTCGGCCGGCGAGCCGAGGATCGAGAGCGGCCGAGGCGCCAACAGCGCCAAGGCGGCAGGCACATCGCAGACGCGCAGCACGTTCAACAACTGCGGGGCGTTGGGCGCCATGTGGCTCGCGGGCGGCGAGACGAGCGTGGCGCCGGCGATCCGTTCGTCGAGCGCGGCGGCATAGGCGGCCAACACGCCGGCCGCGCCTTTGCCGGCCACGAATACCGCGGGCTGGCCCTCGCCGGCGGCCAGGTATCCGGCAGCGGCAAGGATGTCCCAGACGCGGCCGGCATCGACCGTGCGGCCGAGCAAGGCGTGC
>DATKRK010000238.1:0-49817 GCA_035532215.1 Pirellulales bacterium | reverse complement strand
GACGATCGTCAGCACGGCGGCGAGGAACGACCTGGACGTGTACGTCTACCTGAAGGACGTGCTGGACCAATTGCTGGCCGGCTCGACCGACTACCGCTCGTTGCACGCCGACGTCTGGAAACAATCGCATCCCGAGGCGGTTCGCAATTACCGGACCGACGAACGCCGCGACGCCGCCGACCGGCGCCGGCGCCGTCGTGCTCAGCGACGGCTGGCCCAGAATTCTCCCGACCCCCGCCCCTAGCCCCGCCCGCCCCAGAGCCACTTGGCGCCGGTGTACGGTTACTCCGTTCGGAAATCCGCCGGGCCTCGTCCTCAGCCACCGCCGCTAAGACATGCAAGGTCAACCTGTTCTCGTGCGGGTTATCGCAGCACACGAACTCCAAACTGGAATCCATCAATGAAGCGACGAAGCCGACGTTCCGGGCCAACCTATCGAGCTTTCCCACAACTAAAGTCGCACCACACGCCCGTGCCTGGCGGATCGCCGCGGCAAGCTGCGGACGGTTGGCCGATTTGCCGCTTTCCACTTCGGTAAAATGGGCAATAATCTGGGCGTTCTGGGCATGGGCGAAGGTTCGCACGGCAGTTTGCTGCGCGGCTAAGCCCAGGCCGGATTTACCCTGTTTTTGTGTCGATACTCGGTAGTAGGCGATCAGAAGCTTGGTAGATACCTTCATACGGTTTGCTTCGCCTCTAAATCCGCAAAAAACTCAGCCTCCAGCGCCTCGTGCTGGGCATAATCGGTGCGGCGAAGCTCAGCGATCCGGGTCCGAGCGGCATCGGGCTTGATGTTCTCCCTTTCCGCCAGCCACCGGGCGAAAAGCCATGATTTTCGGGGGCCGGCGCCGCGCTTTGGACCACCGAGCTTTTGCGCCCGAGGCGTGGGCGGCGGGACGGCGGCTGAGAGGGGCGTTGCTCCAACATAGCCATCTATCACCTTCTTTGCTTCTTCGTATGTGCTACACTCTACAGTGATTCCGCCCAGATTTATCTTGTACATTTGAATCCTCGTATTTGACGCAATCAATCCAATATATGTCGCCAAACTGGCGAAATCAAATGAGATAGTGGTTTTTCCAGGTCTAACGTCTTTCGCGAACATTTTGAACTGCTTTGGTGGAATCCCGCATCTGCCAGGGAATTCGTCGCGGACCGCGATGTAACTTCTCGACCGCGCCGGCGTCGCGCTCATGCAGGCGGCGGGGCTCGAATCGGCTCCGCGTAAGCTGGACCCGACGTCGGGCAAGGGATCGGTCGATGCGCGATCGGAGACGTCCCAGCATCGGCACTGGGCAGGCGGATTCCAGCGAGACTGGGAGCCTCCAGCCGCGTGGCGGTTTGTCTGAGATCACTTGTGTCAGCGGCCTTTGACACGGCACTGACATGCGGTTGAACAGATACGCCCATCGGGGGCAGTCAGCGGCCCTCATCGCAGCGATCATGGGGCTTGCATCCCTTGCAATGCTACGATTTTCTTAGCGCGCAGTCTGATTTCGGAGGCATGGGCGTTTCGTAAATGGTACATTGGCAATTGTTTATAGTCACCTGCTACGATTGCTATGCTTTTTTCTACTCCGGCTCTATAGGAAAATAACAATCACAGACAATGCAAACAAAATAATCCCTATCACCGGCGGATGCTGACACGAAAATCGTAATTTCACAGCGCCTTGACCGCGGCGTAGACGGGGCTGACGCCTAGGTGAGGTAGGCTCTTTTTATCACCATGAAGACGATCGCGGCAATCACCGGATTCCTTCGGCAGCAGTACGATGCCCACCTGCTGGACTTCTATCTACAGCACGACGGCCTGGAAACCCAGGTCATCAAATCCAAGCCCGACGCGACGGCGGCCTTGCAAGCAGTAACTGGCTGACACGAGGCGGCCTCTGATGCTCGCGACTTCGATTTCGCCTTGCTTCAGCGCGCCCACGAACGCGCGAGGCAGCCTGGACAACTCCGCTACACTCGATTCAAGCAACTAAATGTCGCGTCATTGAATTCAGAGAGGGGCGAACCGTGTCGCAATCAGAGCCAAGAACCCTTCGTCAATACATCAGGTGGCTGGAAACGCAATTCGCCGACATGGAGGTATACACGCAATTTGCCGAAGCCGATTTTTTCGAAAAACTGGGCATAGCCCAAACGGTCGAAAAAGCATTTCGCTTGGCTTGCCGGCACGGATATGGCGCTGCACTGCCGGAGCGAGGCTGCTTGACGCCTAGGGAGGGACTGCAAGCGTTGGGGCGTATCCTCGCATGGACTGAAAGGAAGGCCAAGCAGCGGCCAGGCAACTTTCTAACGCCTCCCCAGGCAGCCCGAAAGCTCGGCGTTAGCCCCGATTCGGTTCGCGGCTGGATTTCGTCGGGCGAACTAAAGGCGGTCAACGTGGCCGGCCCCGGCAAACGGGCCAGCCATCGGATCAGCCGGGAGGCTTTGGCGGAGTTTGAGCGGCGGCGGACGCCGGAGCCGGTGATTGTGCGCCGGCGACGAAAGCCGGCGGCCGATTCACTCGTTCAGCGGTACTAGCTCACCTTCTTTCGGCCAAGCAGCCACGCCCGAACGTGGTTCGTCACGCGCAAGAGCGGCTTGTCGAACACTTGCTGCCGATAGACGGCGGCCATATCGTTCGTCGGGGCAATGTGGCCCATGATATGATCGATGGCGACTTGCTCGCCGGTTACGGCTGCGATCGTCTCGAACGTCCGGCGCAGCGTGTAAAATGTCACGTGCGGCCGATAGATGCCAAGGTCGCGCAGCAGTTTTCGGAATTCCGAGCTTATCGCGTTATCGCCCGCCTCTTTTGACCAGCACGCGCCCTCCCGCGTCAAAAAGACCAACCCGCCTAATTCTTCACTGGCCGGTTCTGGCCGTTTCTCCATTGCCTCTTTCAGTGCCTTGACTGTTTCAGGCCATAGGGGGCATCGCCTCGGATTGTGCGTCTTCGGGCGCCAATAGGTGTGCCAGCCTTTTGCTAGGTCAAGCTGATTGATCGGTAGCGTTCCGCAGTCGGCGTTTCCGAAGCCGCAATTGATCCCGAGGTGGATCATGGCCCGTAGCTGCGGCGGAGCGATCTTGAGCAAGGCGTGAATCTCTTCCGGTTGAAACATGCGAGGGCCACGAAGGTTCGCCGCTTCACGTAGCTGCCGCTTGGCGGGGGACTTCAACACTTTGCGGTACTTGATCGGCTTTTCAACCAAGTATTCGTTGAAGTACAGCATGACCATCCGCACGCGCGTTAGGTCATTCTTGACCGTGGTTGGCCCGCGTTCGCCTCGCTCGCCTTTGGCCAAGTCGGCGCGGAGCTTTTGCAAGTCGGTAGCGTCAATGTCATTCAGCGGCCTATCCTTCCCGAGCGAGGCCGCGATGCGGTCGCATGTGGTTTCGTAGTCGAGATAGCTTCGGCGCCGTATCTCGCCGGCCTGTTCCGCCAGTTTCTTCGCCGAGAGGAAATGATTCAGCCCATCGGCCACGGTCGGGCCGGTGTCGGACACCTTCCGCGGCTTGCGGCCGGCTTTCAAGTCGTCGCGCTGGTCAAGGTAGAGGTTCAGCGCGGCTTCGGGATCGGCCCACGGGCCGAAGTAATGGAAATGGCCGCGAATCTTTTTGCACCATTGCCCGTTCGCGTGCGGAAAGAGCGGGAAATCAGGGCGGGGCTTGCTCGGTTTGGTTGATATTCGACCCTCCTAACCTAGAGTATAGGTGTCGGAAATGGTGTCGCGTCATTTCGGGCAAGCTTTCTGTTTTCGTCGTAAACCCTTGCCAGACAAGAGTGAGGCTGTTGGGGCTCGAACCCAAGACCTACGGATTAAAAGTCCGTTGCTCTACCAACTGAGCTACAGCCTCTAAAGCCTTTTGGTGGAAGGCTTTTCGTGAATGCGTGATGCTGAAGAGCGCCTTCGGGCCGATGTTCCAACCGACGCCCGGCGCCTCTGGCGCCAAGCGGCGCGTGTCCAAGCTTATCAGAAAGCAACCGGCCGGCAAAGCTGCCAGGAAATCCGGGAGAAGTCCATGTCCCGTCCAAACTTTTGGGGCGAGCCGGCGCCGCCGGAAGATGGGGCGTCTTCTCCCGCCCTCGGCGGCAAAGGATGGGCGAAAAAGATCGCAGGCAGCGCGTTTTAAAACGAGTGGGCCAGGGCGGCCGCCGGCGAAAGGCTGGACTGCGGTACTGGCATACGAAGTCGCGAACCGTTTGACGCTTCGTGGGCGCGCAACATTTCGATCATCGTGGCCAGGCTGGCGATGGAATCGGCGCCCATGCGATCGAACACCGCGGTGCGACGGACCTGGACGGTGCGAATGCTGATCCCCAGACGTTTCGCGATCGTCTTGCTGGGAACGTTCCGCAGCATCATTTCCATCACCCGGCGTTCGTCGCCGCCGAGCGCGCTCAAGCGCTCTTGGATCGTCCTGACCCGCGAGGTTTCGGCCCGTACGCGCTCGTCGTAGGCCAAGGCGCTTCGCAGGCTTTCCCAGAGATCCTGACCCCGGCAGGGCTTTTCGAAAAATGCGAAGACTCCTTGCTGAATGGCGCGCACGGCCATCGGGATGTCTCCGTGCGCCGTAACCATGACGACCGGCTGCGTCATGTTTCGCGCCTGCATGGCTTCGTAAACTTCGTGTCCCGTCATGCCGGGCATTCGCACGTCGAGCACCACGCAACCGGCTTGCTCCGGAGTACACTGCGCGAGGAACTCCTCCCCCGAACCGAACGGCAGCACCGCCGCGCCGAGCGTTTCGGCGATTGCACGGATCGCCTCTCGGCAGTTCCGGTCGTCGTCAACCACAAACACGGTGCGAGCCGTCTCCATGTCGAATGCCGCTCCTTGACCAGGCAGCTTGTTTCCGTCGTTGGAGTCGCGATACGCCTATGCGGACGAGACGCTTTTGGCATACCCGATGGACAGCATTGTTATCGGGGCTCGATAGGCTTCGCTCCAGTTTGGAGTCGAGATCGCCAGCGAGGAAATTCCTTGGGCGCTTGGGAAGCCTCGCTCGAAAGCGTCGACAGAGGAAATTTCCCTAGCGCGGCGGCGAGTTTGCCCGCGCGCGCCGCGACGCCGGCGCTTGAACGTTCATCATGAACTCGAACTGCTTATTTGCGCATCGCATTGCCTCACCGCACATCAAGCTTCCCATCTTCACGGGCGATAATTTGTAGCGGATACATAAGTGCTCATGGAGATGCCGCGGGGTCATCATGAAACTTCTCATCGTCGCTGAGGCAACCACTAGCGCGTCTGCCTTGGAACAGTGCTTGACGGAGCACGGTTATGCTGTTGTTACCGCCCATGCCACGGAAGAGGCGATTGCGGCGATCGGCGCACACGCCGACATTGAAATCGTGTTGAGCGACGAGGCGCTGCTTCGTTCCAAAGTCGGAACGCAGCTCGCCGCGTACGTGGAAATCGACGGCTCGAGCGAGGCGCCGTCGTCTCGATTCATCCTCTGGAGCGCGCAGACGTTCGTCGAGGGCGACGGTCAAGCGGCGCCGGACGGCGATGCGATTCGCCAAACGCTCGACACGAACGAACTTCTTCGCAGGTTGAGTCTGCTGATGCGGCCGCAAAGATTCGACGCTGCTCATCGCCAACTTCGAGACTACGTCGATCAGCGCCCCAGGCGACTCGTCA
This sequence comes from Pirellulales bacterium, assembly GCA_035532215.1. Classification (GTDB taxonomy): domain Bacteria; phylum Planctomycetota; class Planctomycetia; order Pirellulales; family JAICIG01; genus JAICIG01. Next base: position 44,181 of record DATKRK010000238.1, on the reverse strand, counting down.
AGGTCGACGAAGTGCAATTCAACGCATTTGCGGCGGCTCCCTAGAATCCGACAGGACCTAATCATGAATTACAGCGAAGCGCGCGTTCACGTGGTCGATGGCGATTGCGAGACGAATTACGAATTCTGCGGGTGGCTCGAATCCGCCGGGCTGCCCTTCACGTCCCACCGCTGCGGAGAGAGCTTCCTGCGAGAATTCCAGCCTGATACGCCCGGTTGCGTCGTCTCGGAGTTGCATCTTTCGGACCTGAGCGGTCTCGAGTTGATGCGGACGACGGCCTTGGACGCGCCGGACCTCCCGTTCGTGATCGTCACGGCCTACGCCTCGGTGTCGTTGGCCGTGCAAGCCATGAAGGCCGGCGCCTTCTCCTTCGATGAGAAGCCGCTGAGCGAACATCGACTGCTGCAGTCCGTTCGTGCGGCGCTCGACGCGAGCTTGTCGCAGCACCAAGAGCGCACTACGCGAGAGGCGGCGCTCAAGCGGCTCGATAAGCTATCGCGCCGCGAGCGACAGGTCCTCGATTTGCTGGCCGCCTTCCAGCCGCCCAAACAGATTGCCAAGCGCTTGCAGCTTAGCGTGCGGACGATCGATTACCATCGCGCGAATCTGCTGGAAAAGATGGAGATGGACAGCGTCTCCGAACTGATTTATTTTTACCTCTCCTCCGGTCTGGCTCAGCAGCAGTCGCAGGCGGAAGCCATGTATCCGGTCGGCGTCTGACCGGATCGCACCTTCCGTTTCCAAACGCCGCGTTCGGCGATCAGGCAGCGCTTCGCCAATCGCGATCCCCCCGAACGCGGCGTCTGAAAGCGGAAGGCTTGTCGACCCGCGCGAATCGATCGCGGCGTCGTTGCCGGCAGCGCTCCCAACGGCGAAAAACCTTGCTAAACTCGCAACGGCGGGCGCGCCTCGTTTTCAAGGAATACGTCGTGACACGCGTCGAACCGTTTCTGTTGTGGCTCGGGCGCCTCGGCGAGGGCCGGGCCAGCGAGAAGCTCGAATCGCGAGGCATTCGCGCCGTCGTGCAATTGGCGGTCGAAGAACGCGCCTTCGACTTGCAGCGGGAAATCGTGTTCTGCCGATTTCCCCTGGTGGACGGCTGCGGCAACGATCCGGCGCTGTTGGCGGTCGCCATCCATTCGACGGCCGCGCTCATCGAACGAAAGGTGCCCGTGCTGGTCTGCTGCGGCGCCGGCATGAGCCGCTCGCCTTCGATCGCCGCCGCGGGCCTGGCGCTAGCCGAACGCCTGCCGCCGGCGCAGGCGCTTGAAATCGTCAGCCGCCATTGTCCGACCGACGTCTTGCCGGGGCTGTGGCAGGAAATCGTCGAGCTTCTCCAAGAGGAACACGACGCCGGCCCGGCGAAAGCCTAGCAATGCGGACGCCAACATGCCCGACGATTTCGGCCGGCTGGCGACGCGAGCGACGATCGATCTGGCGCTGGTCGCTTACTTCGCCGGGGCGATGCTCGAATTGCGTTCGCGCCGCCGAGAGGCGAACGTCGACGGCCCGGCATTTCGATTGGGGCGGACCGTTTGGACGCTGGGCTGCGCGCTGTATCTGGCTCACGTCGCCTGCGCGTTTCAGTTCTATCATCACTGGAGCCACCAGGCAGCCTATGCCGAAACGGCGCGTCGCACGGCCGCACTGTTCGGTTGGAACTCCGGCGCCGGGCTGTACTTCAATTACGCCTTCACGCTCGCCTGGCTGGCAGACGTCGTTTGGCAGCAGGCGGCGCCCGCCAGTTGGCGATCCCGGCCGCGCTGGCTGTCGCGGCTCTGGCACGGCTTTTTTCTGTTCATGGTCGTGAACGCCACGCTCGTGTTCGAGACCGGCCCGGTGCGTTGGGCGGGCGTCGCCGGTTGCGTGGCCCTGGTCGCGGCTTGGATTGGCTCGCGCCGCAAGAAAACGATCGAGCCGGCGCCGCCGGTGCGAGAAGATTCGCCATAAAAGCGCGGTCAAGAAAGTACGAACGTCGGGTTTTGACCTTGAATCACCCGACAGCTAGAATTGACGAAGCTTCAATCGACGGAATTGAGGGCCGCGACGGTGGCGACTGAACTTTCGAGGATTGCCCAATTGGAGCAATTCTCTCCTGAAACGCTCGCCAAGGTCATCCGACTGACGCGGCAGTTGTTTCCGGGCGAGGTCTCGACCGAGCTTCTTCAAGATCCCGAGTCGCCTTCGGAGACGTTTGTCGTGCTCAACGTCGAGGCGCCTGCCGACGACGAGCGCCTGATCGATCGACAGTGCGAATGGCACGAGCAAGTCTCGGGCGTTGCGGGATGCGAGGCGCCCAGCTACCGCATTTCCATCGATCCGAAACAATGACCGGCGACGACTTTATCGCCCTGGCTGGCAAGTTGGCTATAGGCGCCGGCTCCGATGAGGCACTCGACCGCGACCAAACCCTCGGCGAGAACGCCAATGCCGGCACTTCCTAATTGACTCCCCGGCGGCGAATCCGTACCGTGAGGGCGATGTCGGCCAAACCTTTCGAAAGTACGCAATCCTTGTCGGCCGGCGCCAAGGATGTCGCGCGTCCCGCCCTCGACAAGCTGCCGCGCGTGCTGGGACCGTTCGATGCGATGACGGTCGTGGTCGGCGGCATCATCGGCTCGGGCATCTTCTTGAAACCGGCCTACGTCGCCGGCCAATTGCACCACTTCGGGTTGATCATCGGCGTCTGGATCGTGATGGGTCTGATCACGCTCTGCGGTTGCCTGGCCTTGGCCGAACTGGCCGCCATGCTGCCGCACGCCGGCGGCCCGTATGTCTATTTGCGCGAGGCTTACGGCCGGCTGCCGGCCTTCTTGTGGGGCTGGACCGAATTTTGGGTGATCCGCACCGGATCGGTCGGCGCGCTGGCCTCGGCGACGGCGATCTACCTGGCGGAACTGGCGCCGCTGACGCGCGTGCAGCAACAGGGCGTCGCCATCGGCATCGTGGCGGCGTTGTCGCTGATCAGCATCCTCGGCACGCGCTGGTCGGCCCATCTGCAAAACCTAACGACCGTCATCAAAGTCGGCTTCCTGCTGGCGTTGATCGTGCTGCCCTTTGCTTTGCAGGAACAAAACACCGCGTATCTGCGGCCGCTGCTGCCCGAGAAAGTGACCTGGTCGTTGTGGCCGGCGCTGGGGGCGGCGATGATCGCCGTGCTCTGGCCCTACGACGGTTGGATCAACATCGCCCCGGTGGCCGAGGAAATCCGCAATCCGCAGCGCAACGTGCCGCTGGCCTTGGGCCTGGGCATGGCGATCATCATTGCGCTTTACGCGCTGGCGAACCTGGCTTATCACCTGTCGCTGCCGATGGACCAGGTCGCCAGTTCCGACAAGGTGGCCGCAACGATGTGCAGCGCGCTGATGGGCGAGATGGGCGGCAAGCTGTTTGCGCTCGGCGTGCTCTGTTCGACGTTCGGCGCCACGAATTCGAACTTGCTCACCGGGCCGCGGATTTTCTTCGCCATGGCCCGCGACGGACTGCTGCCCGGCGCCATCCGGCGGATCCACGGCCGCTTCGAAACGCCGGCCAACGCGATCGCCATTCAAGCCTTGTGGAGCATCGTGCTGATTGCCGTGGCGTTTTCGTGGAAGGAAAGGCCGGGCGACGCCTTCGACGCCTTGACCGATTTCGTGATTTTCGGCGGCACGATCTTTTACGCGCTGGCCGTGGGCGCCGTCTTCGTGCTGCGCTGGAAGCGGCCGGAACTCGAGCGGCCCTATCGCACCTGGGGCTATCCGTTGACGCCCGCTTTGTTCCTGGCGATGTATTCGGCCGTGATGGTCAGTTTGCTCTCCGAAAAATGGGTGCAATCGCTCGGCGGCAGCCTGCTGATCGGCGCCGGCGTGCTGTTCTACAAGTTCGCCAAGCGGCGAACGAGCTGGGCGGTCGATCGATCGTCGTTTGATTAGGGCGCTCCGCAAGCACGCCCCCAATGGGGTCGCATTCGCCGGCGCTGGGCGCAGGCCAGGGAACCCCTTCGGGATCGGGCGATGGTTGCGACCGCGCGACGATTCCGTCGGCGCAGCCGCTCGCCAACTCTTGCGCCAAAGTAGCAGGCACACTCCGGTGTGCCGTCGCCGGCGCTCGACTGGCGCCGAACCCAACCATTGGGACCGTGAATGCGCTATGCCGACTCGACCCCAACGGGGTCGCATTCGCCAGCCCTGGGCGAAGCCCAGGGAACTGCATCCCGCGGATTTTGTTGTTCACCCTGAAAGGGTGAAACCCGGCGCCGCCGCTGGACGACGATCTGGCCGACGGGCAATTGATTCCGTCGCGCTTTGTCGCGCCCCGTTGGGGCTTGACGACGTTTCGAATTGCCGATTTCCCCAGGGTTGATGAATCTGACCCCTTCGGGGTCCGGCGATCGTTGCCGCCTCGCGACGATTTCGCCGACGCCATCCAGCGTTGGGCTCGCCGGCGCAGCCGCTCGCTGGCGCTTGCGCCAAAGTAGCAGGCACATTCCGTGTGCCGTCGCCAGGACTGCCAGGACGCCCAACCATCGCCGGTTACGGCATACGGAGTATGCCTACTACTTTGGCTGTTCGGCGGCGGAACGCTCGAGATTGAGTTCCAAGAGCCGGGCGAGGATCTCGTCGTCGGCGAGGTCCGCCGGCCAGCCGTAGGCGGCGAACACCGCTGCGTCGAGCCGGCGATGGGCCTGCTCGAGCCACGCGGGACGTTGGTTGTAGAGATTCGTCAACGTCCGCTTCGCCAGTTGCTTCGCGCACTCGGCGTCTTTGGCGACCAATCGCGGATAACGCACCACGCCGATCCCGCGGCCGTCCGGTTCGTACACGTACCGCGCCTCGTGCATACGCCCCAATGGGGACGAATTACGCCATTTCGCGGCTGAGCAGCTTCTCGAGCGAATCGCCGGGGCCAAACTTCCTCGCGCGGCCCTCGACTTGATTGCGGAGTTTGGTCTGCGATGATAGCGATGTCGATCCGGGGGCGTTGCTTTTAGCCGGGTCGCGGCACGGGCCGATCATCCCTATAAGGCGCCAGCGTGATTCGCCCAAATTTCGCCCCGAAGAGACGTTCATGGCCGGCAACAACTTCCCAGTCGACGTCAATCCCACCGTTTTGCGGTGGGCGCGAGAAACGGCGGGTTATAGCGTCGAAGAAGCGGGCGGGCGCGTGGCCGACCGGCCCACGCTTGAAGCCTGGGAGTCTGGGAAAGGTCGCCCGACATGGGCGGCAGTCGGCGAGCTAGCGAAGCTCTACAAGCGTCCCGTCGCCGCGTTGCTGCTTGCCGAGCCGCCCGCCGAGCCGCCTCTGCCTCCAGACTTCCGGACCTTGCCGGACGCGAACAAGCGCTTATCGCCGAAAACGCGCTTCGCGATTCGGACCGCGCGATGGCTGGCGGGCACTGCTGCCGAACTGGAGCGCGAGCTCGACCGGACTTCGACGTTCGCCGGGTCGAACGCGCACCTCTCGAACTCTCCCGAACAGATCGCCGAGCAGTGCCGGAAATTGCTCGGCATCTCGCTCGACGAACAGACTCAGTGGCAGAAAGCGGGCGAGGCGTTCCGCCAGTGGCGAGCGGCCGTCGAAGGGCAAAACGTGCTCGTTTTTCAGGCCAGCATGCCGCTGGAAGAAGTGCGTGGATTCTCGCTTCTCGAGGCGGAAAAGTCGGTAATCGTGCTCAACCAATCCGATGCCGTGAATCCGCGAATTTTTACGCTGTTCCACGAATACGGCCACCTGCTGCTCGCCAAGCCGGGAATCTGTCTGCCGGAAGAAGGCAACTTGGAGGATGCGCAGAAGACCGAGACGTTCTGCAACCGTTTTGCGGCTGCGCTATTGATTCCGCGAGACGACATCGCCGACCGGCTGACCGCCGGTGTTGCGCCAGAAAACGCCGTCGCCGCCTTGGCCGCACGCTATCGGGTGAGTCGCGCCGTGGTGCTCGGCCGGCTGCGCGGCTTGCGTGCGATTTCCGAGCAGGTCTACGGCCGAGCGATGGCGCGGTTGGCGGCCAACGGGCCGGCGCCGCGGCGGCCGGGCGGCGGCGGGCGGCGGCCCGATGAGCGAGTCGTCGGCGAACGCGGCCGGGCGTTTGTTTCCCTCGTCGTCGACGCCTTGGACCGCGACCTGATCACGGCCAACGACGCGAGCGACTATCTGGGCATCAAGCTGAAGTACCTCGACAAGGCGGCCGCGCGGGTAAAGTAACGTGAAGTCGAAGGAATCGCACCAACGATACTGCATCGATACATCGTCGTTGGTGAACCTGCATCGCTGGCGGCCCGCGCGCAGTCATCCAAAGGCATGGCGTGGCCTCGGGAGCCTAATCGACGACGATCGCCTGATCGCCCCCCGCGCGGTCTTGAGCGAGCTCGGGCGACGGGAGGACGCACTGGTGACCTGGGCCCGCGGCCACACGTCGATGTTCAGGAGGCACACGCCTGAGATCGTGACGAGTGTCAGCGCGATCGTCAAACGCTTTCCCGATCTGATTGACATCAATGCCGCCAAAGATAGCGCCGATCCGTTCGTCGAGGCCTTGGCCAGGGTGGAAAGCACGCTCATCGACGAGATCACCGTCGTGACGGATGAGAAGTTCGCGCCAGGCCGAAGCAGGATTCCGCACGTTTGTCAGGCTTTCAGGCTGCGATATCTCAGCATGCACCAGTTGTTCATATTCGAGGGCTGGCCCTTCGACGAGTGAGAACGGACGGCGACGGCGCGGGCCGACAAACTGGCGCAGGCGCTCCTGGCCAAAGCCTTCCGCGGTGAGCTCGTGGCGGCCGAGGACGAGCTGGCCCGCGCCGCGGGGCCGCTACGGGCGGCAGAATTGGCGCGACTTGCGTAGAACAACGCTGCCGGTCGCAAGGCGAGCAATGCCCGACGTATGAATCGCCCTGCTGCATGCCATCGCGATAACGCTACGTCACTCGGCCGCGGCGCGTTGGAGATTGAGTTCCAACAGCCGGGCGAGGAGCTCGTCGGCGGCGAGGTCCGCCGGCCAGCCGTAGGCGGCGAACACCGCCTCATCGAGCCGGCGATGGGCCCGATCGAGCCACGCGGGGCGCTGGTTGTAGAGATTCGTCAACGTCCGTTTCGCCAGCAGCTTCGCGCACTCGGCGTCTTTGGCGACCAGCCGCGGATAGCGCACCACGCCGATCCCGCGGCCGTCCGGTTCGTGCACGTACCGCGCCCACGGGCCATCGGCCGAGCCGGGGAATTCCAAGATTTCTTCCCGCGTCCATTCGGGCGGGTTGAGGAAACCATTTCGAAGCCGGTCAAGCTCTCGTGCTGCTTCTGCAACTGCGGAGCCATCATGCTCGCCTGGAAATGGAAAGGTTTCAAAGCAACTCGTCGGCGTATACCGAAAGCCGCTTTCTCGTTCGCGAACCTGCGTCCCTTGCACCCTGGCCCACACTTCATGGACCCGCGAATGCACTAACCCCAGAAATGCGTCATCCGACCGCGTGAACACGAACAATTGATGGTCGGGCAAAGTCGGCTGAGCCATCCAAACAAAGAGCCGATGCTTTCCAACGCTAATTGTGACGGCAAATCTCGCGAGCGGTTGCATCGCTGCTCGCATTGCAGGGCGAGGCTCAACATGCACCCACCACTTTTCGCGATACGACTGCCGCTTGTTTTTTTCTCGCTCGGGACGAACTCGCTTTTCTAGGTATTCATAAGGAGCAGCATAAAGGGCCGCCTTATGTACAGGCATGTTGACGCCGAAATCGATGATCCACATTCCGCGAGATCGGCGCGTAACGTCGAGCCCGTTAGCCCAAGGAACTATGACGTCGGAGTTCGCGCAACCATCTGGATTTGGAATTCGCAGCATTTCAAACGCGATATCCTCGGGGATGTCGAACGCGCCCCCTTTTGTATCGCCCATAAATGAAAGCCGCAGGTTCTCGCCGAGACGTTGCGCCTTCGTTGTATCAGCGGTTGCACGCAGGTTGGCATTGATCGTCCGAACAAGCACGCCATCAAGCTCGCGGCGCGACTCCGTTCCATTGTCGAATCCAACCATAGAAACGTGAACTGCGGCGCCATCGAGAATCCAGTCTCGATCGCTTACAGCAAAGAAAATGTCTCCGGTCGCTTTTGTCGCCTCTAGCACTTTACGATTCGCGCCACCGCGGATTCCTTGCGTGGCCAACAAGCCTGCACGGTGGCACTTTCCGAGTTCAATCTGTCGGCGCGCCTTCTCGAACCAATAGCAGCAAAGGTCTGCCTCGTGTGGAACTCTGCCATCCCATGTCGCAAACATCGTTCTGACGTATTCGTCACCTAGATTCGTTCGCAACAACTTTCCGCCCAAAAACGGCGGATTCCCAACGATAAAATCCGCCGCCGGCCATTCCGGTTCCTTCGGATGCTCGGGATCGGAAAGATCGATGATCGCATCCATCAGCCGAATGCTCTCGATCGGCTCCAGCACCGGATCGCGGGGCGCATTGAATCCGTTGTCGTGCATCCATTGCAGGTAGCCGATCCAGATCACGACCTGGGCGAGTTGCTGGGCGTAGGGGTTGATCTCGATGCCGGCCAGTTGCGTCGGCCGGACGTGCGGCAGCATGCCGAGCCCGCGGCCGGCGGCGTAGGTGATGACCTCTTTCTCCAGGTCCAACAGCAGATTGATGGCGACGTAGAGAAAATTGCCCGAACCGCAGGCCGGGTCGAGAATCGACACGTGGGCCAGCCGTTCGACGAAATCGAGCAGCAGCCGGTCGTGGTCTTTGCGGGCTTTGCTCGGGGCCGTGCGCTTGCCCGCGGCGGCGCCTTTGAATCTTTCGGCCAGCTTTTCGCACTTGGCTTTGACTTCGGCCCACTCGCGCCGCAGCGGCGTCATCACGACCGGCTCCAGCAGCGTGAGAATGTCTTCGCGGCTGGTGTAGTGGGCGCCGATTTGCGAGCGCTTGGCCGGGTCCAACGTGCGCTCGAACAGCGTGCCGAAGATCGACGGTTCGACCGAGCCCCAGTCGCGCTCGTTGACGAGCAACAGTTCCTTGATTTCGCTCGGCCGCAGTTCGATCACTTCGGCGTCGGCGAACAACCCGCCGTTGAAGAACAGGATCGGATCGGCGCCGAAATCGCCGCCCTGGGCCATCGCCTCGAACAGCCGGCCGAGCATGACGGCGAGCCGCGGCGGATCGTCCTTGGCGCCGGCGAGGATGCGGTTGAAGAGCTTGGGCGGCAACAGGCCGATATCTTCGGCGAACATGCAGAAGATCAGCTTCATCAGAAAGTGCGCCGCCGAGAGGGCCGGAATGCCGCGGACGCGCATTCCGTCGGCCAGCATTCCGAACCGCTCGGCCGCTTGCCGCGTGACGCTCTCGGTCGTCTCGCCCGGCCGCAGCGCGTCGGGCTCGGTGAACAGCTTGCGCAGCACGTCGAGATTCGCCGGCTCGGCGAGACTGTCGAGATCGAACTCGTAGACCTGCTTGGCCGTGCCGGTGAAGTTGGTGTGGATCTCGAAGCGGTCGAGATCGCAGACGACCAACAGCGGCGGGTTGTCGAGATCTTCGCGGTAGAGCAGCAGTTGCTTGTAGGCCGCGGCGAGGTCCTTGTGCTTGCCCTTGTATTCCCAGCCGAAATGGCCGCGCATCCAAACGTCGGCCCAGCCCTGGCCGCCGCCCGTCTTGCTGACGCCGCGCTCGAACGTGTACCAGGCGCCCTCGGGGTCGGCCGCCGCGGGCTTGGGCTGGACGAGCAGGTCGCAGAGGTCGAGAAAGTGCTGCTGGCAGGCGCTGCGCTCGGTCAGGTTGACCCGCTGCCACTTGGCGATGAATTCCTGAGGTGTCATGCCCGCCGTTGGCCCGTCGTGGGTGTCGAGAAGCGAAAGCGGCGATTGTAGCCCGGCGGGCGCTCCGCCGCCACAAAGCGGCGGACGTCAGGCGATAGGAGCTGCTTGCGAGGTCGTTTCCTGCCCCCGTATGCCGCCTACGACCTACCGTCTACCAATGCGACGCCTATCCCAGGAAAACGCGCAGCTAATGCCCCGTCATTTGCCGGCCGTCTGGAGCAAAAGTACACTGGATTTGGACCGTCATCGTCGAACGCAAAGGAGGCCGTCATGAGCAGAATCATCCAAGGGGTCGTGCATGGCCGAACGATCGAACTGGCCGAAGATCCCGGCGTGGCCGACGGCCAGCAGGTGGAAGTCGTCGTCAAGCCGATGCGCGAAGCAAAGCCCTGGGGCGAAGGCATCCGCCGCTCGGCGGGGGCGCTGGCGGACTCTTGGACTGAAGAGGATGACAAAATCCTTGACGAGCTTCAACGTAGCCGAAAGCAAGACACTCGGGCCGAGATTCCCGAATGAGCTTTCTATTGGACACGAATACATGTTCGGAGCATCTCCGTCGGCCCGCCGGGCTGATTCATCGTTTCGTTCAACATGCCGGCCGGCTCTATCTACCGACAATCGTTTTGGGAGAGCTTTACGCGTGGGCTTACCGGCGCCCCAATCCGACGCCGCTGTTAACCGCCATTGAAACCGAACTGCTGACCGACGTCATCGTTATTTCCTACGACGAAGCATGCGCGCTTGAGTTCGGTCGGCTCCGTGGAACGCTTTTGAAGCAGGGCATCAGCGTGAGCCCGGTTGATTTGATGATCGCCTCGGTCGCGTTGGTGCACCAATTGACGCTGGTTACTCACAACACGGCCGATTTCCAGCACATCCCCAGCTTGCACTTGGATGATTGGCTGACGCCTTGAATTTCCTCAACCGGCATTCGTGCGTTCGACGAGCTTCGCCAACAACTCCCGCGCCGCACCCGTGTCGATCGCCTCGGCGGCAAGTTGCACGCCCTCGGGCAAGCTCGCGGCGCGGCCGGCGACCCAAAGCGCGGCGGCGGCGTTGATGAGCACGATGTCGCGGGCGGCCCCCGGTTGGCCGGCGAGCACCTCGCGCACCAGCGCGGCGCTTTGCTCGGGGCCTTCGACCTGGATGGATTCGAGACTGGCGGGCTCGAGCCCGAAATCGGCGGGCGTCCAGACGTATTCATGCAACTGGCTGTCGCGGACTTCGGTCACGAGCGTCTCGCCGGCCAAGGTGACTTCGCCCAGCCCGTCGGCGCCGCGAACGACCGCGGCCCGCCGAGTGCCGAGCCGGGCCAGCACGGCGGCCAACAGCGGCCGCAATTCGTCGCGGCCGACGCCCAGCAGTTGAAACGGCGCCCCGGCCGGATTGGTCAGCGGGCCGAGCAGGTTGAAGATCGTCCGCACGCCGAGCTTCTGCCGCACGGGCGCCACGTGTTTCATCGCCGCGTGCATCAGCGGGGCGAAGCAGAAGCAGACGCCCAACTCGTCGAGGCAGGCCGTGACGCACTCGACGCTGGCGTTCAGGTTCACGCCAAGCTGAGCGAGCACGTCGGCCGAGCCGCTGCGGCTGGTCACTTTGCGGTTGCCGTGCTTGGCCACGGGCACGCCGGCGGCGGCGGCGACCAACGCGGCGGTGGTGCTGATGTTGAACGTGCTCGACGCCACGCCGCCGGTTCCGCAGGTATCGATGATCCCTTCGCGGCGGCTGGCGATCGGCGTCATGTGGCGCCGCATGGCCAGCGCCGCGCCGGCGATTTCGTCGACCGTTTCGCCCTTGAGCCGCAGGCCGTTGAGCAGCAGGGCGATCTGGTTTTCGTTCCAGCGGCCCTGCATGATCTCGTCGACGGCGACCGCCGTTTCATCCATCGACAGGTTTTCGCCGGCGGCGAGGCGTCCAAGGGTGCGTTCGATCAAGGGGCGGCTTGGGGTTTTGGATTTTCGATTTTGGATTTTAGATTTCAACTCCAATATTACCAGAATATCAAGACTTGATGAGCTTTGGCGGCGGCGGCTTGTTCGTTCGGGGCGGAAATCCTACAATCGGCGCGTGTACGGAAACGCTCTTGCAACTTGGGCTTGGAGTGAAAAGCGATCCGCATGGTCCGCAAAGTGATCCTCGACGTCGACCCGGGTATCGACGATGCCGTGGCGCTGACCATGGCTCTATTCGACCCGCGACTGGAAGTGGTGGCAGTCACGGCCGTGGCCGGCAACGTGCCGGCGGAACAAGCGACCCGCAACGTGCAGACGATCATCGAGCAGCTCGACCCGCCGCGCTGGCCGCGAGTCGGGGCCGCCGTGCAGCCCGAGCAGGCGCCGCTGGTCGATTCGCGGGCGATTTTCGGGGCCGATGGCCTGGGCAACGCCGGCTTTCCGGTCGCCGAACTGCACCATCAGCACCCGGCGGAAAAGGTGATTACCGACGAAATCCGCGCGGCGCCCGATTCGATCACGATCGTCGCTCTGGGGCCTTTGACCAATATCGCCAACGCCTTTCGCCGCGACCCCGGTCTGGCCGACCAGGTGGGCCAGTTGATTATCATGGGCGGCGCCGTTCGCGCTGCGGGTAACATCACGCCGGCCGCGGAGTTCAATATCTACTGCGACCCGGCCGCGGCCCGCGAAGTTTTCCGCTCGCGAACGACCAAAACCCTGGTTCCGCTCGACGCGACGAACCAGGTGGTGATGACCTACGATTTGCTCGACCAGTTGCCCGACGAATCGACCAACGCCGGGCGATTTTTGCGGCGTATTCTGCCGTTCGCTTTCCGTTCGCACCGTCAACTGCTCGGGTTGGAAGGCATTTTGCTGCACGATGCCGTGGCCCTGGTCGCCGCTTTGAACCCCGAGTTGTTCACCACCGAGCGGCTGGCTGGCGACGTGGAAACGCACGGCGAGTTGACGCTGGGGGCCACGGTCTTCGATCGCCGCAACCTGCCCGAGTGGCGAGCCAACATGGACGTCGCCACCGGCGTCGACACGACCGCCGTGATCGACGCCATCATGCGCGGCCTGCACCAGGCGGCGGCCTAGGGCAGACTGTTCGCGGCAGCGGCAAAATCGATCGTGCGGCCAGACTTATCGGCCAAGACGGCGCGGTTGATAGTCTCTTTGCCGCGCTGATGATTTATATCCATGACGATTTATATCGCTGCGCTGTTTTTCATTTCCGCCGCCGCGCCGCTTTCGCACTTGCCGAGAATTCCAGGGTCTTTGCCCGCACAAGCCGCGACGGGGTGAGCAAACCGAGGCATTTTAGAGCCGATCATTGCCATCAATTCGCCTTGCGAGCCTAATCTTCGCTTATAATGCAGCTATATGCAGCGAGCGCTCCGTGCGGCGCCGGGCCTGGAATTCTCGGCCCGCGGCGCGGCTTGCCCCTCCGGCGAGTCGTTCACCAAATAAGTCGCGTTATAAATCATGAAGTTCCCCCATCTCGCTGCCGTCCGACAAGCCGTCCGGCGCCCGCGCCGCTCGACGTTACCCGATCGACCTCGCGCCATCCATCTCCTCCCTCAAGCCGCCAATCGGCGTTGATAAAGCCGGAACCACCGGCCGATCCCGTCGCTACGCCGCAGCCCCATTCGGCTCCTATGTCGCCTCACAGTACGATAGACTCTGGGCGTCCGCGTTTGCTAGTGCAGCTTGTGAAGTTCGCCTCGCATGACCAGGGCGATGCACGCCAATGGCGGCGACCGGCTCATAGATTATCCTCCTACTGTCTGAACGACATCACTAAACCGTCAGCGTTTTTGGAAGAATGCTGCCCTTTGAGATGCGCTTGGCTTGGACTCGCTTTTACAGGGTTGCTTTAGGCGAAAAGGCGGCCGCGTCGAACCGTCAGCCCAGCGGCCTAGCGTGCCGACCAATACGGCATCAATTGCACTGAAGCACGACCGAGACTTCGAGGAGACCGTGGATGCATGAAATAGCAAAAAAACAAGCTGTGTTCGGCGTCGTTGGAGCGGCGCACGACGAAGGCGGCAAACTGCGCGCAAAGCACGTTTTCGGAACTGCGTTCTGCATCGGCAACGACTTTTATTTGACGGCCGGCCACTGCGTCATGGCGTTGGAGGGTAGCGAGGTCGCGGGCCTCGGCTTTGGCGGTTTCCGCGAAGGGCTAATCTCGGGGCCGCTGGGCATTGCCAGAGTCAAACGCACCGAGACAGTCGACGAGTACGATGTTGGAATCATTGAGGCCGAGCAGATACCTGACGTTGGCACTCCTCCGTGGCTGTTTGGCCATTGCGCGCCGTTGACTGACGTGAGAACGGGCGGATTCCCGTTTGCACTTGATCACGAGGCTGGCATAGTTACCTCGCGCGCATTCAAAGGGTACATCGTGGCGTTTGTCGAAAAGTTTCGCGAACTGAAGGCAGGGCCTACGGTTTATGAGCTTTCTTTTCCCGCACCCAAAGGCTTGTCGGGGGCGCCGCTGTCGATCGTACTGCCCAATCGAGTCGGAGTGGGGGGAATGTTCATTGGGAACCGGTCCATCGAGATGGAAGTCTTCCGAGAAAAGGAGACCATAGCAGGGAAAGGTGAAGAAACGTTCATCAAGGTCGAAGGTTTGCAGTTCGGGATAGCAATTGCCGCCGGTTCGCTTCGCAACGTTCCGTCAAAGCTGCTTGGTTCTACCCTCGGTGAACATTTGCAACGACTTGGACTGGTTGTGCCTTGACGCAGCATCCGTGAAGCTCTATTCGCTTCGGGAAATCTGTGGCGGTTTTCGTCGCGCGGCGGCGTCACCATGCGTTTTTTGAGGAATGGCCGGGCAATGAATGTGCGTTACAAGCACGCCCGTCATCGCGCGAATCAGAACGGCATTCATTGCCCGGAAAGGCAATAAACCAGACGCTCAGATTTCAGCGAGTCTGCCCTGGGGCTCGAATGCCGGTTGCCGGCCAAGGAGCCGTACGTTCTGCCCGCGCCAAAGCTGACGTGGAGGGAACGCAAAGGCCGCGCGTCTCGTTGTGCGGGGCATGGACCTCTAATCTGCGTCCTCTTGTTCGATCTCCGGTTTGGGGAAGAACGCGTCGTGTGCTTTGGCGTGAGATATGATTTCATGCATCCATTCGGTGCGAAGCTTGTAAAGCTCGCTTTGCAGCCTGCCCCAATCCAACTCGATCAACGAGCCGTTCACAGCATCACTGGCCCACATGAGATTCTCCAAACCAGCGTGCCAACCGTATTCCTGGATGGCTGACAACCTAACAAAGACTACGTCCCACAAAGCGTGCTCGGCTATCTCATCTATCGAGACGCCATCTGAGGCGACAAGGGCTTTGCGAGTGAAATTAGGAGTCTCG
This sequence comes from Pirellulales bacterium, assembly GCA_035532215.1. Taxonomy (GTDB): domain Bacteria; phylum Planctomycetota; class Planctomycetia; order Pirellulales; family JAICIG01; genus JAICIG01. Next base: position 29,068 of record DATKRK010000238.1, on the reverse strand, counting down.
TCGATTTCTTCGAGCAACCCCAGCACCAATCTGTAAGAACTGGTCCAAGTGTTGCAATGATCGATGTAATGACGCACGAGAGAGGCGTGGGCAAGAGAACGGCGGCCGTCGGCTCCTCCGGTGAAGGCTTGGATTAACACCCATCTCCGTTCTGCCTTAAAGTATTGTGCCAGCGCATTGGTAAGCGGATCGAACTCCCCTCTTTCCCAATTGTATTTTTCGCTGTAAGCAATGCGTTCGATCGGCTCCTTTGTGTCTAGAGCAACGAGTCGAGGAAAAAGTGCGTGCTCGGCCGCATGTTCGCGGATTCCTTCCTCAACGACAAAATGCGGCAGATCTTTCCTGTGGAGGTACTTGCAGGTCGTTGTGTTCGGCCGAGGAATAACGGAATTGTGTTTCAAACAATACCCCGCGCCATTCCCGGCATTGAGACTTTGTCCACAGTTCTGAATGCAGTTGCGGCAACTGAATAGCTCGTCCATCGGTCTATACCTGGGCAAAGTACTTTTGGACCGACTTCTCGGCCCAACTGATCAGGTCCTTTCGGGCTATTCCCGAGAGATCGAACGACCAACTGACAAGGCCTTCTTTCCGACGAGTGGCGTACCTTAAGGCCTGAACAGCTCTAAGTCGATCTTCCTTCGCTTCTTCTTTGGCAACCCTTCGCAATTCAGCGATCAAGGCTTCATGTTCCACGAGGGTGTGCCCGTCTGTCGCTATAACCTCTCGCTTTAACTTGTAGTCGGCGTCCCCGAAGTCGCAGATGTTGCTCAAATCCAGGGATACGCTTGTAAACTGGCTTCGCTTGCCGCGAGCATGCACAATATGCTCCGCGTACGTGCAGTCCTTCGCGAGATTGAGAGGAGAGATGCCACTCCTCTGGTCTCGTCGAAAATAATCGCGAGTCGGCGCTTCAGCGTTGCTCAAAGTGAACTCCTGACCTTTTATTAAACACATCCAAGATACATCATAGTTTTACTTGGGCCTCTCGCCAATGCTCCTCAAATTCGTCGCTCGACGCGATGGCCCTCGATCTTGACGGGTTAGGCGGGCAGTCGGTCGTGCTCGGTTTCCTCAATAAACTGCAAGCCCTCGCGCTGCACGTAGAAGCGCCGGCCGTCGGGCTTGCGCAGCACGAGCCAGCGGTCATGCCCCCATTCGCGCCCGCCGCCGAGTTGGTTTCCGTCGTCATCGACGGGCGTTGTGAAGCCGTCGAGGATGCAAGCCAACAATACGCATTCGCCACCGCTGAAAAACCGGAAGTGAAAATCGTGCGGCCGGCTGAAGTCGATCCGCAGCACCCGGTCGGGCGCGCGGGTTCCGCCCACTTTCGGCGGACGAATCGGCTCGGGTTGCTTTTGCCAAGGCCACTGCCACATGACCGATCTCCTTCTTTCTGGTTGCAATTCCTGGAACTCGTCGCCTTCAGTTGTGAGCTGGCTGCGACCCGCTACGCAACGCGCTGAACGACTGGCAAAAGCAACCGACATTACCGCTCGTTTTTCGGCACATTGGAAATGATTGCACGGCGATTGTTCTTAGTCTAACGTAATTCCGGCACGGCGGCGGCCAGCGCGGGCCTTGGCCGTCGCCCTCGACTCGTGGCGGGCAAGTCCCGCGGCGCCAACTCCGGGGAAGTTGCCGTGAAGCTGTTTTTGATTATCGTCGGCGCGGTGGTGACGGGCTTCGCCATCTGCTTGTTGGTGTTGGCGATTTGGCTGCGGCGATTGGCCCGCAAGTTTTTCGGCGGCGTCGAAGATCAATTGGATGATCTCGTGGACGAATTGAATTACTCGATCCCGCCGCCGCGGATCAAGCTCGTGAAGCTCGACGCGATCCAGTGGCAGCAGGCCGAGGAGGTCCAAGCGATCGAGGACGCTTTGCGCCGGTCGGGGTTCGACGAAATCGGCGGTTTCCGGGTCGAGCCGACGAAGCGTTTGCTCCAGGCGTTCTCGAAGCCGGCCGAAGCGGCGTATGCAATCGTCTACGAGAGCCCCAAGTCGGGCGTGTGGCTCGATCTGGTCACGCGGTATCTGGACGGCGAAAAGGTCGCCTATTCCACGCTGCGCGACACGCTGCTCGACCGGGCGGAAAACGACGTGATTCGCTTTCACGAAGGCCTGACCGCCGAAGAGCTGCTCGGCCGTTTCTTGGCCGATCGCCCGGCGAAGCCCATGAGGCCCGTATCGGCCGACGAATTCGTCGGCTTCTTCGAGCAGGCCCACGCCGAAAGCATGGACTGGAGAATGGCGCGCGGCGGAATCAGTGAAGCGGAACTACGCCGCCAGTACGAAAGCCGCGGCGAAGAATGCTCGCCCGCCGTGGTGATGGCTGTCCTGAGAATCTGGGCGGCGGCTATCGACGACTTCTATCAGCGGCAATGCCGCGAGCAGTTTTTGTCCGATTCGCGGGAAGCCCAGCGCTGGGGACAGATTGGCGACCGGTTGATCGTCATTCACGACCGGACAGCTTTCGACCGGCTGGAGGAACTCTGCGACGAAACCTTTCACGAGTTTTTCGACGAGGAAGGCGGCCCCGGTTCGGATTCTGCGGCAGAAGGCTCGGGCTCGCGGCGTTCGGCTTTTGCCAGATGGAATGCGGCGCAAACCAACGGCCGCAAGTACGAGAAGGTGGGCGAAGTCTCGCAGCCGGTCGTGGCTGACGTTTACTTGCCGGCCGGATATCCCTAGTTGCGCCGATATTTCAAAGTCCGGAGAATCGCCATGAAGTTGTTTCTGATCATCGTCGGCGCGCTGGTGACGGCGTTCGCCATCTGCGTGTTGATGCTCGTGCTGTGGCTGCGCTGGTTGACGCGCAAACTAGGCAAATCGCTGGGCGGACTCGCCGGCTTGGCGGAAAAACTCGGCGGCCCGGTCCCGCCGCTGCGCATCGAGCTGCGGCGCATCGAGACCGTCCGTTGGCAACGAGCCGACGAAGCCGCGGCGCTCGTCGAGCCGTTGCGACGCGCGCATTTCCAAGAAATCGGCGGCTTCGCCATGGAGCCGGGCGAGGTCGTGATGCAGGCCTTCCAGCTACCCGCCGAAAACGTGCATGCCATCGTCTACGAACATCCGCAGGCCGGCGTGTGGCTCGACCTCGTCACGCGCTATCAGGACGGCAGCAAGCTGACCTATGCCAACCTGGCCGATACGCTGCTCGACCGGGCGGAAAACAACGTCATCCGCTATCACGAAAAGGCGCCGGCCGAGGAACTGCTGAAGCTTTTTCTGGCCGAGCGGCCGGCCAAACCGATGGAGTCCGTTCCGCCCGAGGGGTTCGCCGGCTATTTCGAGCGGGCTTACGCCGAAAGCATGGATTGGATGATTGCGCGCGGCGGTCCGACGGAAGCGGAGATTCGCCGTCATTGCGAGAAACGCGGCCAGGAATTTACGCCGATCCTCGTGACGGCGGTGCGAGCGCGCTGGGCCGCCGCCATCGACGAGTTTTACGAAGAGCAGCTACAAGAGCGGTTCCTCGCCGAGTCGCACGTGAACGCCGCGCGCTGGGAGCAAATCCGCGACCGCGTGGTGTTCGTCCACGATCGGATGGCGCCCGCCCGCTTGGAAAACCTCTGCGAGCAGGAGTACGACGAAGACGAGGACGACGAAGGGTTGTACGATACTCGGCCGGCCTCCAGCGCTCTGGCCGGGGGCGCAACGTCGCCGCGCGAAGTCTTCGCCCGTTGGAACGCCGCGCTCAACAACGGGCGGCGCTATGAAAAAATCGGCGAGGTGTCCGAGCCCGTGGCGGCCGACGTTTATTTGTCGCCCGAAGAGGACGAGGAAGAAGAGTGAGTCGGCCTGACGATGTTATCGGTCTTGAGATCGTTTGATGCGGCGCATCATTTGCTCGGCCGCGCAGCGCTCGTTGTACTACACGTATTTTCCGTTTGAATTCCCCGATAGACTTCGGCCACAGCTTTTATGTAGCCCAGGCATTTATGCCTGGGTCCGTGCCGCGCGCGGTTCGCTTTTTACGATCGGCGCCTCGCGGACCGCCGGGGGCGGTCCGCGAGGCGCCGATCGGGCGCGGGCGATGAAATGGTTTGCGGGACCCAGGCATAAATGCCTGGGCTACGTAAAAACAGATGCGGCGCCGTCTTGCAGTCGCGGACGGCGTTAAAAGACCGCTTGTGCAGCACAACAAAGGCTGACGAATTCGACCCCGAAGGGGTCAAGAAGCTGAACAAGCCCGGGTTACCGTTCCCCGACGCGGACGTTGAGCTTCATCACGTGCCCGTCGCGGAAGATCGAGATCGGCACTTCCTTGCCGACTTCGGTCAGGCTGACCAGGTAGATCAGGTGGCTGTCGTTTTCGACGCGGACGCCGTTGAAGCTGAGCACGACGTCGCCGGCTTGCAGTTGCGCGGCCTGCGCCGGGCCGCCGCTTTTGACACTGGTGACCTGGGCGCCCTGCCGGCGGCTGAGGCCGAGTTTGACGGCGATCGAATGGTTGAACTTGTTGTTGAGCGTGACGCCCAGATAGGCCCGCACCACCCGGCCGCGCTCGATGAACTGCTTGGCGATGTGCAGCACGCCGTTGATCGGGATGCTGAAGCCGATGCCCTCGTTGCCGCCCGAGTTGCTGGCGATGGCCGTGTTCAACCCGATGACTTCGCCCCGCAGGTTGATCAGCGGGCCGCCGCTGTTGCCTGGGTTGATCGCGGCGTCGGTCTGCATGAAATCCTGCAACGCCACTTCGTCGCCCAGTTCGAGGTCTCGGCGTCCCTTGGCGCTGATGATGCCGTAGGTCACCGAATGGCTGAGCCCGAAGGGACTGCCGACGGCCAGCACGAAATCGCCGATTTCGACCTGGCTCGAATCGCCCAGCTTGGCCGGAATCAGCCCCGGCGCCGAAACTTCCATCACGGCCACGTCGGTATCGGCGTCGCCCCAGACCTTCAGCGGGCGCAGTTCGCGGCCGTCGGCTAGGCCGATCTCGATGTCGGACATCGCGGCCTCTTTGATCACGTGCCGGTTGGTGAGCACGTAGAACTTGCCGCGATAGTCGATGACCACGCCCGAGCCCGCCTCTTCGATCTTTTCGCGCTGGTATCGCCGGGTCGAAGTCGAGCGGTCGAGCTTCTCGGCCTTGATGTGTACGACCGTCGGGCTGACCAGCTTGACGACCGTTTTCACCAGGTTGTACTGCCGATCGAAGTCGGCCGCTTGCCGGGCGAGCGACTCGTAGAGTTTCTCCCGCTCGTGCGCCGCCAGGGTCTCGTCGGCGAAGCCGTCTTGGGCCCAAGAGCGTGCGCCGCCAAACATCAACATGCTGCACAGCAGCACGCCCAGGACCAATCCGAGGCTGAACACGCCGCCGGCCAGCAGGAACCAACGTCGTCGAGCCATCACACAGCACTCCTAGAGCGAAGACAGCGCCTCGGCGGGATGCTGGGACAACCGCGAACGCAGGGGCCGGCATTCGCAAGCGAGGGACAAATGCACGAGCCGTTTTACCGAGGCCCCCGTTTTACCGAGGCCAAGCCCCTGGATCAAGAAACGTCGAGTTCGATATCGGTGATCGACGGTTCATTGTCGCCGTTGCCGCTGTCGGCCATCCGCCCCCAATCGGCGTCGAAGGACGAATCGGCCCCCGAGCGTTCGACGTCTCGCTGGCATTCGATGCACAACGTCGCATAAGGCAGAGCGTTGAGCCGCGCCATGGGGATTTTCACGGTGCAGCCTTCGCAGACTCCGAAATGCCCGTTTCGCATTCGTTCCAGGGCGTTCTCGATGCTGGCCAATTCCCGGCTTTCCACTTCGGCCAGTTGGGAATTGATTTCGTGCTGGGCGGAGTCTAGAGCGAAGTCGACGACATCGCCCGCCGTCTGCTCGCGGAGTTCCTGCAACAGGCTGAGATCGCCGGCTAAAGCCTTGCGGAGCGCGTCGCGCCGGACGACCAAGATCTCGCGCATGTGAAGAATCGCATCTTTGCGTGCCATGTAAGTCACCCTCAAAAGTCCGATGCTCGCGCCATGCCGAGGGCCCCCCCTCCGACCGGCCGACAATCGAACGCTCGTTAAACTACCTCGAACCCAGTTCCTTCTGGTTGCCGCCTCTCGAGTTCCGCCGTTTTGGAGATCCCGGCCGCAACCAAACTATAGTACGCATGCCAGCCATAACAGGTCGGCGGAATCTGCGCATTCAACTGCCTTGCCTGACGCAACCGGCGCCGGCAGACAAACCAAAAGCCAACAATGCTTTACGCCATTCCGACGCCCGCGGCCGCGTTTTCTCACCCGCTTGTTTCGAGGACTCCCAACGGACACTTAGGTTCCTTGGCAGCCGCTCGCCGCCGCCTCCCGGCCTGCCCCGCCGAACGCTATCCGATAATCGACATTACCGGCAAAGATATGCAGCCGATTTTACAATCCTTGTCGGTTCCCGGCCTGGCAATCGGCAAATTCTGCGGATCGGGAAAACTAGGGAATATCTCCAGCAGAACGAGGGGGGCAGCGATTTTGACGCCGTGCAAGGCGTAAGCTAAATGCCCTAGTCGCTAAATACTTGCGCCAATCCCTTGCTTGGCGCGGAGCCAGACGGTGCTCATGGATTCGCTGACTTATATTGCACCCGACGAAAGCCGGATGTCCGCCGCCCCGCCGTGGCTCGGCCTCTTGGGCGAGCCGCCCCAGGAGTTGGCGCTGTGCATTCGCGGCGCCGCACGGCGAGAGGAAACCGTGCGAATCTCGGCTAGAAAATGCACGATCGGCTCCGATCCGACGTGTACGCTGCACCTCGACGAATTCGGCATTCGACCACTGCACTGTCTGATCCTGCGCGGCGAGTCGCAGACGATCGTTCGGCGCCTGTCGCCCGAGACCCGATTGAACGGCTGCGACTTCAGCGACGCCCTACTTCAGCGCGGCGACCGGCTGACGCTCGGACCTCTGGAGCTGGAAGTTTTGGCCGCCGGCGCCGCAAGCCGGCCGCCCGCTCCGCAAGTGCGGGCGGAGCCCGACCGGAGCGAAGAGCGACGCAGCCTGGAACGCGAGCTGGCCGAGCGCGAGCAGATCTGGAAGCTTCGCTGCGAGCAACGCGAGGCGGAGTTCGCCAAGTGGGAACAACAGCTCCTGGCCGGTCGCGAAGAGTTGGAAACGCAGCGTCGGGCCCTGGACGCGGACCGCGCCGCGTTCTCGACCGAACGCCAAGACTGGGAGACCGTGCAGGACGAAGCGCGGACGCGTCTGAACGAAAAGATCGACCAGGCGAATCACCGCTTGGCCGAACTGGCCGCCGAGCGCCAGTCGCACGAGCGTCGTCGATCGGCCTGGACCGCCCAGCGGCAGAACCTGACCGAGGAATTGAACGGCCAGTTCCAATCCTTGCGGAACGAGCAGGCGGCGCTGGCGGCCGAGCAACAGCGCCTGGCCGAAGCCCGCGCCGCCCAGGCGGCCGAGGATCAGCGGCGCGAGGAGCAATTCGCCGCGCGCCAACGCGAGTTGGATCGGCTGCGATCCGAAAGCGAGGCCGAGCTGGGGCGGCGCCGCGATCAATGGGAGCAAGAACGGCAGGCTTGGGACGCCGAGCGGGCCGACTGGTCGGCTCGCCGCTCGCAGCTCGAAACCGAGGCGCAAGCGCGCGAAGCTCGCCTGATCGACTTGCAGCAAGAGATGACCCGGCGCGAGGAACAGCTCGCCGCCGAGCGGCAAGGCTTCGCGGAGCGGCAGCGAGCTTGCGAAACCCAACGGCAGGAGCGCGAGGCGCAGTTGGCCGATCGCGAAGCGGCCGCCGCCCAAGGCGAGCTGCCCGACCAAGAAACCGCGCGGGCGCGCGATGCATTGGAAGGCGAACGCCGGGCATTGGCCGAGGAGCGCGCGGCGCAACAACGCCGCGAACAGGAATTTGCGGCCCGCCTTGCCGCGCGCGAACAAGAGGTCGAGCAGATCCTCGTTGCCGGCGAGCAAGAAGTCTCCCGGCTGCACGACGAGTTGGCCGCCGAGCGCCAAGTGCTCGAAGCGGAGCGAGCGGCCTGGCAAGCCGAGCGGGCGAAGAGCGAACCGAAAGACACGGCCCGCGAGCAGGAGGTCGAGCAACGCCTGATCGCCGGCGAACTCGAATTGTCGCGGCTGCAAGCCGAACTGGCCGCGGAACGCGAGGCGTTCGAAGAAGAGCGAGCCGCCTGGTCGGAAGAGCGCCGCCGACAGGAAGCCGCGATCCTCGAAGACCGCGAGCGTTTCGAGCAAGAGCGGGCCGACTGGGAAGCGAGCCGGGCAGCGCGAGACGTCGGCTCGCAAGATGCGTCTTCCAAGCAGCCTGACGAAAGCCGCTCGCAGCCGTCGCCGAAGAGTACGGCCGATTTGTTGAGCCGCTTCGGCATCGGCGCGCAGAGCGCCGCGGCCGAGGAAGCCCCCAGGGAAGATCCGCACGAAGCCGAGCCCAAGCCCCGAGAGGAAGCGGAGTGTTCTTCCCGAGCCGAGCGAGACGAGGACTCGCGCAGCGCCGCCGCGGCTGACGAGGGCGAAGAGGATTCGATCGACGATTACATGGCCCGACTGATGGAGCGGCTAGGCGCGAAAGGCGCCGCCAGTCAATCGCTGGCAGAAACGCATCGCGAGCGGTTCGAACCTTTGCGGCCGCGCGAGCCAATCGCCGCCGAGGCGGCGCCTGTCGCGGCCCCCGCGTTCAAGGACGCCAGCGAGATCAGGCCTCGGGCGGCGCCCGCCGAATTGTCGAGTGATAGGGCGGCCATGCGGGCGTTGGCCCTGCAAAACGCCAGGGCGGCGCTCGAAACTCACGCGCGCAGAGTCATTATGAAGCGCGGTCCCGTCAAGCTGTTCATCTCGCTGATCGCCGCCGCGTCGGCAGGGCTGCTGATTTGGTTTCACCTGCTCGGACACGAACGGGCGCTGATGCTGGCTCTGATCTGCCTACTGATCGCGATCGCTTTCGTCTGGCAGTTCCATTCGGTTCGGCGCGGCGCTCGACCGAATTCCGCGCAAGCGCGCGGGGGCGACCAGCCGGCCGAGCGCGATCCCTTTACTGCGCTACGCGTCTCCGATTTGCCTGCCGACGACGCAGCGGAAGAACTCGCTTGACGCCTCGCCGCCGGCGGGTCAGACTGGGGGCGAATGCACTTGTTTGGCTCCGCCGACGTGCGGCGATGATGTTTAGCGTGGCTCGGAAAGCCGAAAGGCCGGAGGTCGTCCGCATGCAGATTTCCCCGCCGAATTCGTTCAAGCGGCTGATCCTTCGGTCGAGCGCGGCGTTTGCGTTTGGCGCGATGACGATGGGCCTCGCGGCGTGCGGCGGCGGAGCCGTCCTGGCGGAGGAGACCGCAATGTCCGTTTCCAAGTCGGCCTTCGGCAAGCTGCCCGACGGCGCGCAAGTCGAGCTCTATACCTTGACCAACGCCCGCGGCGTCACGGTCAAGATCATGACCTACGGCGGCGCCATCACGTCGCTGAAAACGCCCGATCGCCGCGGCCAGCCGGGCGAAATCCAATTGGGCTTCGACACGCTGGACGAATACCTGAAAGGCCATCCCTATTTCGGCGCCCTCTGCGGCCGAGTCGCCAACCGCATTGCCGGCGGACGCTTTACGATCGACGGCAAGTCGTATCGATTGGCGACCAACAACGGCCCCAACCACCTGCACGGCGGCGAGCGGGGATTCGACAAGAAGCTGTGGAAGGCCAAGCCGATCGAAGCCCAGGACCGCGTCGGCGTCGAGCTCGGCTACGTCAGCCCCGACGGCGAAGAGGGCTATCCCGGCGAGCTGTCGACCACGGTGGTCTATACGCTCGATAACGACAATCGCTTGACCATCGACTACACGGCCCAGACCGACAAGCCGACGCCGATCAACCTGACGAATCATACCTATTGGAACCTGGCCGACGGCGGCAAGAGCGACGTGCTCTCGGAACGTCTCACGCTCAACGCCGACCGCTATCTGCCCGTTGACGAGAGCATGATTCCGACCGGCGAAATCAGGCCGGTGCAGGGCACGCCGATGGATTTCACCCGCGAGACGGCCCTGGGCGCGCGGATCGAACAAGTCGGCGGCGACCCAGGCGGCTACGACCATTGCTACGTGTTGAACAAGCAGCCGGGCGAAACGCTGTCGCTGGCGGCGCGTTTGGTCGATCCGGCCAGCGGCCGGGCGATGGAAGTCTTCACGACCGAACCGGCCATCCAGCTTTACACCGGCAACTTCCTGGACGGCACGCTGAAATCTCGCGGCGCCACGTTCGGCCAGCGGCACGCGGTGTGTCTCGAGACGCAGCACTATCCCGACTCGATCAACCAGCCGCTGTTTCCCTCGACGCTGCTCAAGCCGGGGCAGACTTACCGGCAAACCACCGTTTATCGGTTCGCCGTGGCGGCGGATAAGTAAGCTGCGGGCAATTTTATGCGCCGGACTGCGAGAGCGCACCTAGCAGCGTCGGGACTTCCGAGGTCACGTCCGCGTTGCTTTGCGCTCGATGACTTCGGCCATGCCCTAACCTCCCCACATTTTGAACCCGCGCCCCGGTACACGCCCCGTCGGGTGCGAGACGAACGCCGCAGTGGCCTGAGCGTCGCCGCGTCACTCCGGCGGCTTATCGTTTTCCACCGCGTGTTCAAGCCATCGGTGCGTGATGCCTGGGCCGAACTCGACGCCGCGCGCGGGATCGCCCAAAATGCGTCTAACATCCTCTGGGCGATAGGCGCCTGTCCGCTCATAGTGTTCGAGCGCATCCTTTACCGCCGTCGATGGAGGTAGCGATAGTGCTAGATCGCGAAGCGTTTGAGGTTGATTTTGCGGAAGCATGAGAATCAGTCTCCGGCCTTTAGCAAAGTGCGGCGCTGAAATCCTTGTGCCTCACCCAACGAAATCGACGATCGGTAGAAACGACTGCAACCTCAATTGGACCGCCGCAATAGGGCGCCCAATGGGAAAACTTCATCGCCTTGATCGTCGTGTAGATAGAGGCATGAACCCAATCGATTGCTTCTCTCAGAGGAAGATCGATCGGCTGGCCTAGCTGCTGAGAGAGCAACGCTTGCGCCAATTCTTCCGGGGTGCCGTTCCACTTGCCCGTCTTGAGCACGGCAGAGAAAACATTGTCATCCACTCCCCATAATACACGCTCTATCAGGTTTGACCATCCCCAGAATTTTGCGGCTCCCATGCTGAGTCTAACCGGCGGCTCCGCCAAGGGCATCGTCACCCGAAAAGTCATCTGGTACGCCTCTGGGCTTCTGTTAGGCAGAACGTAGCCCCCCAGGCAAAAGCCGGCGAACCAAGTCTCGTGCAGTTTTACCAGCTCCAACTCTTCGTCTTCGGTCCGGTCTTGCTTACCCGCAAGAAATCTGGCTCGCTCAAAAAAGCCCGCGAAAAATCGGTAGTACGAGTCCCAATAGAGTTGATTCCATCGCCACGCGACCTCTTCGACCGACTTGGCTGGTGATGCGATAAGGCTGTCGGCCAGCAATGCGATAAGCGTTCGGTAACTGGTGCTGCCCAGTGATCCGAGGCCCCATGTCGTGACCGCGAGGGTGCTCTTTTCCCCGATTTCAAAAACCTTTTGACCGAAGTTGAAATAGTGTTCCTTGCCTTCCTTCCTGCCCGGATCCATCACCTGCATCGTGCTCGTGCTGTCGGCGCCGAAGACAACACCTTCCGCCGAAACGTAACATGCCGCGATAGTCACAGAGACTCCCCCCAGCCGGATGATTCGCGCCTAATTGTGGATGGAGTGGAAGGCCACGTCAACACGAGGTTGCCAAAAACTTGCGGGACTTAGCGAGCAATTCGGCCTGCCTGCTAGTCGAGACCGCGAGACCTTCCTTCGTCCCGGCCGGCTTGGCGGGCGAGCGTTGGAAACTTGAAGCGCACATGAGTTGATTGCGATGCGGTCGGCTCCGCGGCCTCGACGCACTGCCGGAAGGACCGTCAATCGCTTTGGAACGCGCAATGCAGCGTTAGCCAACGCGGACGTATAGTCTCTTGCCCGGCGCAACGGCAAGACCGTGTGACCGTTGAGTAGCAATGCTTACCCTTCGCTGGGCGCGCTGTTGACGGCGCTCGCCGAACGGCCGAATTCTCGCCAGTTGCCGGTCGTGCGGCGGGTTCATCGGCTATCGGCCGGCGCCGTTGCCAACGCGGACGCATAAAGATATCATATAAAAATCATGCCCGACGTAATGCTCGAACAAGACGCCGCGAAAGAGTTGGGCCAGTTGCCCAAACCGATCAAGTCGCGGATGGTCGAGTTGCTGGCGCGGTTGGCCGACTGGCCGAACGTCAGCGGAGCAAAACCATTGCGGGGCGACCTGGCTGGGCCATTACCGGCTGCGGACGGGCGACTATCGTTTGCAGTTTCGCGTCGAGGCTGAGCAAGTGGTGGTGGAGCGCGTCGGGCATCGCGACCGATTCCATGACGAAGGTGAAACATGATTGCACTACAGAGAATTGAAGTGGCGGGCCAGCGGTTCGTTTTGTTGCCGGAAGCGGAATACGATCGGCTGTGCGCCAAGGCGAGCGAATTGGCGCCCGTGACCGACGACAACTTGCCGCCCTTGCCGAAACCGGACAAGCAGGGGCGGTTTCCCGCGGTCGAGTATGCACGCGTCTCGCTTGCCCGCGACATCATTCGCGACCGCCGTGCGGCCGGGCTGACGCAACAAGAGTTGGCGACCTTGGCCGGCACGCGGCAAGAAACCATCTCTCGCATCGAAAGCGGCAACTACACCGCGTCGCACAAAACGATCGACCGCATCGACCGCGCCTTGAAAAAGGCGATGGCCAAGCGGCAGAAAGGCAGGTGAAGAGTGCGAGTGTTCAAGGCGACGTACAAAGACCGCAACGGCAAGGCCCGCGCGGCGCGCAACGCACGCCTACCCGTGCCGCCGCGGCGAGCGCGACTTGCTTTGATTTCGGCCCTTGGACCGCGGAGCTCCGAATGAGCGAACAGGCGGACGCCTTCGAGGCGGATGATGCGGGCCAACGGCCTCCGCCGAGTTGGGTGAGTCTGCGGATCGGCGTTCCGATTGCGATCATCGCGATCGGCCTGGCTCTGGGCGTCCTTTGGAAGTCGCACGTCGGCGTGCTGGCCCGAGCGACCGTTCGTTTGGGCGGACAGAGATACGAACTGAGACTGGTCGAAGACCACGGCGGGCTTTACGGTTCGGCCGAGAGCACGGAGGGCGGATCGTTGAGGCAATTCATCGCGGCGCTCGACCGAGCCCAAGCCATCGGCGGACCGGCGCTCGCGAGGCAAGAGATTCGAGACGCCGCCGTAGTGGTCGATCGGCAGCGACGGGAAGCCCGCTTTCTGCTGAAACGCGGCGAAATCGTGTTCGACCGAGTCAGCTTCTCGTTGCGCGGCGTCGCTGCTCAAGCGGCGAATTAGCGGCCGGGCCGAACGAGGCGCCGCCCAAGCGAACCGCCGCCGCGGCTAGCGGTGGTAGCCCAGCGACTGGATGATCGACATCATCTCTTCGTAGGTGACAAACCGCCGGCGGTGCGAAAGCTTGTAGCCGTCGATGGCGTTGGCCAGTTCGCGGGCATCCGGCGAAAGCTCGTCGTGGCTGTCGGCGAATTGGCGTCGTTCGCGCCCCGGCGCGCCCAGCGGCGATTCCGGCTGGCGGCGGTCGACGAACCGATCGGCAGGGGTTTCCATAGTCTGAGGCATGTCTAGCTCCTGAAGCGCGCGGGGAAAGTATTTGAGCCGCACGCCCAATAAAAGCTAGGTCGGCCTTCGACGAACGTCAAATCCCCGCGAGGGCAACGCGTAGGGCGGGGCTGCGCCGGCGCGAGCCGGCTAGCGCCCCCCCTACGGCTGTATCGACTACGACGCCCCGACGGCTTGCCGCTTCGGCTCGCGAGTGAAGCCGATGCTGGCCAGGGCCTTGTAGACCTCGTCGAGCGTCTTTTCGCCGAAATTGGAGATGCTCAACAGATCGTCGCGCGTGCAGTGCAACAGATCGTTGACCGTGAAAATGCCGCGCTCTTCGAGGCAATTGGTGGTTCGCACCGAAAGGCCGATTTCGGCCGTGCTCATCTCCAACCGCTCGGTGAGCCCTTTCGCCTGCTCGTCATCCTTGCGCAACGGAATCCGGGTCATGGGTTCCCTCCCAATCGAAATAAGTGCATGTTGACTTTCCTGACGGCCGCCGCGGGAGCGGCCGCCGGCGGCGAATCGGTAACTCGCCGCTCGAAGGCGACAGTATAACGCGAGCGAGGAATTCTCGAAGCAGTTTTTTGCCTGCGATCGAAAGATTTCTCCTCTCGCGCGCCAGCAATGCTAGCACCGGCGTCCGCGCCGCAACTTCCGCGGACGACGCTGGGCGTAAGCACGCCTTCGCGCGGTTGGCTCTGTAGGGAACGCCCTCCGCGGCGGCGCCGGGAAGCGCGAATCGACGCGATTTCGAAGTTTACGGCACGCCACGGAGGGCGTGCCCTACAGGCTTTGCACCGAACGTCTACATACGTCGATGTCGCTCGTCGGCGATTCATTGAGCTAGGTGCTTACGGACGAACTGGTTAGAATTGCCGCCGCCCTGCGGCGCGGCGACGATCAACTGCGCCGGGCGGCGTGGGGCGTCGTTGCGCGAAGCGACCAATCGCACTCTCTAGGATCGACGCACCTCGCGAAGGAGCGCTGGATGGCTCGTCAAAAACGACCGCAACCGCCGTGCTGGGCCTGGATGCTCGCCGGCTTGCTCTGCGGCGCGTCGTCGCCGCGCGCCCAATCACAGGAGGCCGACGCCTCCGCGCCTTCGGCGGCGCCGACCTACGCCCGCTCGATGCAAGAAGACGCCGAACTGACCGACGTCTCGTTCGTCGACTCGCAGCGAGGTTGGGCCGTGGGCGATCGCGGCGTCGTCTGGCATACGGCCGACGGCGGCAAGCATTGGCGTTTGCAGAACTCCGGCGTGAACTGCCGCTTGGAAAGCGTACACTTCATCGACCCGGAAAACGGTTGGGTCGCCGGCGGAACGTTCCATCCCTATACGCAGGCCTCGCAGGGCGTGCTGCTGCGAACTCGCGACGCGGGCCGCACGTGGGTCCAAGACAAAAACCTGTTGCTCCCCCGGCTGCGGCGAGTGCAGTTTTTCAACGGCGCCTTGGGTTGGGCGATCGGCGAGACCTCGGCGATGTTCCCCAGCGGCGCGTTCGTCACCGAAAACGGCGGGCGAACCTGGTCGCCGCTCAGCGGCGTTTTCGCGCAGGGCTGGCTGGCGGGCGATTTGGTCGATCCGCATTCGGGGGCCTTGGCCGGCCGCGCGGGCATGGTCGCGGCCGTGCGTCGCCAGGGCCTGCAAGAAGCCCGTTCGCCCGCGTTCGGACTGCGCGGGCTGCACCGCATGAAACTGGCGGCGCCGGTCTCCGGTTGGCTCGTCGGCGACGGCGGGCTGGTGCTGACCACTAGCGACTTGGGCCTGAGTTGGCAAACGCCGGCCGGCGATCCGGTCGATGAAGCCGGCCGCGATTTCGATTGGCGCGGCTTGGAAGTTCGCGGACAGCGAGTTTGGATCGCTGGCTCGCCTGGAACCAAGGTTTTGCACTCGGAAGACGGCGGCCAGAGCTGGCAACTGCACTCGACCGGACAGTACTTGCCTTTGCGCGCCATCTCGTTCGTCGATAACCTGCACGGCTGGGCGGTCGGCGCCTTGGGAACGGTGCTGGCGACCGACGACGGCGGCCGCAGTTGGCGGCGTCAGCGCGCCGGCGGAACGCGCGCAGCCTTGTTGGCCGTGTATAGCGAAGCCTCGGCGACGCCGCTCGAACTGTTGGTCCGTCTGGCCGGCAACGAAGGTTACTTGACCGCCGTCGAGTTGTTGAATCGCCGAGACGCGGAACCGGGACAACAGCGCTTTGCGACCGCCCCCGACCGAGCGCGCGAGGCGCTGGTCGGCGTCGGCGTCAGCGCGGCCGAAATGGCCTGGGCCTTTCCGTTGCGCCAGGCCGGTTTGTCGCTTTCGGCCGAGCAGTTGGTCGAGGGCTGGAATCGAGCGAACGACGGCGCAGGGCTCGAGCGCCTCGAGGCGCATCTCGTGCAGCAGATTCGCACCTGGCGACCCGACGTGATGCTCACGCACGCCACGAGCTTAGGAGGCCAAGATCCGCTCGGTCACGTGGTCAATCAGATCGTGCTGCGCGTCGTCGAGCAGGCGGCCGACGCCACGCGGTTCCCCGAGCAAATCAGCCAGATGGGACTCGACCCTTGGCAAGCGAAGAAGGTCTTCGGCAGCTTGACGGGCCGCGAATTGGGCACGCTGAACATCACGACCTCGCAATTGGCCGGGCGCTTGGGAACCTCGCTGGCCGACTATGCGATCGCATCGCGTGGGCTGATTGCCGACGAATTCGAGACGCCGCCCGTGACGCTCGGGTTTCGCTCGTACATCGACCGCCTGCCCCAAGGGCTGGGCGAACACGACTTCTTCAGCGGCATCACGTTGCATCCAGGCGGCGAGGCCCGGCGCGTGCTGATCGAGCATCCCGCCCAGGGGCTCGACGCGATGAAGCGGATTGCGCAGAAGCAGCGCAACATGCAGGCGATTTTGTCGCGGCCCGAACTCTCGCGCCAGGATCAAGGTCGGTTCCTGGCGCAGATCGGCGAACTGACCGCGGGGCTCGACGATTCGTCGGCCGCGGGAGTGATCCACCAGTTGGGCCGACAGTTTTATCGGACCGGCCGTTGGGAGATGGCCGCCGAAACGTTTCAGACGCTCGTCGATCGCTATCCGAACCATCCGCTGTCGCAGGCGGCCTTGGTGTGGCTGGTGCAATATTGGTCGAGCGGCGAAGCGGCCCGGCGTTCGGAACTCTTGAAGAACGAACGGGCCGACCAGGCGGCAGCGACCGCCCAACAAATCAACGGCGGGGGATTTGGGCCGCCGCCGTTGGGACAGGCCGCCGATCCGCTCGTGCCGCCGAGTAACCTGACCGTGCGGCAAGCGACCGTCGCCGCGGTCGATCTGAGCGCCGAAGCAAACCGTCCGACGCGCGCCGCGGGCTTGGGTAAACTGCTCGAACAGCGAAACCCTGCGGTGTACGCCGAATTGCCGGTTCGGTTTCCGCTGGCGTCGGCTTGGCGCAACCAGGGATTCCCCCGACAGTCGGAACGCTTTTACCTCGACTTGGTTCGCACGCGGCCCCACGACGCTTGGTGGACCTGCGCCGCGGGCGAGCAGTGGCTGGCCGAACCGCAGTCTTTGCCGCCGAAAACCATCTTGTACGCGGCGACGGGCGCCAAGCCGCGGCTCGACGGCAAGCTCGACGACGATCTCTGGACTCGCGGCAAGCCGGTCGAACTGCGCAGCGCGCTGGGCGACGGCGCCGATTGGCCGGCCGTGGCGCTGGTGGCATACGATCGCGAGTTCCTGTACCTCGGCGTCCATTGCCGCCGGGCGCCGGGAGCTGGGTATGAACCCGCCAGCGGTCCCCGGCCTCGCGATCCCGACTTGTCGGCCCACGACCGCGTCGATTTCTTGATCGACTTGGACCGCGACTGGACGACCTGCTATCGCTTCACGATCGATCATCGCGGCTGGACCGGCGAAGCGTGCTGGGGCGACTCCAGTTGGAACCCGAGTTGGTTCGTGGCGGCAGACTCGAACGACGACGGCTGGTCGGCCGAGGCCGCCATTCCGGCGGCCGCGCTCACGGGCGAGGCGCCGGGGCCGCGCAGCGTCTGGGCCCTGGGCATTCAGCGCACGGTTCCTGGCGTGGGCTTTCAATCGTGGACCGTTCCCGCCGCCGCTGCGCCCGTCCCCGAAGGCTTCGGGTACTTGATCTTTGAGTGACGCGCTCTATCGTGTGGGTGGTTGCGGGCTGGCGGTTGCTCTCGATACGGCCGCCCTTGCCCCCGTACTACAAACGTTCTATTTCTCCGCGTCTCGCGAAGATTCATGCGGCGATTTTGGCGGGGGCGAGCCACGGATGAAACACGGATCGAACACGGATCGGACATGGTGTTTTACAATTCGGCTCCTCACCGGCGTCTCACTTACCAACGCCACGTTTATTTGCCCGGCAATGCCTTGGAAAACGCAACCCCAACCCTGCTAACCAGCGATAAAACCGCCCATGAATTCTGCGGAAGAGCCTCGTTCTGCATTTCATCCGTGTTTTATCCGTGTTCCATCCGTGGCTCAATTGGTTGCGGCCGAAGGCCGCGCTGGGTAATCCGTCGCCTGTTCTCTGTTCCCGGTTTCCTATTCCGCTGAGCGAATCGCCTTGGGTTATCTGGTCGGCACGGACGAAGCCGGGTATGGGCCGAACCTGGGACCCTTGGTCGTTTCGGCGACGGTCTGGCAGGCGCCGGGCGATCCGTGCGAAGCCGATCTCTACAAGCTGCTGCGCAATGCCGTCTCAGCGACTCCGCCAAAATCGCCGGCGGCGAAGAGCAAACGAGTCTCGGTTGCCAGCGGCGCGGCGACCGTCGCGCCGGTAATGAAGAACGTCGTCTGGGCCGATTCGAAGACGCTCTATCAATCGGGCGCTGGCTTAGGCGCCTTGGAAACCGGCTTGCTGGCGGCGTTAGGACTCTGCTCCGCGCGGCCGGCAACCTGGCACGACGCTTGGCAGGCGCTCGATCCGCTTGCGGCGGGCTTGCTCGATCGGCTTCCCTGGCATCTGAACTTCACGTGCGGTTTGCCCGTCCACGCCGACGAAACCGCGATCGACGCGCTCGCCGCCCGGCTGCCAACGGCGATGGAACAAGCCGGCGTCCGGCTGCTCGCCGTCCGCAGCAGGGCGGTGTTTCCCGAAGAGTGGAACGAACTGTTGGACGAGCACGGCAATAAGTGTACGGTGTTGTCGGTGTTGACGTTGAAACTGCTGGCCGAGAAGCTCGCCGAACTGAATGACGAGCCGGTCGCCGTAATCTGCGATAAGCATGGCGGGCGAAACTCGTATCAGGCTTTGCTGCAACAGCACGTCGCCGATTATCTGGTCGAGGTCTATGCCGAAGGGCCGGAGCGCAGCACCTATCAGTGGGGGCCGAGCGAACGCCGCACGCAGGTCGAGTTTTGCACCAAGGCCGAACGCTATCTGCCGACCGCGCTGGCTTCGATGGCCTCGAAGTATCTGAGAGAACTGGCGATGCTGGCCTTCAACGACTTTTGGGCCCGCAACGTGCCGGACTTGAAGCCGACGGCCGGCTATCCGCTGGACGCGCGTCGCTTCAAAGTCGATATTGCAGCCGTGCAAGCGGGGTTGGCCATCGACGATCGGGTGCTGTGGAGGAATCGTTAATTGCTGTACATCGTGCGACACGCCTGGGCCGAGGACGCAAGCGAGGAGTATCCCGAGGACAAGTTGCGGCCGTTGACCAAGGCAGGGCGAAAGCGATTCCGCAAGTTCATCAAACAATTGGCCAAGCGCGGCTTTGATCCGCGGCACGTGGCTTCGAGCCCGCTAGTGCGCTGCCGGGAAACGGCCGAGATCATCGCTGCCAACGTGGCCAGCGAACCGCCGGTGACGGAACTCGAGGCCCTGGCGCCGGGCAGTTCGCTCGCGCCGCTGATCGAATGGACGCGGCAACAAGCCGAGGGAGACGTAGCCTGGGTCGGCCACGCGCCCGACGTGGGCATGCTCACCGCCAGCCTGATCGGCGAACCGCGGCTCGCGCTGCACTTCGCCAAAGGCGCCGTGGCCGCCATCGAATTCGACCACGAGATCGCCGCCGGCGCCGGGCAATTGCGCTGGCTGATTACGGCCGAGATCTTGAATTGCTGACGCAGCTACGAAAACTTGTTCGGCGGAACCGGCTGGCCGAACTCGCCGGCGACGCCGAGCGAGAGCGACTCCAGCTTCCGTATGTCGTCGGCGATCTCCCTCAGTTCGGCCGGACACTCGAGATGCGGCTCCGCCGAGCCTTCCAGCTCGGCTAACTGCTCGCCTGGAAACTTGTACGCCAGATAACGGCCGATCGTGTCGCTGACGTGCCGCAACACAGCGCCGGCGTCCGACTTCAGTGCGCTCGAGGCCGCGAAGGCGGCGCTCTGCACCACCTCGGCAAGCCCGCGATCCTTGGCGTGGTGACGCAGCGGAAACGACTCGCCGAGAGCGGTGAGCGAAGCCACGGCGCTGGGGTCGATTTCCCGGGCGCAAGCCACGTGTCTCATGGACGCCAGCAGGTCGTTCATCTGCTTGGCGTTGGCAATCCCCTGCATGCCGCCGCGGGCGCTCATTCGTCGCGAGTGATCTTCACGCAGCCTTTCCGCGCACCGGTAGGCGACAAACGCCGCGGCTCGCAGGGGAAGCAACTCAAGCGCCTCGTAGGGGATGACGCCTTCTCCCGGCCGCCTGTCCGCGCCGGCTGGGTCGTCGGCCGGTTTCTCAGAGTCGTCGTCTGCCATCGTTGAGTTTGCCTGTCCGATTGCACCTGAAGCGGCCATGGGTGCGCCATAGCACGTTGCAGCGGCGGAAGAGGTGAATTTCAGCGATGCTGCAAGCTTGATCGCATGGCATTCAGGCGACTACGAGGGTTTCGAGAACGCAGACCCCTTATTCAATCGCCGCAATGGACATCGTGTGCGTCGCGCAGTGTTTTCCGTTGAGCTGCAATTCAACCAAAATATCCCCGGCCTCTTTGACCGGAACATCATACAGCTCAAGTACTACGTACTGAAATCTGGTGTCGCTCTCGAAATTCGCGCGAAACTCTTGCGGGTCTGGCTGGCCAGGAAGGCGAAATCTCAAAGTGACCTGAGCATTTGCCGATTGTTCGATTTCCTCGGCCGATGACAGCCAGCATGATATTGCGACGACCTTCGGGATGGTCGCCGGAAGTTTCTGGAATCGAACTGTGTTGAAGACGTTGAATATGCTGAGATAACCAGAGTCCTTGTCTTCTGAGTACGATTCGGCCACCAGAAAGTACTCGATCTTAGGCATGTGTTTTCCGCGGGACTTTGATCTTAGTGATGCGACTATACTGCGCGGGCGCGACGTTCCGACAAACAATGATTCCGCCGCTCCAGTATTTAACTGTCTTTGAATATGCCCTAAATCGCTTCTTCGTCGCTCGGGGTAGCTTCATTTGTTCAGACAAGCACAGCCCGGCGACCCTCGGGGCCATATCCAGTTCTGAAATTTTTTTCAGCCGCGCGAGATCGAGTAAAAAGTCCTCCGCAAATCTTGTCCGACGACTCTCGAGCGCAACCGCAATTGCGGCGAGCACGTGTTCATGCACGAACTGCGTTCCGCGCCTAAAGTCAAGCTGGAGCGAGTCAACAAATCGTCGTAATCCCTCCTCGGTTATTTCACCGCGTGCGAGAGAATCACGCACATCTTTCACGTGTTTCGATCGCTGTAAACACCTCCACAGGCCCTGCGGCGTCGGGCATGCGCCGAGAGAGTCCGTAAACTCCCGCGAAATCAGTGCCTCAAGCGCATTCGCAGCCATTATCTTTTTGCCTCCGACGAGCGTTGAAAAATCAATTCTTTCTATCCGTCCAATACTCGACGTCGAACGCCTCGCCGCCGTTCAAAAACACATCTTCAATTGCATGAACATCTTCTCCGTATCTATTATCCCACTTGCTCAGGGCCTTAAGTACTGGCCTAGCGCCCTCCAATCCAGCACCGGCCATTGATATTTTCTCACAAACCTTTGCGACGTGGATAATTTCGTTTGAGCCGCGTCTCACATAAACGACGACGTCACCAACGGCGACTTCTCGCTCACTTGTTATGCGGCGATACTCATCCTCTTTTAATATGGCACGCCATTCACTTTCCTCCGTTAGGCAAGTGCGACGGCTGGCCCACACAAGCCCAGCGCAATTGTAGACTCCAGAAGCATCTGTTCTCATCCTCCAACGCATCCCAAACCTTGCTCTGAAGCTGGCATACGTCAACTTGGCTTGGTGATCGGGTGGGGGTGCAAGAAAATTGGCTAGCGATGTGCCACGTCTGGTCTGCACGATTATGCCCCTCTTGGGTGATCCCAAGAGCCCCAACTCGACTAGCATCTGCACCTGCCATGTGCCTGCGTTTTCAGTTACGTCAATCCCAGCTTAGGGCGTTTATAACCCGAAATTCCATCAGGTCAATGGTTTCGGTCAATCCCGCCGGGCTGCCAACATCGACTCCATCCGCAGAGATTACGCCTCGATAATCGCAACTCAAGTCCGACATAAGTCCTTCAATCACAATCACTTCGGCCCCATCCGCACGGCGCCGTCGAGCCGGATCACGCTGCCGTTGAGCATTTGATTCTCGATCACGTGTTGGACCAAGGCGGCGAACTCGTCGGGTTGGCCGAATCGCGGCGGGAAAGGGATTTGTTGGGCCAGCGAGTCTCGAACCTTGCCCGGCAGGCTGGCCATCATCGGCGTGTCGAAGATGCCGGGAGCAATCGCCACGGCGCGAATGCCCTGCGCCGCCAGCTCGCGTGCGATGGGCAAGATCATGCCGGCGACGCCGGCTTTCGAGGCGGCGTAGGCGGCCTGCCCGATCTGGCCTTCGAACGCCGCGATCGAAGAGGTCGCAATCAGCACCCCGCGCTCGCCCGTCTCGTCGGGCTCGACGTGGGCAAGCGCGGCAGCCGCCAGCCGCACGACGTTGAACGTGCCCGTAAGATTCACTTGGATCACCTGGGAGAACAACTCCAGGCTGTGCGGCCCATCGCGGCCAAGGACCCGACCGCCGGCCACGATCCCCGCACAGTGGATGGCGCCGGCGAATCGTCCGAATTGGCAAGCGGCTTCGACGGCCTGTGAAACGCTCGCTTCATCGACGACATCGGTCGGAACGAATTGGGCGGCGACGCCGATGCTGGCGGCGACCTGGGCGCCGAGGTCGCGATTCAGATCGGCGACAACCACGCGGGCGCCGGCCGCCGCCAGCCTTTTCGCGCAAGCCGCCCCCAAACCCGAACCGCTGCCGGTCACCAGAAACGTTCGATTTGCGATTTGCATGAGGTTCCTCTAGGAGGTTTGGCCGCCGGCGAATGCTTGTTCGTCGCAAGCCCCCGTCTTTCAGCCAGCGCACGAAGCCCGTAGCGAGCGGGCCGTCAAACGATCAGCGCGGCTTCGGCCATCAAGCCGGGGCCGAAGCCCAGCATCACGCAAGGCCGCGGCGCCCGTTGCGCCAGCAGCCGCTGGAGGATGAACAGCACGGTCGGCGAAGACATGTTGCCGCAGTCCGCCAGCACCTGGCGCGACACGGCCAACGCCGCGCGGTTCAAACCGAGCGTCTCTTCGACGGCGCTTAAGATTCTCGGCCCGCCTGGGTGAACGGCCCAAGAGCCAATGTCGGCGATGCCAAGCCCTTGTCTCTTGAGCCAGTCTTCGAACCAGGGACGCAAATGTTGCCTGATCAATTCGGGCACGCGCGGCGAAAGCTCCATCTCGAAGCCATGATCGCCGATCGTCCAGCGCATGGCGTCCGACGAGTCGGGCAACAGCCGCGAACCGGTGGCCGCCACGCGCCAGTTCGACCGATCGGCCTCGGACGACGCCAGGCCGACGATCGCCGCCGCCCCGTCGGCGAAGATCGAATTGCCGACGAACTTTTTAGGATCCCACTGCAACTGATAATGGATGCTGCAAATCTCGACGGCGCAGAGCAGGACGAGCGCCGCCGGATCGGAAGCGGCCAGCGCGCGGGCGACGCGCAACCCATTGATCGAGCCATGACAGCCCATGAAACCCACCTGCACCCGCTCGACCGACGGGTTCAAGCCCAGTTGGCCGATCAGCGCGAAGTCGACGCCCGGCGCGGCAAACCCGGTACACGACACCGTCACCAAGTGGGTGATCGTCGCCGCCGGCGTTTGGGCTGCGTCCAGCGCGGCGGACGCGGCCCGAACCGCCAGCGAACAGGCGTGCTGTGCGTAGACCTGCATCCGTTCTTGGGTCGTCGGTCCCAGACGAAGGCATGTCGCTACGCCCCCTTCGTCCTCCGCGTTCAACCAGTCGAGCACGGTTTGATAAGGCAGCGCCGTGTGGCGCGTTTCGACTCCGGCCCGGCGATAGAGAATCCCCAGCGCGCGGGCCTGATCGCCGCCGGGAGCACAAACTTGCCGCGCCAAATCGACGGCCTCGCCTTGAGTCATGCGGTGTTCGGGAACCGCCGTGCCCAATCCCAGAATGGTCAGATCCATCTGCTTCCTCTATGTTCGACGTCGATCGTGCGCCGCCAAGGACTCGAAGTTTTCCCGCTGCACAAGGCGCCCCAGGTCAGCAGCCGCGGGAAGCTGCGAATGACGGGTAAACTCGCTCGCACCGCGGCCGGACGCATGGCCCAGTGGGCGATGCTCGCCGCCGCTCGAATGCGCGGCGCGAATGCTCGCCGCCAGGCGCGAGCGTAAGCGCAACCGACGCGGTCTCGCGCCGTTGGCGTAAGCCTTGCGTCGCTGGCGCCAATGAGCCGCTCGGCCAACAGCCAACCGGCTTGCATCGCCATGCTGATGCCTTCGGCCACGACCGGATGCGCCTCGCCCGCCGCGTTGCCGACCAGAAAGATGCCGTCGCGGTACGCCGCTCGCACCCCCGGCCGGATCGGGCCGGCCGAAAGCCAAGGCGTCTCGCAGGTCGCGTCGCCCAAGGCCGCACGCAACGCCGGGGATTCTTCGAACAGGTATGCGAGCACGGCTTGGCCCGCCGATTCGTCCGCGTTGCGGCCCAACTGGGCCAGGCGGTCGCGGCGAATACAGCAGGACAGGCCCGTCCGCCCGCCGTCGCAGTGAACCAGGCCGCCGTAACCATCCGCGAAGGTCAGCAGGGGCATCAGATCGTCGTCGAGCGAAGCGTCGAGAAAGCTGGCTTTGAAGCCGAACAAATCTCCCGCCCGCTTCGGTTGCCGCGGTCCCTCGGTCGGCAACCGCCCTGGCGCCCACGAGCCATGCGCCGCGACGACAATCGGCGCGCGCAATTCTCGGCAGTCGCCGTCTTCCTGGCAGACGGCTCGGCAGGTAAAACGATCGCCGCAGTCGTGCAACTCGACGGCGCGCCACGGTTGCCGTATTTCGGCGCCGCAGCATGCGGCCTGTTCGAGCAGCATCGTATCGAGCTTTTCGCGCGACAAGGCCCGCCCCCAGCGGCTCGCGGAGTTCGATTTCGGCAAGGGAAGATCGGCGCCGACGAACGCCTCGCCCGCGAACAGCCCGACGCGGCGGATTTCGGGCCCTGAGCGGCGATCGAACGATTCGGCGACGCCCAACGCTTCGAGCAAGGGCCAGTTCGCCGCCGATAAATACTCGCCGCACACTTTGCGCCGCGGAAATCGTTGGCGCTCGACGACGGCGACCGCCCAACCCGCTCGGGCCAGCAGCAAGGCCGTCGTCGCGCCGCCCGGACCTCCGCCGATCACCAAGGCGTCGAAATCTTCCGTCGGCTGCGCCACGAAGCCTCTCCGTCAGCGTTTCCAGGCGAGCAGATAGCGGCACGGAAAACGACGCTTCAGCGCGTAGCCTTCGAGCCCCGCCGCACGGCACAGCGCGCGGACTTCATCCAGACGGAAAGCGCCGGCCACCGATTGCGGACCGTCGGCATGGACGACGTCGCAGCGCGTCAGCAGCCGGACCCCCCAATACGCCAGCGTGAATCCGGCCCAGCTACGTTCCAGGTCGTTCACCAGCATCAAGCGACCCGCGGCGGCGGCTTTCCGCCGCAATAATTCGATCGCCTGAGGTTCGTCGAGGTGGTGCAAAAACAACGAACTCATCACGATGTCGTAGCCGTCGGGCAACGCGTCTTCGAGTGCGTCGCACTCGAAAAACCGAGCCGGAACGTTCGAGCGTTTGGCGCGCTGCCGGGCATGTTCGACGGCCCTGCCGCTTTTGTCGCAACCTTCGACTTCCAAACGGAATCCGGCGCGCTGGGCCTTGCGCCATAACGCAAGGGGCAGGTCGCCGGCGCCGGCGCCCACGTCGAGCAGCCGCCACGAACGTCGCGGATCGGCGGAAATCAAGTCGCGGATCGGCGGCCAAAGAATTCCCGCGCTGCCGCTGAAGATGTTGATTCGCACCAGACCTTCGAGCGCGTGCAAATGACGCCCGGCATCGAGATCGGCCTGGTCGATCAACTCGGGTTGCAAGTCGCGGCGTGAGAGATCGGGCGCCCAAGGCATCGGATTTATTCGAGATGGCTGAAAGTCATGGCGAATAGGGTCGTGGCCTGCCGTACGGAAGGCCAAACGAAACGTATTCTATCGAGCAATGCTCGAATCGAGGGGAAATTCCGGTTTTCGAAGCACAAATCGCGGCGCATTCATTTCCTGACAAGATGGGCGCCCCTCCCAGAGGACTAAGTAGCTATTTTCTGGGGATAAACTGTGCTTTTCGCCGTTGTTTTGGGCAAAAAACGCTTTGTCGAGAAGGGATTCTTTTGACAATGGAATCTTGAGTCGGCTAAGATTTAAGCAGGATTCCTCGGTGTGGATCTGTTTGGCGAATCATGCGCCGTGCCAACGCCAGGGAGACGCTGGCGCGCGCTTGCTCCTCGGGGGAGGTATGCACCGTGTCATGCTCATTGAGGTCGTTTTGTTTAGCGGCCCTCGGGCTGTTCTGCCATGTTTTCTCGGCGTCGGCAGCGGACCGGCCCGCTCGTTCGCCGCGAGCGCATTTCGCGAAAATCGAAACCTTCGCCGCGCCCGATGGCCAGCGTTATTTCGCGCTGGAGTTGATGCCGTCGATTGCCGAACCGCCGCGGCCTGCACGCGACGTGGCAATCCTGTTCGATACTTCGGCGAGTCAAACCGGCTCTTATCGCGACAAAGCCTTGGCCGCGCTCGATTGGTTGCTGGCGGGTCTCGACGATGGCGACCGCGTGACGCTTTTGGCCGTCGACGTGCAGGCAATTCCGCTCACGCCGACGTTCGTTTACGCCCATAGCGCCGAGATGAGCCGGGCGCTGGCTCAGCTTCGCGCGCGCGTGCCGCTCGGCTCGACCGATATGCCCGGCGCGCTTGCCGCCGCGGCGATGCAGTTGACGGGCGGCGCCGAGGCGGACCGCGCTCGCTCGGCGGTCTATATCGGCGACGGCATGAGCACGGCGAAGCTGCTGTTCACCGAGAACATGCGACGCTTGATGGAACGATTCGTCGAAGCGAGAATTTCCGTCAGCAGCTACAGCATCGGGCCGCGAGTCGATCATCAATTGCTCGGAGCGATCGCGCATCACACGGGCGGCATTCTGCTGTCGGACCGCGAAGAGTGGAAGCCGTCTCAAATTGGCGCCAGCCTGGCCGACGTCGTCCGGGCCACAGTGATCTGGCCGTCTGCCGTGAAACTGCCCGAGGGCTACTGGCAAGTCTACTTCCGCGCCATGCCGCCCTTGCGCTTCGACCGCGACACGGTGTTGTTGGGCAAA
This sequence comes from Pirellulales bacterium, assembly GCA_035532215.1. Taxonomy (GTDB): domain Bacteria; phylum Planctomycetota; class Planctomycetia; order Pirellulales; family JAICIG01; genus JAICIG01. Next base: position 1,805 of record DATKRK010000238.1, on the reverse strand, counting down.
ATGCCCGCAACCGCCGGAAACGCAGCGCCCGTCGAGATCGAGGTGCAAGGCGAAGCGGGAGGGAAGCCGCTCGATTTGAAATGGAAACTGACGCCCCAGCCGTCGGACCCTGAAAACGCCTATTTGGCCAAGCTCGTCGAGGCGGCTCGTCGCGACGGCGGATTGAGTCTGCCGACGGTCGGCGCCGCCGGGCTGAGCGAGCTGCGCGGCCTGGTCAGTCGCGAGGCTGCCAGGCTCGTTCTGCTCGGACAACAGGCTCTGGCGCTTGGAGAAATCGACCGGGCCGAACGGTTCGTACGGGAGGCAAAGCGACTCGATCCGCTCAATGCTCAAGCCGGCGCCTTAGAGGCGGACGTGCAAACGGTGCAACGGGGCGGGCGTGCGAAACCCTACACGTTACCCCTCGAATTAAGGCCGGTCGGAACGGTTGCGCGTCGCGATGCCGCCGCCGGCGGGGCCTCGTCCCAGCCCGCCGACGCCAGTTTGCTCGATGAAGTCGCAAAGCAGCACCGCGTTTACAAGCAGTTCTTTCGTAACGAAGTGCGCAACTCCGTGCAAGCATCGCGTGCCATGAGGGCTTCCGATCCCGAAGGAGCTGCCAAGATGTTGAAGCTGCTGCTGGAAAAGGTGGCCCAGGCGCCGGAACTCGACGCGGACTTGCGTTCGCAACTGAGCGACTATGTCGAGGCCTCCTTTAAGGCGGCTCGCCAACAGGCGATCGTCAAAGCCGAGCGCGCCCGGCTTGGCCAGCGGCTGGGAGATGAGGGACGACCTCGCACGCGTCCCAATCCCGAGATACCTGTCCAAGACCAAAAGATCGACGAGTTGCTGGAGCGATTCAACGCCTTGATGGACGAAGAGCACTACCGCGACGCTGCAGCGGACGCCGGCGCGGCAAACCAACCACCGCGAGCGGTGAGCGCTGCGAACGCCGAACTGACGGCTCACACGGCAGGGTACGCGGCGGGCATGAACGCCGTCGTCGATGCGCGTCACAAAGCCGAGATCGACTCGATGCATCAAGTCGAGTCGTCGCTGGTTCCGACGCCGGACGAGCCGCCGCTCGTGTATCCCGATGCGAATGTTTGGCGGGTACTCTCCGAACGCCGCAAAAAATACCAGGCGGCCGATCTCGCCGAGAGCAGCCCGAACGACGCCAAACTCGTCGCGGCGCTCGACGAAAAGACGGAACTGGATTGCGTCGCTCAGCCGCTCTCGGAGGTCGTGGATTACTTGAAGGCGCGGCACGGCATCGAAATTCAGTTCGACGACAAAGCTCTGAGCGATCAAGGCATCGGGACCGACACGCCGGTCACGCGCAAGCTCAAGGGCATCACATTGCGTTCCGCATTGCGGCTGCTGTTGAGCGAAATGGACCTGACTTACGTGATCCGCAGCCAGGTTTTGTTGATTACGACCAAGGCCGAAGCCGAAACCATGCGCTCCTCGAGAGTTTACCCGGTTCCCGATCTGGCGGCGCCGCTTGGGACGCCTGGCACGGGCCTAGGAAGGCGAGGCCTGGGCCGAGGATTCTAGTGCCTCTTCAAAGCCATTTTGACAGTCGGGTGGCTGGCGGCTGAGCCTAGGCGAAGCCCCAGTTCGCTGGGGCATCGCTTCGCTCTGCCGCCAGCCACCCTCCCTCACCTATCAACTCAGACTTGAAGAGGCACTAGCCCGGATTATTCATCAGCCCATACCAACCCGAAGCGCAAGCGAGGTGGAGCAATCGCCTTATCTCGCTAGCGCTTCGGGTTAGTGTGAAGCGCTTTGTCGAGCATTCTCGGGGCTGATGAATAATCCGGGCT
>DATKRK010000237.1:0-5193 GCA_035532215.1 Pirellulales bacterium | reverse complement strand
CGATGAATTTCTCGATCAACATGCGCTGCGCAGGAACGAGTTGTTCAAACGCGTGGTGCAGTCGTTGATCGAATTGTCGACCAACAGCGAGCGGTCGCTTCTGGAGAGTATCAGCAACCACATCGGTGCGAAGGGAGCGATTCGGGATCGTGGCCCTACGCTGCCGTTCGGCAAAGACGAATAACCCCTCCCGTATACACCAGTCACTGTCGGCCACGTCGACATTTCGAAGCGAGGAATACATCATGGCGAAGCTCCCCTGGAGTAAGTGGCACGAGGTCGTGAAGTTGCGAGCCGATCTGAAATCGGGCGAACTGCCGCTGCACATGTTCGCGGCCGACCTCTACGAGGTCATGATGCAGAACGGCAAGCGGCCGATCTACGAGAAGCCCGAGGAGTTCTTCGCGCTGACTTACGCGACCGAGAATTTGCGCAATCTAGTGCGGGATGTCGTGCTGCGTCTGGCCGGCAAGAACGACAAGGCCGTGCGTCAGCTCGAATTGACCTACGGCGGCGGCAAGACTCACACCTTGATCGCCATGCGTCACCTGGTGCAGGATCCTGCGACTTTGCCGGACCTGCCGGCGGTGGGCGAGTTCAAAGCCTCGATCGGCCAGACGCCCCCGCAATCGCGGGTGGCGGCATTGTGCTTCGACAAGCTCGACGTCGAAACGGGCATGGACGTGCGCGGCCCCGACGGGGCCGTGCGCCGGCTTAAGCAACCGTGGAGCGTGCTGGCCTACCAGATCGCCGGCGACGACGGGTTGAAGTTGCTCCATGCCGAAGGCAAAGCCGAGGAACGCAACTCTCCGCCGGCGGAAAACACGCTGACGGACCTGCTGTCGTTGCCGCTGAAGGCCAAGCTGGGCACGCTGCTGCTAATCGACGAGGTGCTCCTGTACGCCAAGGTGAAGGTGCGGTCCGATCCGGGTTGGCTCGATATTTTGACTTCGTTCTTTCAGTACCTGACCCAGGCGGCCGCCAAGGTCGAGAAGTGCTGCATCGTGGCGTCGCTCTTGTCCAGCGAACCCAAGGACCAGGCCGACGCGCTGGGGCAGAAGATCGTTTCCGAGCTGTACGACATTTTCCAGCGGCAACGCGAGGCGGCCGTGCAGCCCGTTGAGAAAGACGACGTAGCCGAGGTGTTGCGGCGTCGGCTGTTTGACTCCGAGTCCGTGAAGCTGCGCGGCACGTGGCCCCAACACGTCATCGCGGCTCTGAAAGGGATTTCGGCGCTCGACGATCAGACGGCAAAACAAGGCGCGGCGGCGGAAGAGCGGTATCTCAAGAGTTATCCGTTCCATCCCGAGTTGACCGAAGTATTTTACTCCAAGTGGGCGGCGGGCATTGAGCGATTCCAGAAAACTCGCGGCGTGTTGCGCACATTCGCCCTGGCGCTGCGCGAGTCCGAAAAATGGGATGAAAGTCCGTTGGTCGGGCCGGCGGTTTTCCTGAGCGCACCGAAGCAGGACGGGTTGTCGGAGGCGGCCCGCGAACTCGTATCTATCGCCGACACCATCGTCGGCGATGGGCAGGCGACCCGATGGACCGGCATCGTCGAGAACGAACTGGCGCGCGCACGCCAGGTGCAAGCGGATGCGGTCGGATTGAAGCTGCGCGAGATCGAGCAGGCTGTGATGGCGACGTTCTTGCATTCCCAACCGGCAGGCCGCAGCGCCAAGACGCGCGATTTGCTGCTGCTCGTTGGTCCGTGCCGACCGGACAAGATCGAGTTGGAGAAGGGCTTGGGGCGTTGGGCGCGAAACAGTTACTGGCTCGACGACGCCAACATTCCCGAGAAGGACGGTCAGTTACCGGCGGAATGGCGACTCGGCAACCGACCGAATCTAAATCAGATGCAGTCGGCTGCCGCGGCGCAGATTCAGGACGATGTCGTCCGGGCGCGGCTCATCGAAGAGATCGGCAAACTCAAGACGCTCACCAGCGGTGCATCGGCGTCTGGCGTGCGAGTTCACACCCTGCCGACGAAGCCCAAAGATATCGAGGACGATGGGTTGTTCCATTACGCCGTGCTCTTGCCGAGCGCCGCATCCGAGTCGGGCAAGCCCAGCGGCGAAGCCAAGCGTTTTCTGGACGAAACGAGCGGGCCCGACAAGCCCCGCGTGTTCCGAAACGCGGTGCTGCTGCTGGCGGCGTCCAAGGACGGGCTGAGCGCTGCCGAGGCCCGCGTGCGCGATCACATGGCCTGGGAAAAGGTATTGGACGATCTGACGCCTAAGAACGACGAAGAGCGGCAGCAGAAGGGTTCGGTGGACGTGGCGCGGCTACAGACGCTGAAGATGCATATCGACAAGGCCAAGGGGCGAGTGCCGGACTCGATCCGACAGGCGTACTGTATTGTCGTCACGGTCTCGGACAAGGACGAAGTGCAGGCCTTTAAGATCACCGTCAGCGACGACGCCCACTTTGAGACGATCAAGAAAGACAAGCGTTCGCGGGTGCAAGATACAGCGATCACGGCCGACGCCCTTCTGCCCGATGGGCCGTACAACTTGTGGAAAGGCGGCGAAACCAGCCGCCGCGTGAAGGACTTGGCCGGGGCGTTCGCCCAGTTGCCGCACCTGCCCAAGATGCTGAAATCGCAAGCCATCGTGGAGACGCTGGTTGAAGGTTGCGTGCAGGGCACGTTCGTGCTCAAGCTCACGCGGCCCGACCGCACGTTCCGCACTTGGTGGCGTGGGCGGCCCGACGCCGCGGCGCTGAACGATCCCGCGATGGAACTCGTGCTGCCAGAAGCTGCCGAATTGGGCGACATCCCTGGCGAGCTGCTTGCGCCCAAGGCGCTGCCAGATCTGTGGTCCGCGGACGAGATCACGGCCCAGGCTGTGATGGACTATTTCAGCGGCGCCAAGGTAGTCCAAGTTGATAAAGGCGGCTTCAGCGAAGCGATGGCAGTGCCCAAAGCAGCCTCGGACGTCATCGATGCTGCCATCGCTGAAGCGGTTGACGCCGGTAAGGTGTGGCTATTGTCCGGGCCGGCGAGCCTATTGGCCGAGCCGATTCCCGCGGGCGTACTGAGCCCGGCGGCAAAGCTAAGAGCACCGCCCGCCGTCATTTCGGCCGCTGCAATCCTACCGGAGAATCTGCCCGGCGCTTGGAAAGAGGACAAAACAACCGCTCTGGCGATTGCCGCCGCACTGTCCCAGCAGGCAGGAAGTACGCTGCCGTGGAAGTCGGTGCGGGACGTGATCGGCGGCTCGCTCCAAGCGAGGTTTATCGCATTGGAGGAAGGTTCCGCGCCCTGGCCATGCGAATTGCCCGCCGCCCAAACCGTGACAATCAAGGTTGCCACCGCCGGTGCAGGAGGCGGGACGGGCGGTGGCGGGAGCGGTGGTGCAGTCGGTGGATTCGGCGGCGGCGCGAGCCCCACGCCGGGATCGAAGACGCTTGTGGCTCAAGCGGCGTTAGAACCGTCCGAGATTCAAGACCTCGGTGACATCATGCCGCAATTGCTGGAGATCAAGAACAAGTCCGGATCGCCGCTCGTATTTCGCGTTCAAATTGAATTTGGCGACGGCGAGTCCGAGCCGAATGCAGAATCGAAGGCCGCCATTAACAGCCAGCTTGGGAGCCTTAAGGAAGGATTCCAGCTTCAGTAGATACCCGCGAATGCACTTCCGTGACCGCCTCAACTCAATAAAGTTCGGCACAAGTGTCGTCCCGTCGTGAAGCGCCTCTGCAAGGAAAAGGAGCGAACTGCAGGTTGATGCCTTCGCCCGCGGCCACGGTGGCGAGGAGCACCTGGGCCGGGTCGCGGAATTCGCGTTCGGCAGAGATACGGCTGCCCGGCGTGTCGCGGTCGCCGATCTTCATGCCGCCGTGGATTTGCGCGAGCGTCAGTCCCCACTCGCGGAGCTTGCCCAGCGGGCGCTCGTCGCGGCCGTCGCCAGCGAGGTAATCGAGCGTGTCTTTGTGCTCGGTGAAGACGAGCAGCTTCATCTTCGGATTGTCGAAGAGGCCCTCTTCCTGCAAGATCGCCCGGAGCTTGAGCAGTTTGGTTTGCACGTCGCGCTCTTCGAGTTGCTTGGCATGGGCGACCAATTGCGCCAGCCGGCCGATCTCTTCGCGAAGCGCGGCCGGGTCGACCGACAAAACTTCGTCTTCGAGTTGATCGACGATCTTCTGCAGCTCTTCTTCAGTCAGATCTTCGAAGTCGTCGGGCAGCTTGCGCTCGATTTGTTCCTGACGATACGCCTCGGGATCGTCGAGGATCTTCTGGCGGCGAGCCCGCATGCGTTCCAGGCTGCGGCGGACCCAGGGGTTCTGGCCGTAGTTCGCCCGCAGCACGTCGCCGCGGATCACGTCGAACTGTTCGCGGAACTTGTCGGCCAGCTCGCGCTGCCACTGGAATGTGAGGTTGGCCGGCGTAACGATCAGCGCGCGGCGGACCAGGCCGCGGGCCTTGAGTTCCTCGAGCAGCAGACCCGCCATGATCGTCTTGCCCGCGCCTGGATCGTCGGCCAGCAGAAACCGGATCCGCGGCAGTTTCAAGAAATACCCGTAGACCGCTTCGGGCAGGGTCGGGCCGCCGATAATACTGCCCGGTCGTATCGAAGCGGTCGCCGCCATAGCTGCTCGAGCTCGCCAAGCAAGGGATTCGTGAGCCCGGCGGCCGTCGCTCCGCCCCAAAGATTCAACGGAACTGCAACCTTACCAGATGGCAGGGGGCTGCGAAAGGATTTGCTTTCTTTCCGTGAGAGATTGGCTTCCGCAAGTCCGTTGGCCTTTTTCATGGCTCGCTGGCGGAGACAGAGGCGTAATTGACACGATGTGTTGGCATCAGGCGGCCTGTTTCTCGGGACCCTCCTCCTCCGGCGGCATTTCGGCAATCTGCCGGCAAATCGCCTCGACGTCCATGACGTTGGGGGGATGCGGGTCGAAGGAGGTGGGCCTGGGCGGAGGGTTTTTGGCAAGCTCGTCCAAGAGTCCGGACAAGGTCAGCGGCCGGCCTGCGGTGTCGGCGGGCTCGGTGCGCTTCGGAGGGTCGAGCGCCAGCAGTTCGCGGCGGGCCGCCCCGCAACGCAACACGATCGTTATACGTCTCGCGGCGCGAAATGATGCCTTTTCACGACAGCGGCTGTTTGGTTTAATACGCCCATTCTCGATGACTCCGTAGACGGAAGGGTGGTCAAGGATGACCCGCATAGCTTTTTCGGAAGTAGATCAGCAGGC
>DATKRK010000236.1:0-9691 GCA_035532215.1 Pirellulales bacterium | reverse complement strand
GCCTGCTGATCTACTTCCGAAAAAGCTATGCGGGTCATCCTTGACCACCCTTCCGTCTACGGAGTCATCGAGAATGGGCGTATTAAACCAAACAGCCGCTGTCGTGAAAAGGCATCATTTCGCGCCGCGAGACGTATAACGGGGACTCGGTTTGCCTGGTCGATCCCGCGGGCAGCGCACTGGCCTCGCGGTCGATCGCCTCGCGACTGTCTCGATTTACGAACTTGCCGCTGCACGTCGTGGACCGCACCTCGCCGATCGCAACGTGACGGGCGCCGTGGCGAATCAAAACAACGTCATTTGCCCCGACGTTTGCGGCGGGCGGAACTGGCTGCAATCTTGAGGCGGCAAGCCGGCGAAGTTCAGCCTGCGGACGAAGACTTCGAACATCGCGTTGATCTGGTCGGCGAGCGGCCCGGCGCCGCGCATGCGCGTGCCCCAGGCGGCCTCGCTCAGCTTGCCGCCGCGCGTGCGGCGAATGGATCTCTCGACCTTTTCGGCCTTGAGCGGCTGCGTCCGCGCGAGCCACTCGCGAAACACCGGCTCGACGTTCAATGGCAACCGCAACAGTACATACCCTGCGGCGCCGGCGCCGGCCTCTTTGGCCGCCGCCAGAATCGCCGGGATTTCGTGATCGTTCAGCCCGGGGATGATCGGCGCCGCCATCACTCGCACCGGAACTCCGGCGTCAGCCAGCATCCGCATCGCTCGCAGCCGCGCTTGCGGAATGCTGGTCCGCGGCTCCATCGTGCGGGCCAGTTCGTCGTCGAGCGTCGTGACCGATAAGTTTACCTGCACCAGGTTCATCGCGGCCATCGGCTGCAAGAGATCGAGATCGCGCACGACCAAAGCGTTCTTCGTGACGATGCTGATCGGCTGGCGGCACTCGGCGGCGACTTCCAGGCAGCCGCGCGTCAGCCGATAGCGGCGTTCGGCCGGCTGGTAGCAGTCGGTGACGCCGGAGAACGTGATCGGCTCGGGCTTCCACGAACGCCGGCCGAGAAAGCCGCGCAGCAGGGCCGGGGCGTCGTGCTTGACCAGGATTCTCGTCTCGAAATCCAACCCGGCGTTCAGGCCCAGATATTCGTGCGAGTTTCGGGCGTAGCAGTAGCTGCAACCGTGAGCGCAGCCGCGGTAAGGATTGACGCTATAGCGAAACGGCACGTCGGGCGAGTCGTTCTCGGAAACGAGACTTTGAGAATTGTCGGGCAGGTACTCGATCGCGCGCTGGAGTCGCCCATCGAGATACTCTTGATCCCACTCGACGTGTTCGAGATCGGGCGTTTGCCGCACCCGGTCGAACCTGTTCGGCGGATCGATTTGCGAACCATGCCTCATGCGAGTATTTTAGCCGCGGCTTCGACCATGCGGCAGCCTGCTCTCGCCCCGGCACGGAGCCGTTGCCTTTAGTCCGAAGCAGATCCGCCACGTTCGATCAACGGGGCGTGCTGTTGCGCGAATTTGACGGACGTTTCAACTAATTCGCCGACCAAACTCGATGCGTTCACATGAAAAACCGCCGACAGGATCATCTTCTCCGGAACGTCCAGTTCGAAGACCACCTCGCTCGCCGAAATCGGGTGCGCGTGAATTAAAAGCGCCCCGGATGCGGAGACGCCGTGGAGAACGGCCCAAGATGAGGGGGACTGAGCCTTCCCCGTCGCGTCAAGTTCCGCAAAGCGGCCGACGAGAGGACGGTGAAGGGCCTCTTCGGGCTCGGGGGGGCCGGTGATTCTATAAACTAAATCAAGAAAACTAAAGGGACGGTCTGGCACGACAATGCCTCTCGTCTTGCCGGTGCGCGCGGCGGGTTGCACGTGCGATCTGCTTGTTCGAGTGCAAAATTGGCTGTTTTACTCGAATTTCCTGGCTAATCCGCTCTGCCGGCGGAATACCTATAATCAACTATAGGCGCGCCGGGTCTAGGAGTCCTCCTAAATTGACCGGCGATACGGGGCAGGTAAAATGACCAAAGTGGTGCAAACGTTTGCACCGATAAGTCCTGATGTGCGAGAATAACGGTCAGCCGGGCCTAAGCGGTCGATTTCGCGGCTGAAAGCCTGGCTCAAAGGCCGGTTCTTCGAGGGCGACCTCGCGCAGGGACCGGCGGGCATAAACGCCAAGCATAAGGATCAAAAAATGCTTAAGGTATGCAAGGCGGCCTTGATTGTCCCGGCGGCGTCGCTCGCAATCCTGATGGTTTCGAACGAGGCTTTTTCGCAGAACCGGCCTCGGGCCCCGCGGCGGTATCGCGGCGTCAGCAACGAGCCTTACGTCAGCCCCTATTTGAACCTGGTTCGGCCGGGCGCCGACCCAGGTTTCAACTATTACACGCTGGTTCAGCCCCAAGTCCAGCAAGAGGACTTCAATCTCCAGCAAGGCCGGCAGATGTTCGGCTTGGGCCGGCAGATTCAACAGACGCAGGCCGAGATCATGACGCCCTATGGACCGCGCAACACAATCCGTCCCACGGGCCGCGTCGCAACCCGCATGAATTACTCGCACTACTATCCGAATATGGGCGGCGGGCCTTCAGGCGGCGGCCGCAAATTTACATCGGGGGGCGGCGGCGGTGGTATGGGCGGCGGCATGGGCGGCATGGGCATGGGCGGCATGGGCATGTATTAGTATCTCTCGGGCGTGCCTTCGGCTCGCGATGCGAAGCAAGCCGTCCGGTATTTGTCCGCCAACGTTACGGCTCTTGCCCGAACGGCGAGTGTCCTGAGCAGACGGACGTAAACGGTAGGCCCAACCCGAACGAAGCGGGCGCAAACTCGCGGCGGGCGTCCCGCAAATCCGAATCGCACCGCCCATCTTGCCCACTCCTTGGGTGAGGACGAAGGGGGTAGCTTCGCCTGACTCCTGGCGGCGCCGCTAACCCGGATTATTCACCGGCCTGCACCAACCCGAAGCGCAAGCGAGGAATAGGAACGCTTTTATCTCGCTTGCGCTTCGGGTTAGTGTGAACGCGCTGTGTCAACTCATAGCGTGGGCCGGTGAATAATCCGGGCTACTCTCTACCGACTTCTCCGCAATAAATGCGAAATGCCGGCAAAACGTTGCAAAGCCAGCAAGCCCTAAGAGCCGATCTCCCACTATAAGCGATGCCGCCGATCCCGAAGATGTTTTCGGACGCGGCATGGAAACGGAGATTCCTGACGCATTCAAGGACGGAGCCCATGTCCCACGCTTCCCGCCCTGGCCAACGCTGGTCTCTTGTGGCCGCGATGGTCGCGGCATTGTTGACCAACGGTTGCCATTCCGCGCAGATCGGCAGCCGGGATTGGGCGCCGCCGAGCGGACACTTAGATCCCAAGGTTCCCGCGCCGCCGGCCGACGTGCCGCGAGAGCTCTCCAAAGTCACCTTGCCCGACTACATCATCGAGCCACCCGATATTCTGCTGATCGACGCGGTGAAAGTCGTCCCTAAGCCCCCTTATCGCATCGAGAGCCTCGACCAGCTCTCGCTCCAAGTCGCCGGCGCTTTGCCCGACCGACCGATCGAGGGCGAGGTGATGGTGGAGCCAGGCGGCCTGATCGACTTGGGACCACCCTATGGCACGGTTCGTGTGGCGGGCATGGGAGTCATAGAGGCCCAAGAGGCCATCCGCCAGCACCTGCTCGAATTCCTCAAGGAGCCTGAAGTTTCGCTCAGGCTCGTGCAAAGTGCAAGCGCACAGCAAATCATTGGCGAGCGCATGGTGGGTCCCGACGGCAAGGTCACCTTGGGCACTTACGGCAAGGTTTACATCACCGGCATGACGCAGATGCAAGCCAAGCAGGCCATCGAACAGCATTTGGCTCAATACTTGGAAGCCCCGCAAGTCGCCGTCGACATCTTCGCTTACAACAGCAAAGTGTATTACGTCATCATGGAAGGGGCGGGGCAAGGCGACAGCGTCAGCAAATTCTCGATCACCGGCAACGAAACGGTGCTCGATGCGCTGGCCGAAATCAACGGCATGCAAGAGGTTTCCTCGAAGCGCATCTGGGTCGCTAGGCCGGCGCCCTATGGATCAGGCTACGACCAGGTGTTGCCGGTCGATTGGCACGCCCTCGCTCAACGCGGCGACCCGTCGACGAACTATCAACTCCTGCCTGGCGACCGCGTCTTCATCGCTCAGGATCGTTTGATGGCCACCGGCACCGCTTTGAGCAAGGTCTCGACGCCAATGATGCGCATCTTTGGCACGACTTTGATGGGTACCTTCACGGCGAAGGGCATCAAGTTCTTTGGCAGCGGCAGCGGCGGCGGCATTTAACGGATCCAATTGAGCCTGCCGGCGATTTAGCCACCGACCCGGCCGCCGGCGAGAATCAACGATGGTCGAGAGCTTAACGAACATGTCTGAAAAAAAGCTGAAACAGGGTAGATGCGCGAGGGCGCTTCGGCGACATGCGTCGCTCGGTTCTTCGCCGCCTATTTTACGAGGCAGATGGTTCCTATTTGTCGGGGCGCTCGCCGGCGCTCTGATCTCGGGAGGGTGCGCAAGTCAACGTCCTCACCCGCCGACTCACCATCGCCCGGATAAGCCGGTGGGCTACCCTTGCGGCCCATGCGCCGGCTATTTCCCCACCTGCTGGCGGCCCTGGCCGGACGTTTGCCCAAGTTGTCCGGTGTTCGGGATTGACGAACCCACGCCGACCGAGCCGCCGATGGAAAGCGTCCCTTTGCCGCCGAAAGCCGGCGACACCGTGAATCCCGACGGCGCACCTAAAATGCCAGAGATGGAGTTCTCGCCAAGCGACGCGGAACCTGGAGCCGCCGAGCGAGCAAATCCCGACGAACCGCCGCCCGCCGAAGAGCAATCGAGCGCGCCCGTCATGCGTTCCGGACGTCCGACTTCGCGCCGCGTCGTCGAAAGCAACTTGCCCGAATGGCAGATGCCCCCCTTGCCCCAATCGCCACAAGCCAGTTCGGTTCAGGAATCGTTCGGCGCCGACGAGGAGCAGCGGCCAGTGAAAACACCGCGAGTGTTTCCGGCCTCGCGGCGAGGCGAAGCAATTATCAAGAGAGCCAATCAATAACGGCGGCCGATCCAGTCCGCCGACTCCCAATTCACTCGATTGGCTCAAGCGACGCATCGTCGACTTCCAACGACACGCCCGGTTGCTGCAGGTCGACCGCGATCATCAGGCGACTTTCTCCACGGCGAATCAGCACCGTACCTTCCACGCCCGCCAATACGCCGCAAAAGACCCGAACGCGGTCGCCCGGTGCGAACCGCCGTTCGGCGCTGGCAAACGATCTGTCATCGCATAAATCGTCGCACTGCGCAAGCCGGCAGGGCTGCTTCGCGTCGCACGGTGCCGATCGGAGGTTGGCGGTCTCATTCATAGCTTTCGTCTGACCGTGGATTGTTCGGCAGGGACCAAATGCCTCAAAGGTATTAGTTTAGGCGGTCGCGAAGTTTAGTCCAAGCGGTTGCCTTTGAGAACCGTTGGACAATCGAAGCTGCGAATTTCACAAGCAACCTCGCAAGCTTAGATCAACGGAGGCCGCGCCGCTTTGCCCTTTTCCCACAAGGTTCAACCCCTAGCCCGGATTATTCATCAGCCCACACCAACCCGAAGCGCAAGCGAGGCGGAGCAAAGCACTTACCTCGCTGGCGCTTCGGGTTGGTATCGAGCGCTTTGTCAAGTAATAGCCGGGCTGTGAATAATCCGGGCTACAGCAAGGCCCGCCAGCGTTTCTGGCTTCTTAGTCGGCATTTGACTCAAGCTATGCGCCGAATTTGACGATTTCAGCGATCGCAAAGGTTTGAGAAGCTTGGTCGAATTTGATGATAATGCTGCTCGGAGGTCTGCCATGCCGGATGATGCTCGCGATGCGTTTCGGCCGGCATGGCGCCGTTGGCTGCTGGCGGCAGCGATGATTCCAGGGGCTTCCGCCGCTTCGAACGCAGAGGCGCCCGCCGACGCCTGGACGCAGGCGCGCCGGCAAATGGTCGACAACGAGGTCGTCGCGGCGGGAGTCCGACATCCACGCGTCGTGGCGGCGATGCTCGCGGTCCCGCGACACGAGTTCGTGACGCCCGATCAGCGCACTTACGCCTATTTCGACATGTGCCTGCCGATCGGCTCGGGCCAAACGATTTCGCCGCCCTTTATGGTGGCCTCGATGACTGAGAAACTCGCCCCGCAGCCGACCGACAGAGTGCTGGAAGTCGGCACGGGCAGCGGATACCAGGCCGCCGTGCTGAGCGGCCTGGTCAAGGACGTTTATACCGTGGAAATCGTGCCCGCGCTCGGCCGTCGCGCCGCGGCGACGCTCAGGCGAATCGGCTGCTACAATGTCCACCCGCGCATTGGCGACGGCTACCAGGGCTGGCCGCAGCACGCTCCTTACGACAAGATCATCGTCACTTGTTCGCCGGAAAAAATCCCCGAGCCGCTCGTCCAGCAGTTGAAAGAAGGCGGCCGGCTGATCATTCCTGTCGGCCAGCGTTATCAGCAGATTCTGTATCTCTTCAAGAAGGTCGACGGCAAACTGGTCGTCGAGTCGCGCGAGCCGACGATGTTCGTGCCCATGACCGGCCAGGCGGAAGAAAAGCGCGAGCTGAAGCCCGACCCGGCGCATTCGGGCCTTGTCAACGGCGGGTTCGAGCAGGTCTTGGGCGGCGACGAAAGCCAACCTGCCGGCTGGTACTACGTGCGCCAGGCCAAAGTCGCTGCCGAACCGCAGTCGCCCGAGGGAAAAGCCTGCGTCGCGTTCTCCAACGCTTACGTAGGTCGCTCGGCTCAGGCGTTGCAGGCCGTGGGGGTCGACGGCGAACAAGTGAGCGATTTGGAAATCAGCTATTGGGTTCGGCTGCACAACGTCGAGGCGGGCCGCTCGCTCGATCAGGCGCCGAATCTCAACATCACGTTTTTCGACGCCGATCGGGCCCCGATCGGCCAAGGCGAGATGCCCGCTGGCAGCGGCAGCACGTCCTGGACGAAGCATCACACCCGCTTGAAAGTGCCCCGTTCGGCGCGGCTGGCAGTGATCGCAGTCGGAATGTTCGGCGCCACGGGCGAAGCTAGTTTCGACGCCGTGGAACTGCACGCCATCGCCCTGCCGCCCGCTCGCTTGTCAAACGTCGCGCGATAAGTGCGACTGGAAACCCTTCAGTAATTGGCTGATGAACTCATCTTCTTGTCGTCGAGCAATTCGCCGGCGCTCTTGGCCGGCGCGACGGCCTTCTGCGGCAAGGGCGTGCCTTGGGCCACGAGGATCAAGCCGCGGAGATCGACCAACGCCTGCTTGGGCGGGCCGTCGGGACGCAACGTGACGCGCTGCGAACCTTTCTTCAGCGCCAGCGTGCCAAGTTTAATCTGCCGGTACTGGTTCCAGCCGCCGGTCGAGGCCATTCTGCCGCCGAGCGTTTCGTCGGGCGCTTCGAGCACGAAAGCATTGCCGGCCGAGGCCGGATCGCAGGCCCCGTCGAGATAGACGTCGTAGCGGCCGCGGTCGGCCAGTTCGACCGTCCACACGGCATAGTCGTTCGGGCCGTGCCAGTAGCCAAGATTTCGAAACTCGGGCTCGAACACGATCTGCTCGCCGTAGATTTCGCAGTTCGAGGCCAGTAGTTCAAGCGCTCCGTTGACGCCCGGCTTTACATTTTGCGGGGCGTTGCCGGCGAATTGCTTGTAGGTCGGACCGGGTTGCAGGTAGGCCAGCAGATCGCTCATTTCGGCCGGCGCGACGTCCTTTTCCAAGCCCTCGGGCATCAGCGATTTGCCGGTGGCGGCCAGTTCATCCAGTTCGTTGCGCAGCAGTACGTGCTGTTTGCCTTCTTGTTCCTTGAGCGTGATGCTGACTGCGGTCTCGGCGGCCAGCAGGCCGAGGTAGCTGCGGCCGTCGTCGCCTATCGCGCGATATTGCTGATAGCGACCGTCGACGACCTGGTTCGGATCGAGGATCGAAGTCAGCAAAAACTCGGGCGACTTGTTGGTGACCGCCGCCAGGTCGGGGCCGACGACGTGACCAACCCCTTCGAGCTGATGACAGGCCGCGCAGCGCTTGGCGAACGCCGCCTTGCCGCGCGTACGATCGCCGTCGCGCGAGACGGCGGCGAGGTATTTGCGCACCACGCGCCGGCGGTCGGAATCGGCCGAGCCGGCAAAAATCTTGGCGGCCTGCTGGCGGACGGCTTCGCTGGGATGTTCGAGCAGCGCCTGCCGGCGCGAGGCGTCGATGCTGCCCGGCGGGATTTCTTGCTTTGCCAGTCGCTCGAACAACTGCTCGAGCCAGGCCGTGCGGCGCATTGCCAGATCGAGCACGCTGGACCGCAACGCCGGGGTGTAGGAATGCCAGCGATCGAGCAGCGCCGCGAGCGCTTGCAGATCGTCGAGCCGGCCGAGCGCCGTCGCCGCCGCGGCTTGCAGCTCGGCGGTATTGCGCGGCACGAGCTGCGCCGCCAGTAATTCAATATCACCCGCGCGGCGCTCGGGCTCGCGGCCCAGCAGCTTGGCCGCGGCCAGCCGCGCCGCTTCGGCGGCTTGCTCGTCGGCGAATATTTCGCGCGCCTGCCGGAAGACATTTGCGATCGCGTTTTGGTCTTCAGGCGCCAGCGCGTCGGCGAGCTTTGCCCTGCGCCGACCGAGCGCATCGAGCAGCCCCGCGACGGCGCCGAACTGCCAGGCGGCAAAGTTGCCGTTTTGCGGCGCCGCAACGTGTTTCAGCAACCGGCTCGTCGCGTCTCGCTCGTCGAGCGCCGCGGCCAGCCGCAGCAGCGAATCGACGACCTTCGACGCCGCTTCGATCTTGCCCGGCTGTTCAACTGCGGCCGCGGCCACTTCGGCGAGGTTCGCTTTGCCGACCGAGCTGATCGCGGCGGCGTAGAGATACGGATCGGACTGGTGTTTCACGAGCAAGCCCGCCAGCGCTTGGGCGGCTTGCGGCGATCTGGCTTCGCCCAGCGAGCAGGCCAATTGCAATTGCACCTGCGGGTCGGCAGCGGCCGCTAGCTTCAACACGGCCGCCAGCACGGCGGGTGAAGCGTCGAGCCGCGATTCGGCGGCGAGGCGAATCGCCTGGCGGCGAACGCCCGGGTGCGAATCGGCCAAGGCGGCGAGCAAGCTTTCGTCATCCAACCGCCCCAACCCGTCGAGCGTGCAGAGCGCCTGCAAGCGCGTTTGCGGGCGCTCGGCCGTGCGAGCCAGTTTCATCAACGGCTCGCGAACCGCGTCGCCGTGCTCGTCCTTGTTCCAAAGGAGCATCTGCTGAGCCAAGTCGCGTTGCGGGCCGTTGGGCGTATCGAGCGCGGCGACCAGCCCGGCGGCGTCGAGCCGGTCGAGCCGCTCGATCGGCCGCGGCGGCTGCGACTTGGGATAGACGCGATAGATGCGACCGAGCGAGTGGCCGGCCCGCACGTCGAGCGTGGCCAAGGTCTCGGGCGGAATCCAACGCGGGTGCTCGATCACGAAGCGGTACATATCGACGATGTACAGCGCGCCGTCCGGGCCGGTGCGAGCTTGCACTGGGCGGAACCAATTGTCGGTCGAGGCCAGAAACTCCGATTCAGTTTCGTCGGGCGCCAGGCTGCCTTCAAACGTCACGCCGCCCGGTTCGAGCAGCAAACGGTGGACGACCAAGTTGACCGGCTCGCAAGTAAACAGGTTGTTGGAAAACTCCGCGCCGAGCAGTTCGTCGCGATAGGCGCCCAGTCCGCAGGCCGCCGTGACGTGGTTCGACGGCCCAGACAGC
>DATKRK010000235.1:0-11371 GCA_035532215.1 Pirellulales bacterium | reverse complement strand
CGGCCGCGATCATCACCCGCGTTGCTACACGATGTGGATGGCCGGCGGCGGCTCGCGGCCGGGTGCGATTTACGGCGAGACGGACGATTTCTCCTACAACATCGTCAAAGACCCGGTCCATATCCACGACTTCCACGCCACCGTGCTGAACCTGCTGGGCTTCGACCACGAGCGGTTCACGTTCCGCTATCAGGGGCTCGACCAGCGGTTGACCGGCGTGGAACCCGCCCGGGTGATCAAGGAGTTGATCGCTTAGAGAAGGCGGCGCCGGCGCTATCTTTGGACCGCGACCTCTCGATAGTTCGCCAAGGAAAGGAATCGCGAAAACACGAAAGGGCGAAAACGCGAAAAGAGAGGAAGAATAGAGCGGAACGATCAGTCAATCGAAGAGCCAAGCGATTGCAGTGAGGCCGCCGTTTTTCGCAAGCGGATTTCGTCTATCTGTTTCGTGTTTTCGCTCTTTCGTGTTTTCGCGATTAGATGAGCCATGCCTTTTGAAATCCCGTCCGGCGAAGCCGGACGCCCATTCTCTCTTCCGAATAGGAGCCGCCGTTCACTGAGAAACACGGAAAGCCGGGCGAGGCGCCGCTGTTTGCGATGATCGGCAAGAACGCCGACGTCGTGCTGGGCGGCGCCTCGCCCGAGAGGCTGCTGAAAGCGAATCCGAAAGCCGAAATCCTGATCGCGACGTTGATATTTGAGTAGCGCGTGACCTGCTGGCGAGCATGCGGCCGCCAATTCGCGCCGCATCCCGCTCTACGAGCCAAACACATCTTGCAGCGCCAACTGCAAGCCCGGAATGATCTCCGGGAGCGAGACCGTTTCAGTCTCGGCGAAGACGCGAGGCTGGGCGTTGGGCCGGTGTTCGGTCAACGTCTTCGCGTCGGGATCGGCCACCCAGACGATGCGAACCCCGGCTTGCAAGTAGTCGTTCTCCTTGCGCTCAAGATACGGCGCGGTGTCGTTCTTGCTGGCGACTTCGACGACGAGATCGGGGATGGTTTCCAGGTAACCCTCGCGAGATTCTTTCACGGGCAAGGATTCGCGCCGAACGAAGGCGATATCGGCGCCGACCACGCGATCGGGATTTCGCCACAACAAGATGCCCGTTTCGCCGGTGTAAATCTTGCCTAATTGCTGCGGATCGACCGCGTCTCCCAGCCGCTTGGCAATTCGATATTCGAGGTCCCCGTGCTTGTGCCCCGGAGGCGACATGGCGATTAATCTCCCATTATCAAGCTCGTAACGGACCGGCCCCGAGGGCAAATCTCGGGGCAGCTCAGGCAAATCGGCGGCCGTGAACGGTCGTAGAACAGCTTCGACTGGCGGACGAGCGTCGGCAATCGCCATGATCGCGTCTCTCAAATCGTGGTCAAACAACGGCGAACGGAGAACGTTAGCGGCGTTCATTGGAATTCTACCATCCGGCCGCCGGCGACCGCCAGCTTTGGCTCCGATTCGCTTGCCCGCTCTCGGCCGTGTATGATCGGCAGCCGAACGTTCGTCGCGCTTCCAAGCCAAAGAAAGGTTTCGATGACCGCTCGCCCGCAGTTGCCGAAGTCGGCAAGGGACTGGGTGCGCGTGTTCGGCCCTGGCGCCATCATCGCGTCACTGACGATCGGCACGGGCGAGTTGTACTTTTCAATGCGCGGGCGGCTATTCCTTGAGCTCGATCGCGAACTTGTTTTCCGCGTCCGGTTTGACCTCGAAATCGAGCCCCGATCGATTGGGATCGGTGTACTTCGCCGGAAAGCGGGGGGGCGTTTCCGGAGGGAGGGAATAATCGTCTGGTTTCGCCTCGGGGGACGGTTCGGCGACCGTCACGTGATACGGGCCGGCCGCGGCGCCGGTCGGAAGCGTGAACTCCCCCGCCGAATTGGTGATCCCCGCGGTCGGACGTCCACTGGCCGGAAAGAACGTGACGACGGCATTGGCTAACGGCTGGCCTTTGAAAGTCACCGTGCCAGCGAGGGGGTACGTTTTGGCTTTGCCGCGCGCGCCGCAGCCGCCGAGGGACAAGGCCAACAGGGCGCACGTGATAACTGCAATAACGGTGCTGCGCATAAACGATCCTGGTTCGTAAATCGATGCCGCCCGCACGATAAGGCCGACGGCGAACTGGCCGCCGCCGTCTCGCGCACGGATCAGGGAGTGATATTGGCCGCTACCTTGTCTCCTCGATTCGCCAGATAGCGGTAAGTGAGCAGGTCGATATCATCGTTGATGAAGGTCGTATGTCCGTCGGCAAACACGAAGTTGGCCCCCGATCCCGAATGGCGGCTGAAGAACGAATAATTGTCGTGCCAATCCCACAACTGGGTTTCGAGCGTCTTCGTGCCGCCGCTGGTCGTAATGGCCAACGAGGAGTAATTCAACGGAATGCCGCAAGTGGCGGTCGAGCCGTTGGAATACCACCACCAGGTCCACGCGCTCCAGGCAGGCACGGCTTCGCCGACGAGGAACGTGTTCGACGTGCCGTCCTCTACGTCGCGCATCGCCACCCAGGCCTGGAGGTTGCTCCAGTTGCGCATGAAGATGCCGTTACCCCGGTCGAGCCCGTTGGCGTTGCCCGGCCAGAAACCGCCCTTGGGAAACGTATAGCGGCAGACCGGATCGCCCCAGGCCCAGTTGCTGCCGCAACAGCCCTTGTAATTGGTGACGGCCCGCGTGCCGGCGCCGTCGGACCGGCTGCCCATGACGCCCTGGTTGGTATCGCTGGGGCACAAGAAGGCCGGGATCACCGTCAACGAAACCTGCGTGTTGACCGTAAAGCCGGCGGCGCCAGGCGTTGTTCCGGCGCCCAACGGCAGGTAATAGCTGCTCACCGCCTGTAAATTCGCCTGCTCGACGAACGGCAGAATTGCGAACATCCAACTGCGGCCGGTGTTGGGCGGGCCGTTGGCCGTGGGGCCGAAATAGCACTGCGCGAACTTGTGATGGATGTCGTGATAATTCTGCAGCGCGATGCCAAGCTGCTTGAGATTATTGATGCACTGCGATCGCCTGGACGCCTCGCGCGCCGCTTGAACGGCTGGCAACAACAGCGCGATCAGGATGCCGATGATGGCGATGACGACGAGCAATTCAACGAGCGTAAAGCCTCGCCGGGCAAACGAACTGCCGCAACGGGGCGACGGGCGCCGGAAACGGTTGCGCAACATAAAGCGTTCCCTCGTAAGAAACAGAAAGAAAAGAACAGGCGGCAAACCGACGGCTTCGAGCAAGGGTCCATGTCTGCAAGCCCCGACACAGGCGCCCGGCGAGAAAAACGGTGACGTGCATGGGCCTCCCGGCGAAGCTCGGCCGCGCCATCGCATTTCTCTTCGCGAGAGCGCCGGTAGCATACTCCTCGGAACCAAAATTCGCAATATTTTCCATAAAAAATGTAGATTGACATCGCCGGTATTTGGCGATTCATGCGACGATGGCAGCGGAAGCCGAGCCGGGGGGGGCGAGGTCAGGCGCCCGGCGCCGCGCCCGCCGATTCGCTTGCCCGCTCTCGGCCGTGTATCATCGTGGGCCGAACGATCGCCGTGTTTCCAAGAGTCAAGAAAGGTTTCGATGACCGCTCGCCCGCAGTTGCCGAAGTCGGTAAGGGACTGGGTGCGAGTGTTCGGCCCTGGCGCCATCATCGCGTCGCTGACGATCGGCACGGGCGAGTTGATCTTTTCGACGCGCGGCGGGGCGTTGTTCGGCTATCACATCCTGTTCGTGTTCGCGGTGATCCTGCTGTTGAAGTGGGGGCTGGTGATCGCCACTAGCCGGCACATGATTCTGACCGGCGTGCATCCTTACCGGCGGATGATCGAGCTGCCGGGCCCGCGCGGCTGGCTGCCGATCATGCTGTTGATGATGTCGGTCGTCTGCATGCCGATCTGGATCAGCTTCCATTCGGGCGTGCTCGGCAACCTGACGTCGTGGGTCACCGGCACGCGCGACGTGCTCAATGGCGGCATGGATTACGTCTGGGGGGCCGGCATTTTGTTGGCCGCGCTGGCCCTCTCCGCGACCGGCGGCTACTCGGTGCTCGAACGCGTGCAGATGGGGGTCGTGTTCGCGCTGGTGTTCTGCGCCGGCTTGACGCTCATCCTCTATCAGCCCGATTGGCTCGAATTGCTATTGGGCCTGCTGCCCGCCCGGCTGGAATATCCCGCTTGGCTGCCAGAGAAGTATCCCGAGATCGCCCGGCACTCGGTGTGGGTCGAAACAACGCGGTACGTCGGCGTGCTCGGCGGCGCCGGGTTCGATTACCTGGCCTATACCTCATGGCTGCGGGAAAAGAGTTGGGGCGTGCTGCCGGGCCAGGCGACGGCGGAGCAACTTGCCGAAATCGCCGCCGACCCGAAGCACGAAGTGCGCAAGTGGATCAACGCCCCCTTGATCGACTGCGCGATCAGCTTCGCACTGGTCGTGGCCTTCAGTGCGGTGTTCGTGGTTTCGGGGGCGATGATTCTCGGCCCTGGACAAGTCGTGCCGGACGAGGACAGCCTGCTCAACTTGCAGGCCCGCTTCGTGACCCGGATTCAACCGCTGTTGCTGCCGCTGTACGTCGTGGGGGCGTTTCTGACGATGATCGGCACGCTCTACGGAACGATCGAGATCGCTTGCATCATTTCCGACGAAATCGTCCGCTCGTTCTTCGCCGAGTGGCGGGAAGATCACGCGAAGCGCCTACGGCGGATCGTGTTGGGCTGGTGCGCGCCGGTGGCGCTCATGATCCTGGCCTGGCTGTTCGTGCGGCAGGCCAGCCCCGTCGCGTTTCCGGAAGAAGCCAGCGTCGGCGCCCAAGCCATGGTCTCCGATGCCGCCGGCGGCGAAGAGCCGGCTCAACTGCAAAAGCCGCGGCTGCTATTGGCGATTTTGACGCCGGTCAACCTGTTCACCGGGGTGTTGGCGTGCGGACTGATTTGCCTGCTGGTGATCTGGATG
This sequence comes from Pirellulales bacterium, assembly GCA_035532215.1. Classification (GTDB taxonomy): domain Bacteria; phylum Planctomycetota; class Planctomycetia; order Pirellulales; family JAICIG01; genus JAICIG01. The sequence goes on along the minus strand of DATKRK010000235.1, from coordinate 6,442 downwards.
GATCGCCGCTGGCTGCCGGCGGCCCTTTGGCCGCCCATCTGGCTGCGCGGCTTGAACGCCGTTTCAGCCGTCGTGTTTCTGGCGTTGGGGCTGAAAGGTTACTGGGACAACGAAAACCGCACGCTGATCGTCGGCAGCATGGCGGGCATTGTGGTGCTGGCGCTCGTCGTTTCCGTGGCGTTGGGAAAAAAACTGAATACAATGCAGTCGAAGCGGGCTTCCAGCAATGAAGAGCCGAACGAGTAGAAGCGGCATCCTTGCCGCTTTTGCCGCGTCAAGGCGAGCACGAACGCGGCAGGATGCCGCGTCTACCGCACGAACGCGGCAGGATGCCGCGTCTACGGCCATCTGAGGAGTCCTCATGAAGCGCTCGTTTGATCCGGCCGGTTGGCGGAAGGTCGTTTGCGGCGCCACGGCCGGCGCCCTCGTCGCCAGCGCCGCGACTTGGGCCATCGGCTACGCGAATCCAGACGCCGAAATTGAAAACGCCGCCCCCGAAAAGTTCTGGCCGTCGGAGTTCGGCCCCGACGACCAGCGCGGCGCGGCGAACCGGCTCACGCCCGAAAAAGTCGTCGCCGCGGCGAAGCTCGTCAAAAACGGCCAGCTCTATCAGCTCGGGCGGCTCTACGAGCACGGCATGCCGATTCCCGGCAAGCGGCACTTCAGCCTCACGATCCCCGGCTTGCCGACCGGGCTGCCCAGCGGGTCGAACCAGATCGTCTCGAACGACGAGCTCGTCAGCGGCGAGATCGGCCAGGTCGGCACGCAGTTCGACGGCCTGGGCCACGTCGGCATGCGGATCGACGGCGAAGACTATTTCTACAATGGCAACAAACTTTCCCAGTTTGGCGATCCCTACGGCCTGAAAAAGCTCGGCGTCGAGAACGTCGGCGTGTTCTTCACGCGCGGCATTCTGCTCGACGTCTGCGCGCTGCGCGGCGGCGACCGGCTGCCGGCCGGGCACGTGATTTCGCCCGACGAATTGCAGTCGTGCCTGAAGCGAGCGAAACTCAAGATCGAGCCCGGCGACGTGGTGCTGATCCACACCGGGCACGGCAAGTTGTGGATGAAGGACAACGAAGCGTACGGCGTCGGCGAGCCGGGGCTCGGCCTGGCCGCGGCCAAGTTCCTCACCGATCGCAAAGTCGCGATGATCGGCGCCGACACCTGGGCGATCGAAGCCGTGCCGCACGAGCGCGAAGGTCTGGCGTTTCCGGTTCACCAGTGGAATCTGACCAAGCACGGCGTCTACCATCTGGAAAATCTCGACCTGGAGCAGCTCGCGGCCGATCGGGTTTATGAATTCTGCTTTGTGTTCAGCCCCCTGCGTCTCAAAGGGGCGACCGGCTCTCCGGGCAATCCGATCGCCGTTCGTTGAACCATCAATTACTCCAACGGAGCCGCAACATGTCTCATGGCGTCGAAAGGATCGACTACGGCATGTTCATCATGCCGTTCCACGCGCCCGACAAGCCGCTGGCCCAGGGGTACGACGAAGACCTGGAGCTGATCGTGCTGGCCGAGAAGCTGGGCTTCAAGGAATTCTGGATCGGCGAGCACCACACGATGAAGTACGAGACGATCGTGATGCCCGAGATCTTCATCGGCCGGGCGCTGGGCGAGACGTCGCGGATTCGGCTCGGCCCGGCGCCCGTTTGCCTGAATCAGCACCACCCGGCCCACGTGGCCTGCCGGCTGGCATTTCTCGATCACCTGTCGAAAGGGCGGCTGAACCTTTGTTTCGGCAACGGCAGCGTCACGGCCGACCAGGAACTGTACGGGGTCGATCCGAAAGACGGCGGGCGGATGGTCGCCGAGGCGCTCGACGCGATTCTCGATCTCTGGTCGCACGGCCCGCCGTATGAGCACCAGGGCGAGTTCTGGAACTTCAAGCTCGCGAAAACCGTCGACGAGGAATGCCTGATCGGCTACATCCCTCAGCCGCTGCAAAAGCCGCACCCGCCGATCGCCATGCCCGGCATGAGCCGCAATTCCTTCACGATGAAGATGGCCGGGCAGCGCGGCTATCAGCCGTTCGCCCACTGCCTGATCACGGGCAACGTCGTGGCCGATCAATGGAAGACCTACGCCGCCGCGGCCGAAGCTGCCGGCCGCACGCCGCGGCGGTCGGACTTCAAGGTCACGCGGTCGATCTTCCTGGCCGACACGACGCGCGAGGCGGTCAAGCGAGCCCGCGGCAATTCGCTGGGCCGCAACTATGAATACATCGGCGGACTGTTCGACAAAGGCCTCGGCCGGCGGATCTACAAGCGCGATCTCGACATGCCCGACGCCGAGTGCAATCTCGACTACCTGATGACCGAGCAGATCATCGCCGGCGACGTGGACGAAGTCTTGCGGCGGCTGTTGGCGCTGGTCGAAGAGACGGGTCCGTTCGGCACGCTGGTGTTGATGAGCTACGACTGGGACGACAAGGCCGCTTGGGTCCACAGCATGGAGCTGTTCGCCAAGGAACTGATGCCGGCTTTGAACAAGGCGGTGACGTCGTAGGTCAGGCTTTTCAGCCTGACTGGCTATAGCAATTTTTGCAGATTTCAAGCAGGTTCGTCAGGCTGGAAAGCCTGAGGTAACGTGCGGCGCCGCGTGATGGCGGAGACGAAATAACTGATGAGTCGACACTATCGATCGCAGTCCGTTTCGCAACTGGGTATCGCTTTGTTCACCGCGGCGGGAGCAGGGCACCATTCGGCCGAGGCGACGGTCGCGTCACTGGTCACGAGCAGCCTGATGGGACACGACTCGCACGGCGTGCTGCGGATACCGGAGTATCTCGACGCCATTGCCGCAGGGGCGATCGTGGCCACTGCGCCTGTTGAAGTCGAACGCACCGGTCCGGCGACGGCGATCGTCGATTGCGGCCAAGGCTTGGGCGCGGTTGGCGCCGAGAACGTCGTGCAAGCAGCGATCGAAATCGTTCGCGAACAGCGCACGGCCTGTGTCATCACGCGCCGCTGCAACCACGTCGGCCGGCTCGGCGCTTGGGTGCAGCTAGCCGCCGATCATGGGCTGGTGGCCTTGGCGAGTTGCAATTCGCCCCAGCACGGCCACTTCGTACTCCCTTGGGGCGGGCGCGAAGGACGGCTATCCACTAACCCAATTGCCTATGCCATCCCCACCGGCGGAGATCCGATCGTGGCCGACTTTTCCACCTCGGTCGCTCCCGAGGGGAAGCTTCGCTTCTATCGCAATCAGGGCAAGCCGGTCCCCGACGGCTGGATTCTCGATGCCGCAGGGCAACCGACCAACGACCCGAACAAGTTTTACGGCCCGCCGCATGGCGGGATCCTGCCGCTGGGCGGCGCCGCGGGGCACAAGGGATTTGCGCTGAGCCTGCTCGTCGAGATTCTTGGCAGCGCGCTAGCCGGCGTCAGCAGTCAAGATCCGATTACGTGGGGCAACGGCGTCTGGTTCACGGCGATCGATCCTGCCGCGTTCTGCCCTCTTGCAGAATTCCGCCGCCTGGTCGACGAAACGATCGCCTATATGAAGTCGTCGGCGCCCGCGCCGGGATTTACCGAAGTTTTGGTTCCGGGCGAACTCGAATTTCGTACAATGCGCCGGCGCGAGCGAGAGGGCATTCCGGTCGATCCGACGACGCTCGAAGGCTTGAAGCGACACGGCCGGCGGCTGAAGATCGACGTCGAGCGATTTCTCGAAGCACGAGGTGACGCATGAACGCTTTGCGGTTGGGCATGTTCGTGATGCCGATCCACGATCCGGCCAAGCCTTTGGCGCAGTGCATCGACGAAGATCTCGAACTCGCCGTGAAGTGCGAAGAGTTGGGCTTCGACGATTTCTGGGTCGGCGAGCACCATTCGTCGAGCGTCGAGAACATCGTGATGCCCGAGATCTTCCTGGCGAAAGTGCTCGGCCTGACGAAGCGCATTCGCATCGGTCCGGCGCCTGTCTGCTTGCAGTACCATCACCCGGCCCATGTGGCCGGGCGGTTGGCGTTTCTCGATCACATGTCGCACGGGCGGCTCAATGTCTGTTTCGGCCCTGGCGCCATTCCGACCGACATGGAGGTCTTCGGCGCACAGCCGAGCGAAATGGGCGCCCGGGTCGCCGAGTCGATCGAGATGATCCTCAAACTTTGGGAAGGCAAGCTGCCGATCGACCTGAGCGGGCGCTTCTGGCAGGTGAAGATGAAAGACCATCTGCACCCGGAGTTCGGCGTCGGCTACCTGCACAAGCCGCTGCAGCAGCCCTATCCGCCGATTTACGTGCCCAGCATCAGCCGGGCCTCGGCCGGGCTGGCCAAAGCGGCCGAGCGCGGCTTCCGCTTCATTAGCCATCACATGATTCACGCGAGCGTGCTCAAGGACCAGTGGAAGACGTACGCCGAAGCCGCGGCCGCAGCCGGCCGCACGGCGACGCCGGCGGATTGGGCGGTGGTGCGCAACGTGTTCGTCGCCGACTCGACCGCCGAGGCGCGGCGGCTGGCCAAGACCAACTCGCTCGGTTCGTGCATTCAATATATTCTCGACCTGACGGAAGCGACCGCGCCGCAGGGCGTGTCGATGTGGAAGCGCGACGCGCGGCAGGCCGACGCCGACTGCACGCTCGATTATTTCATGGACGACGTGATCATTGCCGGCGACCCCGAGCATGTCACGCGGCGGTTGTTGGAATTGCGCGAGGAGATCGGCCCCTTCGGCTCCCTGATTCTGACCGCGCACGACTGGGACGACCGCGACCGCTGGCTGCGCAGTCTGGAGTTGTTCGCCGGCGAAGTGGCGCCGGCGCTAAATAAGACGAATGCATAAAGGAAAGCCCTTGATCAGCACACACATCAACCGCATGCGTGAAAAGCTCCGTGCCGACGAGCTCGTGCTGGGCGCCAGCGTCACGCTCTGTGATCCGACGGTTACCGAGGCTTTGTCCCAGTGCGTCGATTTCCTCTGGATCGACCTGGAGCACAACGCAATGACGACCGAATCGATGCTCGCGCATTTGATCGCCGCGCGGGCCGGCGGCGCGCCGTCGATCGTGCGCATTCCCAGCGGCGACGTCGGCTGGGTCAAGCGCGTGCTCGACTCGGGCGCCGAAGGAATCATCCTGCCGCGGGCGTATTCCGCGCGCGAGGCGGCCGAGTTCGTTTCCGCCTGCCGTTATCCTCCGCAAGGCACGCGCGGCTTCGGGCCGCGGCGCCCGATGCAATACGGCCGGCTCGACCAACAGGAGTATCTCAAGCAAGCCAACCGCGACGTGTTCGTCGCGGTGCAGGTAGAAACCGTCGAACTGCTCGCCGAACTCGACGAGGTGCTCCAGCTCGCAGGCCTCGATTCGCTGGTGCTCGGCCCGCAGGATCTGTCGGGCTCGATGGGCCGCCTGGGCGAGACGACGCACCCCGACGTCGTTGCCGCCATGAAGACGATCGCAACGAAGGCTCGCGCCGCCGGCAAGTTCATCGGCTCCGGACTCGGCGCCGATCCGCAATTCGCCCGCGTGCTCGTCGACTGCGGCGTCCAGTGGCTGCAGGCCGGCAACGATTTCGAGTACATGCTAAAAGGCTGCCGCCGGACGTTCGATGCCATCCGCGACGGTCGTGAAGCGTCGGGCTCAAGCCGATAGCACTGCCGTCGATGGCCGCAGAGGGCGTGCTCTAGAAGCCTTGCGCCGAACGTCTGCTTGCGCGTGCGGCTCTCCCCGCAGTGCAAGAAAAAAGGGGACATTCTGCTTTTCCGCCAGCGCGACCTGCCTTTCCGGGCCTCGCAAAAAGCAGAATGTCCCCTTTTTCACGCAAACGCGCCCCCTTCCCTCGCAATCAAGCGTTGCGGGGCTGAGGGCGCTTCGGGTGTAGGCTTAGGCTAGAGGTCTGTGCGGACCGTCCGAGAGCGTTTACTGACGAGCGGTTTTTTTCAACCGATTGCCGTGGACCTGGACGCAGGGGGCCTGCCGGATCGACTACCGGCGCGGAGCCAGGAAAAACCAACGTGCGTTGGGACCGCCTCTTTCGCGCTCTCGACAAAGTGCCTCGCAGCCAGGCCTCACGGCCCGGCCGGCGGACTGGGCGTCCGCCTCACACCGGTCGCTCGGGGAACTTCGAACCCGAGCACCTTCTTTTACAGCCACGATTTCCTTTTGGGTCGGGGGTGGGTGGCTGATCCTTAACCCGGCCGAGATGACCGCCGCAAGCTCGCGCCCGCGGGAATTGCCAGAGCGGCAAATTCGCCTATCTGCCGGGGCCAAACGCCAGCTAGGCAAAGTTGCCTAGGCGCCGGAGTCGCAAATTTGCGACTCCGGCAAGCGAAGCTCCACCTGCGCAAATCCGCGAAGCTGCTATACGTCTCGCGGCGCGAAATGATGCCTTTTCACGACAGCGGCTGTTTGGTTTAATACGCCCATTCTCGATGACTCCGTAGACGGAAGGGTGGTCAAGGATGACCCGCATAGCTTTTTCGGAAGTAGATCAGCAGGC
>DATKRK010000234.1:0-7909 GCA_035532215.1 Pirellulales bacterium | reverse complement strand
AGGCGGATCGTGTTGGCTTCCAAAATCGGCGAGCGGGCGTCGTAAGCGATCGAGGTGATGGCGCCGGCCGTGTAGCGGCCGATGCCGGGCAAGGCCAGCACCGCCTCGAACTCGCGTGGAAACTGTCCGGCGTGCTCGGCGACAATCACCTGCGCCGCCCGATGCAGTTGCCGCGCCCGGCGATAGTAACCCAGCCCTTCCCAGAGCCGGAGCACCTGTTCTTCGGGCGCCGCGGCCAGCGCCTCGACCGAAGGAAAGGCGAGCAAAAATCGCGAAAAGTAACCGGAAACCGTCGCCACCTGCGTCTGTTGCAGCATGATCTCGCTGACCCAGATGCGGAACGGGTCGCGCGATTTCCGCCACGCCAGATCGCGGGCGTTCCGGCGATACCAGGCCAGCAAGCGGCGGCGGAAACTCTGCTTCCAGGCCGTGGCCGGCCAGGCCGATTTCAGGCCGGCGCCATGCGCTTCCTTTGCGATCGACATGCGTGCGGCCGCTTCTTTCACGGCAAGAGTTTATTCGGGCGCCCAGTCGAGGCAATGTATCAGACCGCGGCGGATTTCATCCAGGGGCCGCTCGGAGGGCGATGGCCTCAGGGGCCCTCGGGCGATAAACTGCTACTGCTTAACTTACCTGCTCTTGTCAGCCAAACCTTGTCCGCCAAACGCAAATCAAAACCCGATCGCGGTTCGCAGCCGGCGGCGTCCGACGAGCAGAACCTGCTGCGCCGGCGCCGCACCGAGTTGCGCGTGCGCCGCCGGCCGAACGAAAACGCCTGGGAGTTGGTCCACCCGCGCTGCGCGCTGGAGCGAATGGAAGACCTCGAGGAAGTGCAGCACATGCTCGACGCCGGCGAGGTCGACGTGGCGATCGACGAGCTGCGCTGGCTGCTCGACGGGTGCAGCGATTTCGTCGCCGCCCATCGCCTGCTGGGGGAATTGGCCCTGGCCGACGGCGACCTGCGGCTGGCTCGCGGGCACTTCGGTTACGCCTACAACGTCTGCATTTCGGCCCTGCCGCCGCGAGGCTTGCCAGGGCCGCTGCCCTATCGCCTGCCAGTGAACCAGGGCTTTTTCGAATCGGCCAAGGGGCTGGCCTGGTGCCTGCACGAACTCGACAAACGGGAAATGGCGCTCGACATTCTCGACCAGGCGCTCAAGTGCGATCCGACCGACCCGCTCGGCCTGCGGGCCTGGCAAACCGCATGGCGGGCCGAACCGCGCACGCCCGAGTCAAGTGACGGAAAGTAGCTCCGGGCGCCCTCGCGTGCATGGAGGTCCGGGCCGCGCCAGCCGAAAAAAGAGAATCGCGAAATCGCGAAAGGACGAAAACGCGACGGGTGGCTGGGTCTGAGCCTAGGCGAAGCCCCAGTTCTCTGGGGCATCGCTCCGCTCTGCCGCCAGCCACCCCCAAGGTCGTCTGCGCCCGTCCAATCAGCATTGCAGGAGCACTAGAGCTGCGCCCGGGCACAATCGCCCGTCTGTCATTGTGGGCGAGGGCGCCCGTCCCTCCAGGAGTGAAACGGAGCGGCGCTAGTCAGCTTGCGGCGCGACGAGCTCGTGCGTGCCGGGCTTGAAGTAAGGCGAGGCGCCGGCGTACTTGACGACCGCCTGCTTGCGGGCCTTCGCGGCCAACTGCAAAAAGTGGTCGCGAGCCCACGACTCGGCCAACGCGCGGCGCCGGCTCTGCCACGTCTCGCGGCCGGGCTTCACGTCGGTACACTCGATCAGGTGAACGCCAAAAGGCGAAACCACCGGCGGGCTGATCTCGCCCTTTTCCAGCCGAAAGGCCGCGGCCGCGAAGGCCTCGGCCATTTGACCGTGGCGAGCGATGAAGCCCAAGTCGCCCCCTTGCCGCTTGCTCGGCCCGGCCGAGTATTTTTTGGCCGCCGTGGCGAAAGTCGGCTTGCCGGCCGCGATTTCTTCGCGCAGCTTTTCGGCCTGCGCCCGAGCGGCATCGACCGCCGCGCGATCGGCGCCGTTCTCGATCCGCCACAAGATGTGGCTCACGCGCAGCTCCGTGCCGTCGAAATCGCGACGATGCTCGCCGAAGTATTTTTCCAATGCTTCGTCGGTCAACGTTTGTTCGAGATACAGCGTCCAGGCCGCGTCCCAGGCCAGCCGGCGGCGGACGAGCGGCTCGGTCAACGCATGCTTCTGCAAAAAGTCTTCGAAGGAGAGTTGCTGCGTCGTCAGCCGCTCTTTCAAGTCGGCCACGAGATCGTCGACCTGGTCGTCGGTCGGCGCGAAACCTTGCTTGGCGAGCGCCGCATACACCAGCCGGCGATTGATCAACTGCTCGAGCGCCTCGGCCTCGAGCATCTGCCGCTGCTGGCCCGTCGCGTCGCGCGCACTGGGCGTATCGGCCAGCAGCTCGTCGATCTCGACCGCAAAAATCCGTTCCTCGCCGACCGTCGCGACGACGGCCGATTTCGGCTCGGCAGCGGCCGGCGCCGCGGCCCAAAGGGGCCAGGCCCAGGCTGCCACAAACCAGGCGGCCGCAAACCAAGCGATCGCCCTTGTCAGGCGGCGGCGAAAGAGGGGGTGAACAAAAGGGAAAATCACGGCAACTCCAGGTCCTTCAATTCATATTCCAGCGGCATGCTGACGATGGTCGTCGGCGTGCGGTATATGAAAGTGTAGCCTTTAAGTCCGCCGGGGACGTCGAATAGATAGGACATGCCGACTTCGTTTTCCGTTTCGCGGGTCGTTTCCATGGCGGCATAGCGAACGGTTTCCTTTTCCTTCCCGCCCGATTCGAGAAACGCCGGATTGTTGAACACCCAGCCGCGATACGATTCCAACGCGCCGGAAGTCTTGTCGAACACCACGCGCACGCGAATTTCCCAAACGGCGTTGTTCTTGCGGACTTCGTCGAGCACCACCGTGACGTTCGCCTTGCGGCGCTCGACTTTCTTGGCCTTTTCCAAGCCCGTGAAGCGGAACGTTTCCTGCTTGCCGGGCAACAGCACCGAAAGCTTGCCTTTGAGGCTGGCGATTTTCTTCACGCTGCGATCGGGCAAATCGAACAGCACCGGCAATTCGACCGACCGCATGTCGGAGTCGATGGGAAACTCCAACTCGTTGCCCGTCATCGCCAGCGGAACGTCTTGGCCCTGATCGTCGACGGCCGCCAACCCGTCGACCGGCTGCATAATCACGATCGGCTGCAAGCGCGGCTCCCAGGAGGTCTCGACGATCAACTGCAGCGTGTGGCTCTCCGGGTTGCGCAGATCGCGGCGGGCGACGAATTCGGTTCCCTCGAAGCGGAACGCGCCGGAATAGGCGGCCTGCGAGAACCGCGGCAGCGGCGAGCCGTCGCGGTTGACGATCGCCACGCCTTCTTCCGACGCGAAGTTGTAGACGTTCAAATCGGCCTGATCCAGAATCTGGTCGAGCGCCGCCCAAAACGGCGTCTTGTCGAAATCGATTTTCAGCTCCGGATCGGTCGCGTCTTGGCCGAACTCCTCGCGCAGATCGTAAATCTTGTTGCCGGTTTGCTCGCTGATTTCGGCCACGATTTTCGACAACGGCAGCGCGTCTCCTTTGAGCGTCACGGTCGTGCCTTTGACGGAATTCTCGGCCTGCGAGCGCTCGAAATGGGCGCGAATGGCGTCGAGCTTCAAGGCCACGCCGGCCGCCATGCGATCGGATTTTTCCGGCAGGAATTCGAGCGCCGCCTCGCCCAGCTCCAGCAGCTTCTTTTCTGCGGCGTCGCGACTGGCCTTTTCCGGCGCGTCGAGTTGGATCACCAGCTTGCGAACCTGGGCCGCCAGGTCAGCCTGTTCTCGCGAAGCGGCGTCGGCCTTGGGCTTTTCAGCGGCAGATTCCGCCTGGCCGCACGCAATCACCCCCGCCACGAACCAAGTCGTTAACATGGCCCGGCTCCCTTGGTTGAATTCCGGCCGAAAAGATAGGAGAACGGCCCCGCGGCCGCCCGGTTCCGCTTATTCTACGGCGCAGATGGCGGGCATGCCAGGATCCATGCCTGGGGGTAGTGTCTTAAAGTTGAGTTGGTCGCCCACACTAACCCGAAGCGCCAGCGAGGAAATGAGCCGATTCTGCCTCGCTTGCGCTTCGGGTTAGTGTCTACTTGCCGCTCCCCAACTCAACTTCAAGACACTACCTGCCTGGGCGGGTGAATTCGCCGGGTTTACAAGCCCGCCGCGCGCCGGCAAACTTTGGCCACGGCGGAGAAGTCGTCGGCCTTGTGCCCCTGGTTCATGGCCTCGGTGTAAAGCTGAAAGGCGGCCGCCGAGACCGGCAGCGGCACCTGATGCGCCTCGGCCAGATCGAGCGCCAGCGCCAGGTCTTTGCGCATCAGCTCGGTCGTGAAGTAAGCCGGGTACGAGTCGGCCAACACGAACTTTTCGGCGCGAGCCTCGAACAGCGTCGAGTTTCCGCTGGAGACTTTGACGACGTCGATCATCGCCTGCAAATCGGCGCCGGCTGCTTGGGCCAGCGCAAAGCCTTCGCCGACGAGCGCCATGATGCCGCCGCCGATCAACTGGTTGACCAGCTTGATCGTCTGCCCGGCGCCGAGCGGCCCGACGTGAAACAAATGCTTGCCCAGTGCTTCGAGCACGCCGCGGCAGCGCTGGAAATCGGCCGCGGCGCCGCCCGCCATGATGGCCAGCGTGCCGGCCGCCGCGCCGCCGGGTCCGCCGGAGACGGGGGCGTCGAGCATGCCCATGCCGGCCTCGCTCAAGCGCGCGCCAATCCGCTGCACCGTCGCGGGCCCGATCGTGCTCATGTCGATGAAGCATTTGCCCGGCGCCGCCGCCTCGATCACGCCGCCGGGGCCCAAGGCGACGTCGGTTACGTCGGCGTCGGCCGTGACGATCGAGATCGTGAATTCCGAGGCCCGGGCGGCTTCGGCGGCGGTGGCGACGTGGCGGGCGCCCAGGGCGGTAAATTCCGCCGCGACTTCCGGGCGGCGCGAGCAAAACGTCAGCGAATGCCCGGCGCGAATGAGATTTCGGGCCATCGGCCCGCCCATCGTTCCCAGACCGATGAATCCTACGGCGCTCATCTGTTTCTCCTGGAGGTGCGTCAAAGTGCGAAGATATCGGTCGCAGCGCCGGGGTTCAAGCGTTGCGCCGGCCCGACGGCCGGAAACGATCGCACAAGCCGCGAGCCGCGAGGGCCGTGAAAGCCGCTTGCCGCGCAACAAGTCGTGTCCTAGCTTTGCAGAGCCAGGAGATTGCGGATTCGGCAGGGCGTCTGAGCGTCTCTTATCGAAACCGCAGCAATAATTTACGCTTCCAAGTAACGACGAGGCGCCGAAGATGGCCGAGTTGGCAACCGATTCACCGCACGCATTGACACGGATTCTCCAAGGCGCCCAATTGCCGGCTTTGCCGCAAAGCGCGATTCGACTTTTGGAACTCTCGCAAAATCCCAAGAACGGACCGGTCGAGTTCGCCTTGCCCATCGAGACCGACCCGGGCCTGGCCGGGCAGGTGCTGAAGTTCGTGAACTCGGCTTACTTCGGCTTTTCTCGTGAGATTTCCAGCGTCAAATTGGCGATCACGATGGTCGGCATTCGCACTATCAAGAACTTCGCCCTGTGGAGCGCCGTGTTCAGCCTGATGCCGAACCCGAAGTGCGGTCCCTTCGATCTGAAGAGCCTATGGCAAGACTCGCTGCGGCGGGCCTTGTTCGCCCGCTCGTTCGGCAAGCTGTTGGGCATGCGCGAGGCCGAAGAGCCGTTTGCCGCGGCGCTGTTGCAAGATATGGCGGTGCCGCTGTTGGCGAAGCAACTGCCCGACGATTACGTCGAAATGCTCCAAATGCGCGAGCGGGGAAAGGTGCGGCTTTCGCAACTCGAAAAAGAGCGATTCGGCTGGACGCACTACGATGCGGCGGTGCGCATGGGTCAGCAATGGAATCTGCCCGAGGAATTCATCACCCTGATCCAGCACCACACGACGCTCGACGATATGCTCAGCGACCCACAGACCCCTCCCGGCCGGCTGGCCGTGGCCTTGTCGGCCTTGTTGCCGGCGGGCGCCGACGAAGGTTGGCACGAATGTGCGCAGTTCGATCGCGGCTTCCAGCAATTGTGCCCGGCGGGGGGGCCGTCGGCCCTGGAATTCCTCGAAAAAATCGACCACGAATTCCATGATTTCGCTCCGCTGCTGAAGATTTCCGTTCCGGCGAAATCCCTGGCGGCCAGCTATCAAGAAGCCGTTCAGCCCGTGAATTAACTCGCGCCGGGCTGCCGCCTGGCAGCGCTCCGAAGGCAAGCCCGGGCGGCTCGCACAGCTTCGAATCCTATCGAGCGTTCGCCGCCGCGAACGCATGCAGCCGCTCGCGGCGCGATGGACTCTTGGCTCGGTTGATTTCAATCCAGACGCGGACCGGCGAAAATTTTTGCCGTTAATCGAACGCGGGCTATCAGTTCGGTCGGCGCCGAAAAGCTGGCATTTGGGATTTGCCCGACTCGTGAGTAGAATCACAATGAGAGTGGCGAGACGAGGCATCCGACAGGGAGGAAGCTGAACCGTGACGGGCGGCAACCGGATCCGATTGCAGCGAATTCTGCGCGAAGTCGAGGGTTATCTGGAACTCGAGATGCCCCAGGCGGCGCTGGAATTGTTGAATCGCATCCAGGAGCCGGGGACCTTTCGCGGCCAGCAGTTGTACCTGACGGGCGAGGCGTTGCGTTCGCTCCAGCGCTACCGCGACGCGATCGCCCCCTTGGAACAAGCGGCCGATCTGCAGCCCAGCAATCTCCGCGTTTGGATGGCATTGGGCTGGTGTCAAAAACGCCTGGGTCGGTTGGATCTGGCGATTGAAGCGCTGGAGCGGGCCGAAGAGGTCGCCCCCGAAGAGGCCGTGGTGCCTTACAATCTGGCCTGCTACTGGAGCCTGGCCGGCAAAAAGCAGCAGGCTTTGAGCTATCTCTCGCGGGCGATCGCGATGGATCCGGAGTTCCGAGAGCGGATCCACGACGAGTCCGACTTCGATCCGATCCGCTCCGATCCCGAGTTTCGGGCTTTGAGTGAGATTATCGTCTGATTCAGCGGAACAGCCAGACGAAATAGGCGAACACCGCTGCAATCACGGCAACCATGCCGACCGCCGCAGCGATCACTCGCAGGTTCGGCGGTTCCGTTTCGGCTTCCGCCTCCTCGGCAGGCGCCGCGGTTGGGGGCTCGCGGCGGAACTCGTGGCCGCACCATTCACAGCGCGGCAGATAGCCCGGTTCGAACGGCTCGTCGCAGATCGGGCAGATCAAGAGTTGCGGCTCGCCGGTTTCCTGGTCCGTCGGGGGCATGTCGCCGCTCAGGAAATGCGCGCCTGCGGTCTGGCAGATCGGGCAAACGGCCGTTCGCGGCCGGCCGCAACGAGGGCAGACTGCCAGTGTAACAGGCGTCACGCGGGGTTCGACGCTTTCTGCTCGTCGCTCGCGATGGGCGGCGACCGTTTGGCGGTCGAACTCTTCGGCAAGCTTCCTCGCTTGCTCGGCGTGTTCGTTCGCCACCAGCACGCGCGCCGTGGCCCAACCCAACGGCAGTTCGCCCGCCAAAACTTGAACGTTGTCGTTGACCACCAAGGCGTCGATGCCTTCTTCGGCCAGCAGATTCTTCAATTCGTATGCGTCGAACGACGTGGCCGCGGCGTAGATTTCAGTCGGCTGGTCGGACATGAGAGCGCATTCAGGCATGCTCAACGGGCATTGCGATATCTCATTTGAATTCTAGCAGCGTGTCAAACGTAGGCTGGGCGCTAGCCCCTTGTTGTTCTTCACATCTTTTCCGCCGGATTTCCCGGATCGTCTTCGGCCACAACTTTTGCGTAGCCCAGGCATTTATGCCTGGGAACTTGTTCGACGCGCGTCCGTTTTTCCCGATGGGCGCCTCGCGGCCGCCATCGGCGGCCGCGAGGCGCCCAACGGGGGTAGG
>DATKRK010000233.1:0-33274 GCA_035532215.1 Pirellulales bacterium | reverse complement strand
CAGACTGATTTACCGTCGCCGACTCATCGCCGCGTTCCGTCTCCTGGCCATTCCCTAAACACCGTGAAACATCCGCCATGAAGCACCCGCCGCAAGGCGAAACAATCACCCTTGACTGGTCCAACCATATCGGAACGCCCTCTGCGGCGTTCCGAGAATCGCGAATTAACGCGAATTCTGAGTTCACGGCACGCCACGGAGGGCGTGCCCTACAGGCTTTGTCGCGAACGGCTTCATACGCCCGGCCCGCACGATTAAACCGCTAGAGACGACCGGCTGCGCAATCGCTAGAATATTGCCCCTGTGAACGGCAAAGCGGAGCAATCGCCATGACGCGGTCCAGGCGAATGAGAGCGGCGATCTGGCTGGCAGGCGCGATGGTCTGCTTTTCGCCCGCTGCCGGCTCGGTTTGGGCGGCGCCTGGCGGGAAGCTTTCCCCGGCGGATGCGCCCCAGCGGGCCGATTCCGCACGGACCGCGTGGACGTGGCTTAAGTCTAAGGCCGGCAAGCTGTTGTCGAGGGAAAACGCCGGGCAGACGCCGGCCTCCTCCGCTGCTCCGGCCGCCGAAGCGCCGGTCGCCGCCGGGGCGCAAGACGGCGCCTCGATGGCCCATCTGCACTGGTCGTTCGCGGAGATCGAAGCCGCCGAGATCGCCGCGAAATTGGGGCAGTACGGATTTGCGCTACCCGTCTCCGTTTCCGGAAAGTTGAGCCTGCAACTGGACGTCGGCGTGCCGTGGCAATCTCCGCTGTCGAGCGAAGCCTACGACCTGAAAGGAGACCTGCAAGCGGCCAAGTTGATCGTGGCCGGCGTCGAGGTCCGCAAGATCGCGGGCCGCTTGGAATACGACCAAGGTCGGCTCACGCTCGAACATTTGAAATTCGAACTTCCCGAGGGCGAACAACAAAGCGGCGCCTTCTCGGGCAGCGCCCAGATGCAATTGTCGCCGCCCGGCGAGCTCACGGCTCGCTTCTCGTTTGCACGCGTGCCTGTCGGCGCCTTGCTCAAGCTGGCGCCCGATTTGGCGGGCGCGGCCGCCGGCGAAGCTTCGGGAGAAGCCGTAGGCCGCGTTAAGGTCGACCGGCTTCGCGACCTAGCCGCCTGGCAGGCGCAAAGCAAAGCGGCGTTCGACGATCTCAGGGCCCTCGGGCTGCCGCCCGCCAAACTCTCGGCCGAATTTCGCCTGGCCCAAGGCGTGTTGCACGCCACCGACCTGAAAGGCGAAGCCGAACATACCCAGCTCACCGGCGCGGCGCAGTTGGGCTTATCGACGCCGTATCGGTATTCGGCGGAATTGCGGCTGACGGCGGGCAAGCTTTCGCACTTGAACCGCTTGCACCCCGAGCTGAAGCTGCCGATCGAAGTCAGCGGCCGCGTCGGCACGGCGGCCCGCTTGAAAGGCTCGCTCGAGCCGCGACAGTTCTCGCTGGTCGGCGGCGTGAACGCGCGCGATTTGCGCCTCGGAGGCATCAAGCTCGACGATCTGAGCTTCACGTTCGACGTGACCCACGAGCACTTGCACCTGCACCCCTTGAGCGCTTCGCTCTACGGCGGCCGGGCCGATCTATCGCTGGCGATGTCGTTGGGACCCGAGGGCGAACTCAAAACCGGCGTGCGCTGGCGCCAGGTGCAAATCGGGCGACTCGCCCAAGACGCCGGCCAGATCGCGACGCCGCTGCCGGGTTCCGCGGGCGGCGCGCTCAAGTTGCGCGTGCCGTCGGCGCGGTACGACGACCTTGCGGCCTGGCAGGCCGAGGGCGCGATCGATCTCGAACATCCGCTGCCGGATACGAAAGAAACCGTGAAAACCGCAGCCAAGGTTCGCCTGGCCGGCGGCATGCTGCGCGTCGACAATTTCGATCTTGCGCTAGGACGAAACCGGCTGGCCGGCTCGTTCGAACTCAAGCTCGCCGAACCGTTCGCGTATCGCCTCTCGTTGAAACAAGCTCAACTGGACTTGAGCCTGCTCGAACGATGGCTGCCCTCTGCGCTGCCGGCGGCCGCGCGGCCGCTCGGGGGAGAAGTCGCCGCGTCGGCCGAGTTGCATGGCACGCTCAGCCCGCTGACGATGAAAGGACGCGGCGCAGGCTCGGCCCGCCGGCCGCGACTCGGCGCCGTGGAGTTGGACTCGTTGGGTTGGCAATTCGCCGCCGAAGAGGATCGGCTGCGAGTCGAGGCCCTTCAGGCTTCGGCCTATGGCGGACAGATCACCGGCTCGCTAGACCTCAGTCTTTCCGAGCAAGGCGCGAGCCGGGCGGTCGTCAACTGGCGACGCATCGACGTCGGTCGCGTCGCCCGCGCTTTGCGGCTGTTGCCGGGCCCGCTCGCCGCCGTCTCCAGCGGCGCTTTCCGCGGCGAAGCGCCCCGCGGAAAGACGCTCGATTGGTCGGCTTGGAGCGGAGAAGCTTCGATTTCGCTCGACGATCTGGCGCTGGCAGGCATGCCGGCCGCGCAGGTCTCGCTGCGGGCGAAACTCAGCCAGCAGTCGTTGGTCATCGAGGCGCTTTCGGCCGCGCAAGCGGCCCTGGCAGGTCGTCCGCCGGCGACGCTCAACGCCTCGGGAAAACTCGGCTTGGCGACGCCGTTCCGCTTCGAAGCGGCGATGTCGCTCGGCGAATTCGATCTGGCCCAACTGAACGCCTTGCCCCAGCCGCTCCGCCCGCCGCTTGAGTTGGCGGGAACGATGGGCGCGAAGTGCCAAGCCCAAGGAACGCTCGAGCCGCTGGCCGTCTCGGCGCAGGGCGCCGTGCAGTCCGCGCACCTGCGACTGAACGAAGCCCGCATCGACGCGCTCCGATTTGGTTTTCGGGTCGATGACGACGTGGCCGCTCTCGATTCGATTCACGCCAAGTTCGACGACGGAATCCTTGCAGGCGCCGTGACGCTGCCCTTGAATAACGTCGCCGCCGGAGAAATCAAACTGACGCTCGCGCAGGTCGATTTGCCCAAACTGCTCGCCGGCGTGGTGCGGCTGCCCGTCGAACTCGAAGGTCGCATCGACGCACAACTCGACGCGCGCATTCCGCCCGGACAAATCGAACAGCCCGGCAAGTGGGTCGTGCGGGCCCAACTCGACGCAGCGCGAATCGAGGCCGACGGAATTCCCTTGGGCCGCATCCATGCCCGGCTCGTGTCGCACGAGGAACTGCTGCAATACCAGCTCGCGGGCGAAGCGCTCGAGGGAACGCTGGAGCTTTTCGGCGAGTGGCGGTTGCCCGACGGCGAACGCCCGGAGGGGGCGAACCGCGGGCATCTCAAGTTGCACGAACTACACCTCGATCGGTTGGGAGCATTGCTCCGCGGTCGCGGAATCACGGAGTCGCTGACCGGAACGGTGGACGCCGAGTTCGACTATCGGCACGACGAACAAACGGGCCGACCGCTGGGCGACGGGCGGATCGCGCTGGACGCGGTGCGTTTCGACGGCGAACGCCTGGCCGACCGGTTGCGCGGCAAGCTGCACTTGTCGGCCGAACGCCTGGAGCTTGCAGAGCTTTACGGCGAATTGGCCGGCGGAGAACTGAACGCCAACGGCGCCGCGCATCTGTCGCGAGCGGAGCGCGGCGTGCTGGAGATCAGGCTCGTCGGCGCCGACGCCAAGCGCCTGTTGTTCGCCTGGCCGAAAATCGCCCGGCAAAGCGCCGGGGTCGTTGACCTCGACCTGCGGACGTTCTACGGCGCCGGCCAGCCGTGGCGATGCCACGGAGACGTCGCCTTGCACCGCGGCGAGATCGGCGACGTGCTGTTGCGCAGCCTGCGCGCGGCGTTGGAGGCCAGCTACGACCCGCGGTCGGGACGGCGCGAGTTGCACCTGCGAGACGCGGTCGCCGAGTTGGCGCCAGGGCGAATCGTCGGCGCCGTATCGGTGCGGGCCGACAGTCAACTGCAGCTCGATTGCCAAGGAAAACTGACGAACGTCCAATTGCAAAACCTGCTCCGCCGCTCGCCGAGAATCCCCGACGTGGCCGGAAACGTTACCGGAAACTTCAGCCTTTCCGGACGCAGCGTGCGAGCGCTGCGCGATTTGAACGGCCGCTTCCAGGCCAAGCTGCGAAACATCCACGGGCTGCCGGGCTCGCACCATGCCGGCGCTTATACTTCCGGCGGCCTGAGCGGCAACACGAAATTCGACGAAGGCGAACTGCGGGCGGGGCTCTCGCGCGGCGTGGTGCGGCTTGAAAGACTGTCGCTCGAAGGCGCCAAGACGCAGGTCTTCGTCACGGGAACGGCCTCTTTGGCCGGGCGGCTCGACTTGCAGGCGACCCTCGACATCGGCCTGCTCGACCCGACCAGCCAGGCCTTGCTTTCGCTGGCGACTCAGCTTTCGCTGGTGGTGGCGCCGCCCGTGGCCCTGATCTTGGAAGCCAATCAATTCCTTTCCAATCAAGTGATTCACTTGCAGATTGGCGGATCCACGCGCTCGCCTACGGTCCGACTACGTCCGTTGCCGCTGCTGGGCGAAGAGGCCGTGCGGTTCTTCTTGATGCAAACGCCCGAACCGTAGTGTACTTCGATCACCGAAGCGGCCTTGCAATCCGGCTGCTCGTCACGCTCGGAGCATCTCCGCCGTTCCATTCCGTCGGCGAGATTGGCGCTTTCGCTAAGTTTGCGGGAGAGGAAGAAATTTCCAGCGCTCGCCGCCCTCTCTGAATCGATTTTTGCGGCGGCCACGTCGAAAAGTAACCTAGATTTCGGCCCGCGGTCGGCAACCGGCCGAGCGGCAAACGCGCCGTCGCGGGCGATTTCCGTAGATGCGGCATCCCTGCCGCGTTTTAGAAAGTAGATGCGGCATCCCTGCCGCGCCAGCAGAAAGCGGCAAGGGCGCCGCTTCTACTTGAAATCCCGACCGGCGACGCCGGATGCGCCCCTTGAATTCGTTGAAGCCGTTCGATTCCGACGAGGAAACCTGGCCATGCTCGACTCCTCACCGCGCTTCTGTTCGCTTGCCGTGCGCGCGTGCTGGCTGCTGCTGGCGGTCGGCGCGCCGGGCTGCTCGGGATCGTTCACGTTGCTGCCGTCCGGCGATATCTTGCTGAAAGAGACGAAAGACGTGCGCCGCGCGGTTCCCGCGAGCGTGCCCGCGCCGCGCGAGTTGGAAAAGACCGTCCTGCCGGCCTATCTCATTCAGCCCGGCGATACGCTGCTGGTCGAACCGGCGGCGCTCGATTCGTCGCTGCGTTTCCCCGCCGACCAGACCGTATTGCCCGACGGCACGATCGATCTGGGCCGCTTCGGCAAACTGGTGGCGGCGGGCAAGACGATCGAACAAGTCGAGAGCGAAACCACGGCGGCGGTGAGGGCCGTGGAGAAGAGCGCCGAGCAAATCAACGTCCGGCTGGTGAATCAGCAAAGCGCCGTGTACTACGTGCTGGGCGAAGTCAGTTCGCCGGGCTCGTTTCCGCTGATCGGGCGCGAGACGGTGCTCGACGGCATCCTTTCGGCCGGCGGCCTGACCGATAAAGCCTCGCTGTGCAATATCATCCTCACCCGGCCGAGTCTGCCGGGCGGCTGCCGCACGGTGATGCCGATCTGCTACCGGCACATCACGCAGTTGGGCGACACGACGACCAACTTTCAACTGATGCCGGGCGACCGCATCGTCGTCGCTACGCGGACCTTGAGCGAATCGCTGCTGCCATGCCTGCAAAGCTGTCCCTGTTGCCGGGGAACTCAGTGTCCTTGCCCGACGCCCGACGCGGCCGTGAGTCCGCGGACCACGGTCTACAGCTCCGGCGCCGTCATCACGTCGGTCGAAGCCGCCGCGTTATCGGAAACCGTACAGCCGATTCGGGTGGAGCGTATCGAGCTGCCGGGGGAATAGCGCGCCAGTTCGCGATGTAAACGGGGATGGTAGTGCGGTGCGACGGCGCGCGGTGACATGTTTCGCGTCTGGCTTGCCTGCGCGTTGATGCGGCGCGAATCCGAACGCTGAAATAGTCGAAAAGAATTTGGTTGACGAGCGGTCGTATCGCCGCTATGCTCAGCATCGTTTCGGCAGGGCAGGCTCTGGACGGGGGCCTCACTTCTGCTGACGGTTGTGTTCGTTCCAAGCGTTGTATCTCTCGTAGAGGAGACACGCGTATGGCGTCCCACTGCGGCAAATCGTTTCGGGCCTTCTACTCGAACCTCGTTAAGTCCTTAATTTCGATCGCGATTCTGGGATGGGCGTGCGCGAGCCCGCTGGTGGCGCGCGCCGAGGACGCTGGCGTCGAAGGTACTGGCGAAATTACTCTCGATGAGATAAATCGCCGTCTAATTGAGTGGCGGAACTCGTTCGTCAATCTCCGCGCCGTCTGGGAGTTGCGAAGCCTGCCGGAAACGAATGAAGAATTGGAAGAATGGGGGCCGACCCCCGACCTCGCGAACCCCGCGGTTGGTCAGTTGTCCGTCCGGCGTGAATGGATCTGGGCGGATCACGGCCTAGATCTGTTTGAAGGCCAGTTCTCTTTTAACAAGGACGGTACCAGTAAGTACCGGACGGTCGATGTTTTCAATGGCCAGAAAGGGGTGGTGTTTCGCGCGAACTATGAACGGCCGCCGGGGGGCTCTGAGCAGTTCAAGGATTTGCGCGTGCGGGGAGTAGGAAGCGGCAGTCCAATATCATCCGTCGAGCGAGTTCCGACGGAAGGAATTTATTGGCCAGGGTTTGCCGCGTGGCTGCCGGAAATGTTCTCCAAATGGGATTGGAATTTCCAAGGAATCGAAAACGTCTCTGGCGAGCGTTGCGCGCGAATTGCGGCCGAGTGGCCTAATTTGGCGGGCGCTGTCGAGACGCTCTGGCTCGATTTGGAGCACGACTGCCTTGTGCGGCGTAAGTGCAGGCTGGCGACGCGAGAAATGCTGGGCGGCGATTTTATCGTTGACGAGTTCCAGAAGTTAGACGTTGGGATCTGGTTCCCCAAGCGTGGCCGGATTCAGTTGGGGGTCACTCCTCATGAAAACCAACTGTTCGTGGTGACGGTAGCGGAGGCGAACCAATCGCTGGATCTGGCGCGATTCGACCCGCCAAAGCCAGCCGTTGGAACGGTAGTGGACCAAAACGGAAAGGTGTATAAACACGGGGCGCCTGCCGTGCCGCCTGGCGAAGGAGCACGATCGAACGACTCGCCGGCAGGTGATAACTCAAAGCTCGCACCAAGTCGCCTCTCTGCTGCACCGCCGACATGGAACTGGCTGTGGTTGTCGGCGGCGTTAGCGACGATATCGGTTGCGTTTCTTTCAGCGGGCATTTGGTTTTCGCGTCGCAGGCGCTTGTAACTTTGCCTTGCGTGTTTAGGTTCGCGACGGATCGGCTAGGTCATTGAAAACCTGGGGGATTAATTATGAGAGTAGCTAATAGGTGCTTCATTGTTGCTATAGTCGCCGCGATTTCGTCGGCGACCGTTGCCATGGCGCAATATCAGGGCGAAGTATGCACCAGCACGCCGGTCGCGCTGTGCGTTGGCGAGGCGCAGTGCGGTTGCCCAGTCGAGGGCGTTCACGCCGATGTTTGCATAGATGGTAGTTTCACCGGGTGGACCGAAGTCACACTGTACACTTGTGGCGCTGGGCCAGGAAATTGTACTGCGGACGCCCTCAGCTGTGGTGGACACGTCTTCACATGCACGTGTTACAGGTGCCAGTGTTCTGATTGCTATAACAATTGCTCAAACTGCGGTGGAACGACGTGTTGGGATACAACCAAACCAGGCGATTCCTACTGCCTCAACACGTACGGGTGTAAATAGGTCGCCTCAGACTGCACCGGGTGGTGACCGTTGCCCTGTAGGAGCGGCGAGGAACCCTAATGACTCGCGTTAAGTTCACCGCGGCCGCGATCGTGCTTGCCGCGTCGGCGATGCTCGCTTTCGTGCTCGGTCAACGTCGCGATGATCCGGGCTCGCGGTATCCGCGCAAACACGCGGCAAATCCCCCAGCCATCAACGCGGTCCGCGTCAGCCCGCCTGGCGACCCGAGTGCTGAAATCGAGTGCGCCAGCCTTGATCATGTCGAGTTCACGTACCGGATTCTCAACCGCAGCGTGTCCGCGGTCACGGGGCTGAAACTGGGCACCAAGTGTTCTTGCGAGCAGGTCGGGGAGTCGCCGGACAAGTTATTGCCGGGCGAGAGTGCCACGATACGCTTCCGATTGCGGGCGCCGCGTGCGGGGACGCTGCGTAGGAAAATCCCGTTCCTCGCCGACGGGACGAGCGAACCGCTCGCGGAGCTTGACGTGGCGCTACGCGTCAAATTCGATCCACCAGCGTTGCTGCCGCTGCCTGGCAACGTGACCGTCACCTGCATCGAAGGAGACAGCGCCGCGCATGAACTCGTCTTCGAGGCGATCGAGGCCGCGCGGGACCGACCTTGGATTTCCGCGCTCAAGCTCGATCTATCGGAGGGCATCGAGATCCACGCGCCCGAGGTCGAAGAGTTGCCCGAAGCCGACCCCGAGTTGACGCGGCGCCGCTACCGTTTCCCGTTGACAAATCGCTCGCTGCCGATCGGCCGGCACAAGGCGGCGGCGACGTTTCAGACAAGAGACGGGCTCCCGCAAATCCAAGATTCTCCAAGCGTGTGGATCGACGTCGTCGACTCCGTGGCCATCGTGCCCAATCCGCTCGTGTTCCGCTATGCACCGGGTTCGCCGCCCGCAACGCGACAAGTCCGCGTGATCGATCGCTTGGGCAAGCGGCCCGCCGCCGCGCCCGCCGAATATGACCACGGCCTGCTGCGCGTCGAGGCGCTCGCGACGCAAGGCGGCTCGATCGCGGCATTCGACGTCGCACCCGTCGAGGCCGCCCGCGAGGCCCGTGAAACTCAAGTCGTGTTCACCCTTGGGGACGGCAAAAACAGAACGCTGATCGTCCGCTTCGATCCATCGGAGCAACGCTGAGGAGCGCGCGCCGGATGATAGACGATACGCTTCACTTCGAGCGTTTGCGAGGGCCGCGCGGGACGACGCTGACCGAGCTTGTCGTCGCGTTGGGCGTGATCGGCATCCTTGCGGCCCTTGCCCTTCCCGCCGTTCAAAACGCCCGCGAGGCGTCGCGGCGCAATCAGTGCGCCGATCATCTAAGGCAACTTGGTATTGCCGCGCAAAACCACGCCTCCGCGCACGCCGACCTGTTCCCCTACACGGCGACGAACGGCTATGACCCGAAGCAGCGGCGTCGCGTGCCGTCGATTTCTCCCCATCGAAGTCTGCTCGAGTATTTGGATCTCTCCGCCGTGGCTTCAGGAATCGACCGCGACAAGGACATCATCAACCTGCCAGGCGAGCCTCCGCAGTCGCTCGACCCGCTTCTGGCCAAATTGGCTGCAAGCGCCTTCCCCATGTTTCTCTGCCCGTCCGACGTGCCGCGCCGCGGCGCTACGAACTATCGCGCCAACATGGGTTATGGCCCCGGCGTATTCGGCCCTGGCCCGCCGGCCTATGCGGGCTTTGTGGGGAACGCGGCCGGTGCGTTCGTTTACGACCGCCGCGTGTCGGCCGCGGAGTTTCACGACGGGCTCGAGAATACGGTCATGTTCAGCGAAAAACTCCTCGGCGACGGCAACCCCGCGCGCTATACGCCCTGGACCGACTATTTCTATTACGGCTTGGGCGATATTTTGACGGCGGACGAAGCGGTCGCGGCCTGCGGCTCGCTCGCGCTGCCGATTCCGCCGCACGCCTCGTACGGCGGCTGGACCTGGCTGTTGGGCGGCTGGAACTCGACTTGGTACAACCACATTTTGACGCCCAACTCGCCGGTTCCCGACTGCAGCGCCGGCGGCGAGATCATGGCGGGCGGCGGCAAAGGCGCCTACACAGCCCGCAGTTTTCATCCCGGCGGCGTCAACGCCGTGTTTGCCGGCGGCTCGGCGCGGTTCATAAACGATCAAATCGATCCGCGGGTTTGGCGTGCGCTCTCTTCGCGCGCCGGCGGCGAACCGCTTGGAGAAACTTGGTAGCCCGCGGCTAGAACCCTGGATCGTTCCATTCGGGCAGAGCAAGCCCGGCGCGATCCGGCAACGGCGCGTGGGCCACGTTTTCGGCCTTGATTTGCGGCGGCGGATGGTTACGGTGAAGGCCGACCGGCCGGCCGATCCATTGCGCCTCGTGAATCTCGCCCAGGAATTCGCCCTGCAGCGAGTAGGCGCTCGTGCCGGCCAGACAGCCAATGTGCCGGCCTCGGGCGTCGTACAACGCGTCGTTCGAGTACCAGCCGGCGAACTGGCCGGACTTAATCTTCCAGATCGGAGTCATGGACGCGGCTCGCCCTCGGAATCCGTCGCACGGGCGCTTCGTCGAAGGCGATCGCTTCGTCGCATCCCGTCCGACATCGTGCGCCCCGCGCGGCCCAACTGTATCCTAGCTGCGCCTGCGAAATCCGTCCATTCGCTCAGCCTCGCAACGACATCCCCCCAAAAGTCGTAAACCGCTGCGGCGGTTCGATTTGCCAAGTTCGCAAAATAAACTAAAGAAGATGTTGTACGAAGCGCAACGCAGGAGCAGTGAATGCAAGCTTTGGAGAAGGTGACGGGAGAGATCGAGGGGCTCGTTCGCGACGCCATGTGCGAACAAGTAGTCGCCATTTTGCCCAAAACTTCGGCTGCCGAGGCGGCGGAGCTGCTGACTGAAAACAACATGCGGCACGCGATCATGGTCGATGAGGAGCGGCATGTGCTGGGAGTCGTCTCGCAGCGCGACATCCTCAAGCACTTCATCCAATCGATGGGCGACCAGGAGCGAGCCGGCGACGGAGAAGACGAAAACGCTCCTTGGGAAGTCGGCAGCCTGGTCAAGCGCGAGCCGGTGACCGTCTTGCCTGACGTTTCGCTCGCCAACGCCGGGCTGGTGCTGACCAGCGCCAAGATCGGCTGTTTGCCGGTGGTCGACGACCGGAAACGCCTGCTGGGCTGCCTGAGCATCGTCGATCTGCTGCGCCATATTGGCTGCAAAAACGGCGTGAAGCTGGAAGAGGAGTTTCGCCTGTTCATGCCGACCGTTGAAACGCGACCGCAGATTCCGGCGTTTTTCCGCCGCTCGAACGGGGCGCTCGTGCTGCCGTTGGCCTGCGTCGACGATCCGGCCAACGTGCCCGATTTTGCCGTGCTGGGCTACGATGCTCCCAGCGGCCGAATCCTCGTCAAGCTCACGTCGGAGAAGGAGGAAGGTTGTCGCAAGATCTCGCGCGACACCGACTTGCTGGTCATCCCGGCCAGCGACTTCGTGGCCCACTTCGACATCAAGTTCCACGGCAGCGCCTTCGAGGTCACCAAGCACAAGCGTCACGGCTGCTTCATTCTGATTCCCAAGCAAGCCGCCAAGCCCGCGCCCGCGGCGCCCGCCGCGCCGGCGAAGAAGTAGGCGAGTGGTTGCAGGAAACAGGGAACCGGCACGAGCGGAAAGACGTCCCTTTCCGCACTCCGAGCTTTGATTTCCGACCTCTCCTCACCCGTGCGTCCCGCACGACCGGCGCCTTTGACGGCGGCGCTCGAATTCCCCGGCTTGCGGACCGATCTTGGTAACTACTGCCGGTCACGGATGCTGGACGGTTTGCGCAATTGGATGCGACTCGCTTGCCTGTCCTCGGCGAACTGCCGGCCAGGCAAGGCTTGAGCGGCCAGTCGGCGCGAACTCGTGATCAGGGAGCGGACCAGACGCCCTCCTTTGTTCCGCCTCCTTCATTCGCGAGTCCAACGTGCCGAAATCGATCCCCGCCTATCTCCGATTGTTCAACGAGCAAATTCCTCCAGCCAAGGCCGCGACCGCCTCGTTCGACCTCGGCGACGTCTGCGTCGCCTTCGAGCACGTCACGGGATGGTCCTTGTATGACTTGACGGGCGATGCGAAGCCCAAAGACGTCGAAGTGCTCTGGTCCGCTCCCGTCGAGCCGGGCGCCGAGGGCAAACCCGGCCATCTCCGCGTCGGCGTGGCGATCGCCTCGGGCGAATCGGCGGCGCCGCATGCCGATCTGCCCGCGGCCGCCGAGTTGGCGACCGCCATCGCCCGTTTGTGGCGCGAATTGCAACGCACGCGCGAAGCGCTGCGCCAGCGCGAGGCCGAATTGGCGGCGGGCGTGCCCGTGGCCCAGCGGCCCGAAGGCGAGCGGGGCTTGGCCGATCGGCTGGAACAAGTGCTTCGCGGCGGCGCCGAGGCGGCGGGCTGCCACGCCGCCGCGCTCTACTTGCTCGATGCCGGCACGACCGAACTCAAGCTGCGCTCGAGCTGGGGACTGCCCGCCGGCCGACTCACGGCGCCGGCCCGGCCGCTCGAACGAGCTTCGGCCGACTTGGAAGCCTTGGCCGGCCATGCGATCGTGCTGGAAAACGCGGCCGACAACCGCGAGTGGAACCTGCCCGAGAGTTTTCCCGCGGCGGTCTGCGTGCCGGTCTCCACGCCCACGACGCCGCTGGGAACGCTGTGGCTGTTCGGCAACCAGTCGCGCCCGTTCAGCGACGCGGAAGTCAACGTCGTCGAACTCGCGGCCGGACGCATCGCCGCCGATTTGGAGCGCGAGATGCTGTTGAACGAAGGGATCGAAGGCGCGAAGCTCAAGCAGCAACTCGCCGCCGCCGAGCGTTTCGAACAGAATCAGCGCCCCCACCTCGCGCCGCTCGTCGAGGCCTGGGACGTGGCCGGCTGGACCGCACAAGCCGCGGGCGTCGGCGGAGATTTTTACGATTGGTTCGTGCGAGCCGACGACCGCTTGGCGCTGGCTCTCGGCGATTCGAGCACGCGAGCCGTCGAAGCCGCGCTGGCCGCCAGCGGACTGCGCGCCGCGTTGCGCTCGCACGCAGAGTACGTCGCCGAACCGGGCCGACTGCTCGAGCGATTGAACCAAACTCTGTGGACGGGATCGGCCGGAGATCAAACCGCCGCCTTGTTCTACGCCCTCGCGGAAGCGGAAACCGGCCGGTTGCAATTCGCCGCGGCCGGCGGACTCGCCGCCCTGGCCCTCTCGCCCGACGGCGCTAAATCGCTGCTGACGCCGACGACCTTGCTCGGGCTGATGCCGGACGGCGCCTACGAGACGTGTAAACTCTCCTTATCGCCGGGCGGCTCCTTGCTCGTCGTCAGCGAAGGCGTCTGTGCGGCGTTCGAAGAGCAAGGCCGGCAATTCGGCGATCGGCGGATGATCGAGGCCCTGCTGCCGCGGTTGGGCGGTTCGGCCGACGAGCTCGTCGAATGCCTGCGCGATCAGCTCGAAGGTTGCGCGGCTTCCGGCCGTTACGATCGCACGATTCTGGCGGCCAAATGCCGGGTCGGGCGCCAGTCAGAACGGCAGTCGACGTAAGGAAGGCGTTGACCATTCGTGGGGAAGCCTTGCCAGGAACCTACACAAATTTCGCCGCGCCACGACGATAGTCACCGGATCGGCCCGTGCTGCTCGGCGCCTTCTTTGATCAACGCCATCAGACTGGAAAGGCGATCCAAGCACTTGTCCCTCTTCTTATTCAAGTCGTCAGGGACATTTGCGGTACTCATGGTCGAATCCTGAAAGAAAGACGCCTAAATCTTGAAATAGGCCGCGCGAGCCGCAGCCTCCCTCGGGCAGATCTATTTAGATTGTACTACTCGGACTCGCGACGTGCGACTCGTAGTTCGCTGCTCTGCCGATCGGCGACGGGCACGAAGCGGAAATTAAAACAGGTCCGAGTAACGCCTACCGCTAACTCACGGCCAGATGCCTGAGCCTTCGGCCGACTCAGGAATCATGGACTTAAAGCATCGTCCTCAATTGCGGGCGTCGCACCGTCATTTCGACTCGCCGCCCGCTTCATCCGGCCGTTCGGCGGGCGCCTCTTCCGCCTTTGAGTCCGCTTTGGCGGGCTTAATCCCGTGGTCGTGCAACACGGAACTGACCAACGAGTAGGTTGCGCTCATTCGCCGGGCTTTTCGTCCGTTCCTACGGCCGTAGCGTGCGCAGGAAGAATTCATTCACGGCCGGCACGAGCCAGGGCACGCGAATCAGCGAATGCGGGCAATGGTCGACCTTGCCGAGGCGATGATAGCTGACATCTCGGACGCCCGCCTTGCCGAGCGCGGCGACGAAGGCGTCGGCCGTCTCGACCGGAACCTGGCCGTCGGCTTCGCCATAGATCAGCATCAACGGAGGCGAGTCGCGCGAAACGTGTTCGCTGGGCGAGGCGAGTTTGTAGATACGCTCGCGATCGCCTTCGGGCGGGCCGCCGAGAAACCGACCAACCACGGTGTGAAGCCGGCGCTGCCGGAATTGGTAAGTCAGATCGATCGGCCCGCTGTCGCTGGCCGCCGCCTGCACGCGGCTTGAATGCTCTCGATACGGCCCGTCGTCCGCGAGATCCGTTTTGTCGTCCATCAGGCCCAGCAGCAGGGCCAAATGTCCGCCGGCCGAATTGCCCCAGACGCCGATCGCCTGCGGGTCGACCTGATACTTCGCAGCGTTGGCGCGCAGCCAGCGAACGGCGCAGCGGCAATCGTTCAGAGCGGCGGGAAAGGGCGCCTCGCCGGCCAGCCGATAGTTGATCGTGGCGGCGACGAAGCCGAGCCGGGTGAAATCGATGATGTTGCCCGGCGGGCGGTTCTTGGGCGTCGAGAAGCTCGACTTGTCTCCTTCGATCCAGCCGCCGCCATGAATGACGACGATCGCCGGTCGCAGTTTGCCGGCCTCGGATTTCGGCACGGCTAAGTCGAGCGTCCAAGCCTTGCTGGCGCCTTCGCGATATCGCACGTTGTAAGAAACGGCGACGTCTGCGGGCACGCCGTCGTTTTCAGCCGCCAGGCATGCTCCGCCGACGACAACGAACCCGACAACAGCAAACCCGACGATCATTGGCACGGCAAGTTGCGAGTTGGCGATCAAGCGGTTCGTCGACATGGCGGCGCCTCAGATGAGAGCTAGGGATGCAGCGGGCGATCGACGCCCAACAAAGGACGCATGCCGCGGTCGAATTCGAGCTTCGCCGCGGCTAGCACGAAGGCCAACGGAATCGCCGCTAGCGCCAAGCGAATCGCTCCCTTCAACCAGGGCTTTCGATTGACCAACAGCGGCGCTTCCGTTGCCCAACACAATAGCGGCGCGAACAGTACGGCTAGAGCAGCGCCGGTCGATAAGCGGCCGAAGAAACGGCCGATGAACAAGATGCCGAACAGGCCGATCACGCCGAGACCGATCAGCCCCTGCGGCGCCAAACGCGGGCCGACAAAGCTCGCGGCAATCGCCGCGCCCGCGAGCGCCGCGGCCAGGCTTAGTGCCGCTTCTCCGCCAGCCAGATAGCCAGCCAACATCACGGCGGCGCCGCCGGCCAGGCTGGCCTGCGAAAGCGCGAGCGGAATCGAAATGCCTGGCGAACGCTCGGCCAACCAACTCAACAGGCCCCAAACCATCGCCAGCGCCGCGCCGCAAAGTGCCAGATAGATACTCGCCTGCCACGCCGTCCATTCGCCTTTCAGGCCGGCGAGATACACCGATCCGTGCAGCAGAATTCGACCCGCAGAAGCGGCCAGAATCAGCCGCAAGCCCCAAGCGAGCCAACGCGGCGCGCGCTCGAACGCAGCGAGCAGCTCGATGCCCATGGCCGCGGGCAGCACGATCTCGAACAATCGGGCCAATGCGCTTGCCGGCGGCAAACTCAACGGCAACTGCAAGCTAGCGCCGCCCGATGCCAGCCCCAAGGCGATTCCCAATATGCACGCTGCATTCCACCTCGCCGCGCCCGCCGGCCGCCGAACCCCGCCCAGCGCCAGTACAACGAGCGCACTGGCGCCGGCCGCTATCGAGATCGCTTTGAGATACGCGGCGGCATCGGGCATGCGGCTATTTCCGCGTGCCTTCGCAATCGATGAGAATGATCGCCTCGTCGCCGATCAGGCCGATGTTCTTCTTATCGAAGTCGAAATCGCTGCGCTTCAGGGGCAACTCGGTCGAGAAGCCGACGCGCTTCGTGCCCATCCATTCGATTTCTTTTCCGCCCTTGAGCGTGAGCGTGACCTTCTTCGTCTTGCCGTGCATCGTGAAATCGCCCGTCACCTCGTAGCCGCCGGGCACGGCCTTGACGCTGGTGCTCTTGAAGTCGATCGTCGGAAACTGCTTGGCGTCGAAATAGTCGGGCTGGCGCAGGTGCTCGTCGCGGGCCTTGTTGGCCGTGTCGATGCTGTCGGCCTTGATCGACAGCTCGAACGTCGATTTGGACGGGTGCTCGCGGTCGAGCGAAAATTTTCCTTCGACCTCGTTGAAGCGGCCGTGGATCCAACTGATGTCGAGATGCCGCGCCTTGAAGCTGACCGACGAGTGGACCATGTCGAAGGCGTAGTCGTCTGCGGCGAGGGCCGGTTTGGCGCCGGCCGCAATCGCCAAGCCCAATGCGGCGGTCGCCAAGAATGCTGAGAGATTTCGAGGCATGAGTGCAGTCCTTTCAAGAACAGTGTCAGGGATGCTCTTTCGTCGAGTCGAAAGCCGTTTGCCCGGCAACGCATGCCCGGTATCGTATTCGCGGCCGAGGCGAGAGTAAAGCAAATCACCCGCCCGCATTGAGTAGCAGGCATCCTCCGGATGCCGTAGCCCGCGCCTCCCCGGCGGCTGGCCCCGGTCTGAGGAGCGCAGAGCATCCGCCAATTGCGCTGGGGATTCACGCCGACGGCACATGGAATGCGCCTGCTACTTTTTAGTAGCAGGCATCCTCCGGATGCCGTAGCCGGCGCCTCCCCAGCGGCCGGCCCCGGCCTGAGAGGCGCAGAGCATCCGCCAATGGCGCTGCGGATTCAGGCAACGGCACATGGAATGTGCCTGCTACTTTTTAGTAGCAGGCATCCTCCGGATGCCGTAGCCCGCGCCTCCCCAGCGGCTGGCCCCGGCCTGAGGAGCGCAGAGCATCCGCCAATTGCGATGGGGATTCACGCCGACGGCACATGGAATGCGCCTGCTACGTTGCCGGCGCGGCAAAAAGTTGAAAAACTTGTTGACATTGCACTGTTGTGGCAGTACATTGCCACTGGCAACTGATTAACACTTCTGCTTCGGAGTTGCTCAATGGCCAAGCGTAAAGGCCCGCAGGAACTAGGGCGCCGCGAGCGGCAGATCATGGATGCCGTCTATCAGCTCGGCGAAGGTTCGGTCGCCGACGTGCTCGCTCGACTGCCTGATCCGCCCAGTTACTCGGCCGTCCGCACGATGATCCGCCTGCTGGAGAGCAAAGGTTATCTGCGGCACCGCAAGGCGGGCGTGAAATACGTCTACCGACCGACCGAGCCGCACGATTCGGCCAGCCGTTCGGCCTTGGGGCACCTGATCGACACGTTCTTTGGCGGCTCGGCCAGCGATGCCGTGGCGGCCTTGCTCGACGTGTCGAGCAAGCGGCTCAGCGACGCCGACTACCGGCGGATGCAGCAATTGATCGAAGATGCGCGAAAGGAGGGCCGGTGAGATGTCGACGCTCGAAAGTTATCTGCTTGCCGCGGCCAATGCAGCGGGTTCGCAATTCTGGCTCGACGTCGCCGCGAAAGCGACGGCGCTGTTGCTGGCGGCCATCGCGGCGAGCGCGCTCTTGCGCCGCTCGTCGGCCGCACTGCGACATCGCGTCTGGTGTTTGACGTTCGCCGCGCTGGTGCTGTTGCCCGGCTTGTCGGCCGCGCTGCCCAAGTGGCGGCTGGCGATTCTGCCGGTCGAAGGGCAAAGTGCGCCCGAAGCGATCGTTGCCAACGCGCCGCCCGCTCCGCCGGCGCCCTTCGTTGGCCAGACAGCATCGCCGCGAGCCGAGCAAGCCTTTTTCGAGCCGCCGCCGGATCGCGGGGAGTTTGCGGCGGAACTTACTGCCCCAGCGCAGTCGTTGCCCTCGGCGCCTGTTCCCTCGGTCAGCGAAGAATTGCCGAGCGATTCAACCGCCTCTCGCCAGTTGTCTAGCGCGGCAACGATCTGGCTGCTCGGCGCCGCGCTGGCTTTGGCCCCGCTTGCGCTCGGATTGGTTCGCATGTTCGTGCTGCGGCGCCAATCGCGGGCGGTCGACAACGCGGCCTGGATCGGCTTGCTCGACGAGGTTCGCGCGCGGCTCGGCTTGGCGCGGCGCGTCGAACTGCTGGAAACCCATCGCGCGGTGATGCCGATGACTTGGGGGCTGTTGCGGCCCGCCGTCTTGTTGCCCGCCCAGTCGCGCGAGTGGAGCGACCGGCTGCGGCGAATCGTGCTGCTGCACGAGCTGGCCCACGTCAAGCGCTACGACGTCGGCTTCCAACTGCTGGGCCGACTGACCTGCGCGCTGTATTGGTTCCACCCGTTGGCCTGGTACGCCTTGCGCCGTTTGCGCATCGAGCGCGAGCTGGCCTGCGACGACTGCGTCGTCCACGCCGGCGAATTGGCCAGCGACTACGCCTCCGAGCTTTTGCAAATCGCCCGCGCCTATGGGCCCCTCCCCTTGGCCGCCGCCATCGCGATGGCTCAGCGCAGCAGCCTGGAACACCGCATTCGCGCGCTGTTCGATCGGGCCTGCTCGCACCTGCCCATCAGCGCCCGAGCCGCGCGGCTGTTGTTGGCCGGCGTCGCGATCCTCGTGACGACGGTTGCAGCCGTTCGCCTGGCGCCGCGGGCGAAGGCCGAAGATGATCAACCAATCGCTTCTGAAAACGCGAAGTCTCAAGACGACGATCTCGTCACCGTTGCCGGGCGAGTGGTCGATCCGCAGGGCAATCCGGCCGCCGGCGCGACGGTGTTCGCCGTGCGTTGGTACTCGGAACCGCATATTCCTCACCCGGCACTGGCCGACACGACAAGCGGCGCCGACGGACGTTTTACGATTTCGTTCCGTAAATCGCAGTTCAATGTCGATCTCCATCGTCCCGAGCAGTGGAAAGAAGCGATGATCGTCGCCACGGCCGAAGGCGCCGGGGCGGGCTGGGTTACATGGCGAGATATCCTGCCGGGCGTGGAGCCGACGTTAACGCTAGCAGCCGATGTGCCGATCACCTGTCGCATCGTCGACACCGAAGGCAAGCCCGTCGGGGGCGTGAGCGTGCGGGTAGGCAGCATCTGCGCTGGCAAGGATGGAAACCTCGACGGTTGGTTGGCCGCCGTGCGCAACGGCGAGTTTCGTTGGACGGCCGCGCGGCATTTCGAGGACGACGAGCTTCCTCAATTCGATGCCTGGCCGCCGCGAGCCGCGACGGGAAACGACGGGCGGTTTCGGATCGACGGCATCGGTCGAGAGCGGAAAGTCGAGCTGTCGTTTGCCGGCCCGACGATCGCATACCAGCGGGCGGCCGTGGTTACGCGGAAGTCCGAAACGCTGCAGTTGAAGATCAGCACGATGCCGGATGAATCGACGCCGGTTTATGGCGCCGACTTCGAGCTCGTCGCCCCGCCAACGCAAGCCATTGTCGGCGTCGTTCGCGACGCGGCAACGCGCGAGCCGCTGGCTGGCGTGAGCATCGAAAGCAACCGGTTTGCCGGCAGCAACTACGTCAACGAAAGACATCTGCTCGCCGTCAGCAATGATCGAGGCCGCTACCGCCTGGTCGGCATGCCGAAGGGCGCCGGCAACCAGCTCCTGGCCGTATCTAACGACGAGCAACCGTACTTGATG
Organism: Pirellulales bacterium; assembly: GCA_035532215.1. GTDB lineage: Bacteria > Planctomycetota > Planctomycetia > Pirellulales > JAICIG01 > JAICIG01. The sequence continues at coordinate 13,752 of DATKRK010000233.1, read as the reverse complement.
CGCGACGTCGACGTCCCCGAATCGCGAGGCTTGGAGTCGATCGAGGTCGATATCGAACTGCACCGCGGCGTTTGGATCACCGGCCGCGTCACCGATCGAGCGACGGGCGAGCCGCTGGTCGCGTGGTTGCACTATTGGCCGTTCCTCTCCAACGAATACGCGAGACAAACGCCCGAGTTCGGCACGCCGCCCGGCAGCGCCGACGGTTATGAAAATCGCTACGTCAGCCGTCCTGACGGAAGTTTTCGCCTCGTCGGACTGCCGGGCCGAGCGATCGTCGGCGCGCTGTGTGTGACCGGTCATTATCGAGATGGGGTCGGCGCCGAGTCGATCGAGGGGATCAACGAGCGAGGCCATTTCGACACGTACCCCAATCCAGTGATGCCCGGCAAAAAGTGGCCGCACGCGATGAAAGAGATCAACCCGGCGGCAGACGCCGAGTCGGTCGTCTGCGATCTAACGCTCGATCCAGGAGGCAAGATTGCTGTCAACGTCCTCGATCGCGAGGGTAAATCGCTCGAAGACTTCGAGGCCGAAGGAGTCCATTCATTGCCTTGGTCGCCTTGGTCGGCGAATGGCCGATCCCGTTTCGAAGTGATCAATCTCGGCCCCGACGAGACGCGGACCGTCATCATCCGTCACAAGTCGCGCAAGCTCGGCAAAGTCGTGCGGCTGCGGCTGGCCGATCATCCAACGGGCGCAACGACGGTTTCGCTCGAACCGACCGCCAAAATCGTCGGCCGTTTGCTGGACGCAAACGGCGAGCCGATCAGCGGGGCGGAAATCACCGCCCTGCTGTTGCCGAGCGGCGACTTCAGCAAGCGATTGCGTCCCATTGCGACTGACGAGCAAGGCCGCTTCAAATACAGTGACATCCCCATCGGCTGCCATTATCAGCTCCAAGCAACCGCTTCCGCCCTGCGCGGACAGATCGCCAAAGATCTGGCCGTGGCAGCCGGCGAGACGAACGACCTCGGCGATGTGGCGATTGGGGGCGACAAGGCGACTCAGGAACGGCCCGCGGCCGGTGCGAAAGAAACAGTCCCTCGGTCGCGTACGTCAAACGAGAACGCGGCAAGTAATGAGTTGAGCGCAGACGACGCGGCCGGCGCTGAACGTCGTCTCGCCGTCCGCGTCGTAGACGCCGCGGGCAAGCCGATCGCTAGCGCCCGCGTCAGGGTCATCCGCTACGACACGCACCCGGCCTTCGTCGAAAGGGTTCACGCGGTCGGAGAGGCTCGCACGGACGACGGCGGCGCGGCGAGGGTCGCATTTCCGGTTGCCGCTCCCTTCGCCGCGGCCGAGGTTTTCGTCACGCCGTATTTCTTCGTGCTGGCGGAAGCCGACGGCTACGCGCTCGACTGGAGTCAGGTTCCTTCGGACGGCGACGTAACGATTGCCTTGTCGTCCGACGACGTGCCGGTGGAAGGCCGCGTGCTCGATCTCGAAGGCCGGCCTCGAAGCGGCGTGCGAGTCAGCATCCTCTCGATCCAGGGCGACGCCGAAAACATCGAGGCCTGGATCGAGGCCGCGAAGCACAACCCGACCGCGGTTGACCCCCTCGAACTTGCGGAGAGCATGGAAATCAAAATCGCGCGTTTTCCGGGGCGGAAATCCATTTCGCTCGCTCCGGCGCCGGTGCTGCCCGTTGCAGTCACGGACGCTCAAGGCCGATTCCGCTTCGCGGGTCTGGGACGCGATCGAATGCTGATGTTGGAACTCTCCGGCGACGGCATGGCGAAAACCTGGCTCAACGTCGTGACGCGTGACATGCCCGCGGCGCCTTATTCCGAGTGGGGTGATCCGCGGTTTCGCGTGCAGACTTGTTTCGGGGCGAAGTTCGTATTGACGGCCGAACCCGAGCAGCCGATCGCCGGCGTGGTGCGCGATGCAGAAAGCGGCCGGCCGCTCGTCGGGGCCGAGGTGCGGCTCAACCAATACGCCGATTCGATGATGTTTGTCGAGGGCTTTTTGGCGGCGAAGACCGACGAGCAAGGCCGATACGTGCTGCGCGGCGTCCCCAAGCCACACGATCGCGAGCGCAGCCACCGCCTGCGCGTCGTGCCGGGGGCCGATCAGCCTTATTTTCGCACTGCGTTCGAAGTCGCCAAGCGCGACGGGTTCGAACCCGTGCCGTGCGACGTCGAGCTCAAGCGCGCCGTCTGGTTGCGCGGGCGCGTCACCGACGAGACAACCAGCAAGCCGATCCAAGGGCTCGTGGAATACTATCCGTTCCTGTCGAACGAGGCTGCCGCGAACTACGCAAACTTCGATCCTGGCGCGCGCAGCATCGAAGGCGACCGCTACGCCACGGACGAGAATGGCGTTTACCGACTGCCGGCTTTGCCAGGGCGCGGCGTCGTGGCGTTCATCGCCAACGAGACCGAGCGCTATCCCGAGGCCGACGGAGCGGACGCGATCGCCGATTTGCGTCAGCAAGGAAAACCGCGGCTCAATGTCTATCATCTGGCAGGCCCGGAGTTTGCCACGGCCTTGCGCGAAGCGAACCCGCCCGCCGAGGCCCGCGAGGCGGTTTGCGATATTTCCTTACGGTCGCTGGGTGTCGCGCGAGTTGAGCTGGTCGATCCGGACCGCCGGGCGCTGACGGGCGTCGTCGCTCGGCGCCTGGCGCCGCAACGGACTGCGGGCAATAAAGGCTACTATCAGGGCTGGCCGAGCGACCCGCTGCCGGAAGCAAAGGCGGAGATCATCGGACCCCGCGACCAACCTCGCACGGCGATGTTTTTGCACCGCGAGCGAAAGCTGGCCGCCGCCTTGCGGCTGACGCGCGATAGCGACCCGCCCAGGAAGATCGTCCTGCGTCCCTATGCCACGCTGACAGGACGCGTCGTCGACCGCGAAAGAAAGCCCGTTCCCAACCTGTTCGTGCTCATCGGCGCCAAGCCCGACCCCGGCGCCAAGCCGCTGCCCGGCTGGGCCTGGGAAAGCATCTACTCCAACCATCAGCTCGAGCGCCTGCCGACCGGCCAGGACGGCAAGTTCCGCGTCGACATCGTTCCGCCGGGCGTGGAATATGTGATCATAGCCCGCCGCGGCGCCGAGCGGTTGGAAGCGACGACGCTTGTGGTCCCGCCCGGCCAAGCGCTCGACCTGGGCGACTTGGTGCTACAGGAGCCCAAGGCCGACGAGAAGGCTCAAACAAAGGCCCCTGCCGCGAAACCTAAGCCAGCCGCAGTTGCGCCCGCCGGCGAGGCTGAGGCTGCCAAAACGGAGGCGCCCGACAGCTCGCCGAAAGCGACTGGCCTGACTACCCTCCGCGGCCACGTGCTCGATCCAGACGGCAAACCGCTCGCGGGGGCGAAGGTCTATCTGTCTTACCCCGCTCGCGGACAACTCGAATCGGAACTGCTCGGCGCGAGCAACGCGGAAGGAGCGTTCGAGTTTCACTTCGACACGTCGAAATTCGATCGGTCGCACGGAGATCCGTGGAACTATACCCGCCTGACGGCAACGGCCCCGGGATATGGATTTGAGTTGATCGACGCGGCCGAGGCCGCCACCGCCGACGGCTGCACGCTGCAACTCGTCAAAGACCTGCCGATTCACGGGCGAATTCTCACGCTTGAAGGCAAACCGGCTCTCGGCGCCAAGGTCAGGCTCCGGCACGTCTTGATCCCGTCAGCTCACAACCTTGACGACTACATTGAAGCCAGGCTCGCCGGGCGCGCGTATCACGTCGACAGGCCCGTCTCCAAAGTTCCGGGCGTGCCCGAATCGGCCGATGTCGACGACGAGGGCCGGTTCATGCTGGAAGGCTACGGCGCCGAACGGCTGGTCAATCTTGAAGTCGAGGGACCGGGCATCGAGTACTGGCCCATCGATGTCATGACCCGCGAAACCGAGCCGGTCGTCAGGCCAACCACAATCAGTCTGCCCAGGCCCGATCGCGCTTACGGCGCCACGTTCGATCATCTGGCGGCGCCTGCGCGCACGATCGTGGGCGTCGTCCGCCAGCGCGGTTCCGGCCAGCCGATTGCCGGCGTCAAGATTGACTCTCGTCAGACCATGGATCGCACCACGACCGACGCCGAAGGCCGCTTCGAGTTGCTCGGCGCCCCAAAGGCGAAATCCTATCTGGTCGACGCCAAGGCGGAAAACCTGCCGTACTTCTCCGCGCAGCTTCGTATCGCCGACACGCCGGGGTTGGACCCGATCCAGGTCGAGATCGAGCTTGATCGCGGCGTCGCCGTGGCCGGCCGCGTGTCGGTGCGCGAGTCGGGCGAGCCGAATCCGGCTTTCGTCGAGTATTTGCCGCTGGAGGGCAATTCGCACATCGCCCGTCTCGGCCGCTCGATCGGGCAGCCCTGCGCCTCGGCAGTCTGCGACGCCAAGGGGCGCTATGCGATTCCGGTGCTGCCTGGTCCGGGGGTGCTCTGCTTTCGCGGTGCACCCTGGCGCGACGCGTATACGGTCTACATGCCGGCTGACGTCAGCATCCAGCAAATCGACGACTTCTATAAGTCGGTAGGTTTGCAGAGACCGACGGACATAGGCGAGGGGCTGTTGCCGACGGCGCCTCTCGCTGTGGGCGTCGAGCCGCCGCTGGGTTACAACCAAGTTGTGTTTATCAACCCCTCCGAAGACGAACAATCGCTCGCGATCGACGCGCAGATACCGATCGGGGGCGTTGTAAAGGGAACGGTGCTCGACCCGGACGGGCAGCCGCTGCCGGGCGCGGAAATCCTGGGACTGAGCAACTCGCACTTCGAAGAGCGCAAGCTGGAGACGGCCGAGTTCGAAGTCGCGGCGCTCAACCCGCGGCAGGAGCGCACGTTGCTCGTTCGCGACCGCGCACGAAACCTTGCCGCTTACCGGCTGCTTCGCGGCGATGAACCCGGGCCGATTGAAATGCGCTTACAAACTTGCGGCTCGCTCATCGGCCGCTTGCTCGACGAAGACGGCGAACCAGTTGCGAAGACGCAATTGGGCCTCGGCCGGCCTCACCACAGTCCCGAATTCACGCCGTTTACCGACGCCGACGGTCGATTTCGCGTCGACGCCGTGGCGCCGGGGATGGAGTATGAAATTACGATTCCCGAGCCCGGACGGATCGGCCTGACTCTCGCCACAGTGGTTGTTGTTCCGGGCGAGACGAAGGACGTGGGCGACCTGCGATTGAAGCCGCCGCGCATGGCTGCGCGGCCCTCCGCGGCGTCCACGTTGGGCAAGGGCCAAGAGAAACCGAACACGGGCGCCGAGACGCAGAGGCCAGCCTCGGCGGCTTCAAAATGAACACTGGCCGCTCCAAGCGGGGCAGGAACTTGATCTAGACGATTTGAAGGTCAAGCGCTTGCGGTGAGGCGAAAAGCAAAAGATGACAACCAGGGAGGATTTACCACGGATGGCCCAGCGCGGCGAAGCCGCAACCAAAGTCGCTTTTCGCTCCGCGAAAATGGCGCCTTTTTCGCGGAGCGAAAAGCGACTTTCTGGAGCCTGAGTTTAAATTTCCTGCCGCGAAACCCGGCTTGACCCTCAGGACGAAATCTTCGCGGCCCACAAAGAAATAGAACGTCTGTAGTACGGATCACACGGATGTTTTTGAATACTCTTCATCCGTGAAATCAGTGTCATCCGTGGTTCCTGAAACCGTCCGTGGTTCCTGAGAAAAGCCATGTTCTGGCAACCTTACCAGCCCGACGACAAAGCGCCGTGGAACCTGCGGCGAGCGGCGCACCTGCACCGCCGGGCGGGCTTCGCGGCGGCGGGGGACGAATTGCAGCAAGATCTGAAGGACGGCCCGCGGGCCGCGGTCGACCGGCTGCTGGCGGGCAAGGGGCACGCGAGCGGCGCGCCAGATGATTTCGAGGCCACGTCGCGGCTGTTGGCCGAGGCGGCGGTGGCCTCGGGCAATATCCACCGGCTCAAAGCTTGGTGGCTGTACCGGATGATGTTTTCGCCCGACCCGCTGGGCGAACGCTTGACGCTCATGTGGCATAACCACTTTGCCACCAGCAACCGTAAGTTGCAAGACGCGGCGATGATGCGGCGGCAGAACGACCTGTTCCGGACGCACGCCCGAGGTAAATTCGCTGACTTGCTGTTCGCCGTCGTGAAAGACCCTGCAATGCTGGTCTGGCTCGATGCCGACAGCAACCGCCGCGAGCACCCGAACGAAAACCTGGCCCGCGAGTTGATGGAATTGTTTACGCTGGGCGTGGGCAACTATACCGAGACCGACGTGAAGGAAGCCGCCCGCGCGCTGACGGGCTGGACCGTCAAGAGCCGCGAGTTCCGCGAAGTCGCCGCGTATCGTGACGACGGCGAGAAAACGATCCTCGGTCGCCAGGGCGCCTGGCGCGGCGACGATTTGCTCGCGCTGCTCCTGGAACAACCGGCCACGTCGGTACGGTTGGCCCGGCGCGTTTGCGAACTGCTGATGGGCGAGGGCGCCGTGGACGAGCCGGCGATCGACGAACTGGCGGCAGGCTTGCGCGAGCACGAACTCGATATCGGCTGGGCCGTCGAAACCGTGTTGCGTTCGGCGGCCTTCTTCGACGACAAGAACATTGGCAACCGCGTGCTGGGGCCGGTCGAGTTCGTCGTCGGCGCCGTGCGGGCCTTGGAACTGCTCGACCCGCCGCCGAGCACGATCGTGCTGGCCGAGTGGACCGCGGCTTTGGGCCAAGACCTGTTCGAGCCGCCCAACGTCTTCGGCTGGGCCGGCGGCCGGGCATGGATCAATACCCGCTCGCTGATCGCGCGGGCCAACTTCGCCCAGCGGCTGGCCGACGGCGGGTTGCAAAACGCGGCCGCGCCGCCCGACTGGCTCAAGCTCGCCGAGCGGCGCGGCTGCGGAGACTCGGCCGACGCCTTCGCGGGCTTTTTGGTGCAGATGCTCTCGGCGACAGTCGCTGATGACGAACACAAGCGAATCAAGCAGGCGGCCCTGGCCGAGGAAACGTTGCTCACGCCCCGCAATGCCGTACGGCTCGTCGCCGCAACGCTGGCATCGCCTGGGGCGCAGCTTGGATGAATATCGGAAGTCGGAGGTCGGGAATCCAAAATCGAAAGTCGGAAATCTCGAATTCGGAAGAGACTATGTTCACACCGTCGGCCCTCACCCCGGCCCTCTCCCAGAGGGAGAGGCAGGAAGACCGTCGCCGCTTTGCATCGCATATCGTCGTTCCTGACGCCTGAAGCCGTTTTCCCCACCAACCTCCAACCGCGAATCACACCCCAACCATGCTCACTCGCCGCAACTTGCTCAAACGCTCGTCGTTGCTCGCCTTGGCTCCAACCGTGCCCGGCTTCCTGGCCCGGCTGGCAAGGGCCGCCGAGGCGAAGCCCGACGACCGCGTGCTGGTTGTCATTCAGCTCGACGGCGGCAACGACGGCGTCAATACCGTCGTACCGTATCGCGACGAAGGCTACGCCAAACATCGCAACCAACTGCGGCTGAAGCAGGATCAACTGCACAAGCTCGGCGACGAAGCGGCGCTGCACCCGGCGATGAAGGCGATGGCGGAACTGTTCGACAACGGGCGGCTGGCCATCGTGCAAGGCGTGGGCTACCCGAATCCCAACCGCTCGCACGACGTGAGCATGGCCATCTGGCACACGGCCCGCTTCGATCGAACCGAGCACAAGAGCTACGGCTGGCTGGGCCGCGCGCTCGACCAATCGCCGCTGCCGCAAGGCGGCCCTGCCTCGCTGCTCGTCGGCGACGGCGCGCTGCCCATTGCGCTCGTCGGTCGACGGTCGATCACCGGCAGTTTTTCACGGCTCGACGAACTGAAGGCGCCAAACGACGCCGCGCGCATCGAGGTCGCCTGCGAACCGACGGACGACGATCTGGAAGGTTTTATTCGCCGCTTGACGCTCGAAACCTATGCCACGGCCGACGCCGTCAACGCCGCGGTCGCGCGACAGCGGGCGAAGTCGAACTATCCGGCGAGCCCGTTGGCCGAGCAGCTCAGCACCATTGCCCGGCTGATCGAGGCCGATTTGCCGACGCGGGTCTACTACGCCGTGCAGGCCGGCTATGATACGCATGCGGTCCAACTGCCGACGCACGGCCGATTGCTGAGCGAACTCAGCCGGGCTTTGAAGGCGTTTCTCGACGATCTGTCGGATAGCAGGCTGGCCGAACGCGTGCTGGTGATGACCTTCAGCGAGTTCGGCCGCCGCGTGGCCGAGAACGCTTCGGCCGGCGCCGATCACGGCACGGCGGCGCCCATGTTCCTGGCTGGCGGCAGCGTGCGATCGGGCTTGCACGGCGTCGCCCCTCGCTTGCTCGATTTGGACCAAGGCGACTTAAAAATGTCGGTCGACTTTCGCCGCGTCTACGCCGCGATCCTGCGCGATTGGCTGGCCCTCGAACCCGCGACCGTGCTGGCAGGCTCATTCGAGCCCCTGCCGATCTTAGCCGCCGTAGCCGGCGACCGTAGAAAAAACGCCGCCGAGACGCCCAGAAATTGACCCGCACGCGATCGGCATGTCGGTTGGCTGCGAGGGAATTTGCAAGCTCCGCAGTGCGTGTTCGTATACGAAAACCTTGAGGGCGTCGATGCCAAAGGGCGCATATCGCGACTGGCTGGGCGTGTTTCGCTTCGCCATGTCGCTCGCGTTTGAGGGGATTTCCCGGCAATCGAGGTTTTGCTAGAATCTCGAACCTGTGGGAATTGCCTTCGCCGAGGTCGTTCCGCCCTGCCAAAGCGGCGGAATCGGCGCCAAGTTTCAGTCGCGTGCCTCCGAGGCGAGCGCAATTCCCGGAGATCAAGGCTGCAAATATACATCAGGGCGGCTAGCTCAGTTGGTTAGAGCGCTATCCTCACACGGTAGAAGTCACAGGTTCGAGTCCTGTGCCGCCCATAAACCCTTGCAACTAAAAGAGTTGCAAGGGTTTTATTTTGCGCAGTCTTCCCGCTGATTTTCGACTATTTTATTGAACTTACGGCAAAAATAGGCAGTTGTTATTTCCTGGGAAATAACAAGTCGCCCCTCCAATCGTCGCCATTCCTCCCTCCGTCGCCGCGATTTTCAAATTCGGCATCCAAGGCCACGCTTTTGCTTGGCGCCAGCGCGTGGCGACGCATGCTTGGAGTAGTCAACGATCAAACTACTTTGAGGATGCAACTGTGAACCCGCAAGCCGCTCTACTCCGCCACTGCCTGAACGCCTACCGCCAGGCCAACCGCCCCAACGCCCGCGATCGAAAATCGCTCGGCGATGAAATTTTGTGGGCCGTGTCACCATGTCACCTGGCCCAACTGCTGAAAGCTCGCCTGTTGTCGCCGTCGACGCTCGGCGTCGACTGGCTGGGGCTGGCTGGGGCCTTGCTGACGGAGGTCTACGCCGATGCTTGACTTTGATGCAGCTTATGCCGAGCACCATACCCGCTTGCTCGCTATCGCCATCGACCGCCTGGGCTGCCAGGATGGGGCCGACGTCGTGGCCAACGTTTGGGCAAAAGCATGGAAACGCCGAGCGTCCTACGATCCGGCCCGCGGCACGGTCGGGGCCTGGCCGTACCGAATTTGCCGATCGGTGATGATCGACCACTTCCGGCGGCCAAAGCTATTGACGCTGCACGAGAGCGACGAGCCCGAGGCGCCAGACGATCCGCCGGACCCGCCCGACTTGGCTGCGGCCATCAGCCGGCTGCCGGACGACATGGCGGTAGCCGTCCGCACGCTTAACGAAGCGGCGAAAATGCTGGGCTGTCCGACGATGACGTTGCACTATCGGGCGCAGAACGGCTTGCGCCGGCTGCGGAAGATTCTGGCGGCCTAGCTTGTTGGTTCTGCGGCGTGGGCCGCCCTGGCTTCGGATCGCGGCTTTTTTGTTGCGCTGGCGGGTGCCACTTTCTCTTGCCGTCGCCCGTGGCGGCCCGCTAGGCTGACGGCATGGAGAAATCACCCTTTCAATTCAGCCCTGCCGCCTTGCTGCTGAACATCGCGGCTGTGGCGGCCCCGAGCCAGGGAGGCAGACGCGATGACGGAAAGAGAATTGCGGACATACAAGGAACCGCCGATTTCCGGCCTTGTCGAAATCGGCGGATTCAAGACACGAGCAAATTGGACCGAGAGCGGGACGAGGATATTCCGGCTTGAGTCCAACAACAGGCAGGGCCGCTACGAGGTGCCGAACGCCTTGCCCGAGAGCGTTAGAATTGAAATCGAATTCGATGCTCTAAGCGATGACCAAATCGATGCGTTGGCGGATGCTTTGGGTGAATCGAACGAGGACGACAACTCGCCGATGACTGTCTCGCTGAATGGCAGGCGCATTGATGTCCTTTATCTTCACGAAGTATTGATGAACCACGACGATACGCCCCGTGGCCTAGTCTTCTCCAATCAGCTTCCTTGAAATCGACTGCTGCTTCGATAGACTGATGCGCACGCCGGCCCTCGGGCTGGTGGAACACCCGGCCCGCGTGGATACCTGCCCATCCGTGCGGGCTTTTCGTTGGCCAGCCTCCAAGGTTCGGAAAGGGCAACCGAATCGCTTTGCATAGGGAAGGGTCTATGGATCGGATGCAATTCGTAGCTGCTTTAGCTGAATCGTTTGTCGCGTTGGTTGGGGCTCTTGCGTGGCCCGCGTTTGCGTTCGCGTTCCTTTGGTTTTTTCGCACGCAGATTATCAGTCTGCTAGAAAATCTCGCCGCGTTCGACTTCATGGGGCTCAAGCTCAATCTCCGCGAGCGTGCTGAGGAGGCGAAGGCCGCCGCCGCAGATTTGCCACAACCGGAGTTGATTGGCGGCGAGCCGCCCGAGGTGATTGATCCCTATCGATGGCTGCAAGGGCTTTTCTTGAACCTAGCAGCTTCAAATCCTCTTGAAGCGGTCTGGTTTGCCTGGCGGGAAGTAGAAAAGGAACTCCGCAATACCTGCGTTCGTTTCGGGACCGAAATCCACCAATTCAACTTTCCGCCGATCATTGTCGCCCATGAGCTATTGATAAAGGGGATTCTGCCAGAATCCGCGTTCAGATTAGTGCAAATTCTGGACGACACGGCTAGAGAAGCTCATCGCCGCCCGTGGAAGCCAGACCCTCGCATGGCAGTTCCGGTCATGGAATTCGCCGAATCGGCAGCAAAGCTTATCGGCGTGCTGAGAAGTCTTGAACCCAAACCGCGGGCCGGCGCCTAACTTCAATTGAGTCGCTTGCAAAGTACGCTTCAGGGCTCGGAAAACTAGCTCGGCGCGAGAGCGAAGGGCTCACAAGCCGCGCGCCGAAAACTCTCGTTTCGCCATGTGACTCGATCTGATGCTGGTAATACTTCCTGTCCCGCTTGGACTAAAAGGATAGTCCATTCCTCTCTACGTGCAAAGTTGCTGGCGGTCCAATGTGCCAAGAGGACGCGGAGGCTGCTACCCCCTCAGCTTTTCCGCAATCGCGGTAAACTGCTCCAATGCCGTCTGCAAATCATCCGCGATCTCCTGCGCCAGCACGTCGGGCTCGGGCAGGTCGTCGGAGTCTTCGAGGCTCTTGTCTTTGAGCCAGAAGATGTCGAGATTCGCCTTGTCGCGTTTCATCAACTCTTCGTAGTTGAATGGGCGCCAGCGCTCGCCAGCTTTTCGGCGATGGCGGTTTTCGGGCTTGTAGCAGGCCACGAAGTCGTCCAGGTCCGACCGCTGAAGCGACTTGGTCTTCTGCGTGAAGTGCATGTTGGTCCGCAGATCGTAGACCCACAGCGTCTTGGTCCAGGGCTTCTCCTGGGCAGGCTTGGCGTCGAAGAATAGCACGTTGGCCTTCACGCCTTGGGCGTAAAAGATGCCGGTCGGCAGTCGCAAGAGCGTATGGACGTCGCACTGTTTCAGCAGGTTGCGGCGGACGGTTTCGCCGGCGCCGCCTTCGAACAGCACGTTGTCGGGCACGACGATCGCGCAGCGGCCGTTGATCTTCAGCAGCGTCTTGACGTGCTGAAGGAAGTTCAACTGCTTGTTTTTGGTCGACGTCCAGAAATCCTGCCGCTCGTAGGACTGATCCTCTTTTTCCAGGTCGCCCGACTCGTTGACGATGGCGATGCTACTTTTCTTGCCGAAGGGCGGATTGGTCAGGACCACGCTGAACCGCTCGCCGGGATCGCTCGCCAGGCTGTCAACGCCCGACTTGATCGGGCACGGGTCGGCGTCGATGCCGTGCAGGTAAAGGTTCATAATGCAGAGCCGGGCCGTGTTCGGCACCAGTTCCTGGCCCTTCACGAACTTCTTGCGCAAGTGCTTTTTCTGATCCTTGTCGAGCGTCTTGCCTTGGTGCTTTACGACGTAATCGTATGCGGCCAGCAGAAAGCCGCCGGTGCCGGCCGCCGGATCGCAGACCGTGTCGTCGGCGGTCGGCCGCACGCAATCGACGATGCCTTTGATGAGTTCCCGCGGCGTGAAGTATTGCCCGGCGCCCTTGGGGCTCTCGGCGGCGCTCTTGGCCAGCAGTCCTTCGTAGATGTCGCCCTTCACGTCGGCGTCCATCGACGACCACTTTTCGACGTCGATCAGGTCCACGATCAGCCGGCGCAACGTGGCCGGGTTTTGGATTTCTGGCCGGGCCTTCTTGAAGATTTCGCCCAGCATGCCGGGCTGCTTGCCGAGTTCTTCGAGAATGTGCCGATAGTGGGCTTCGAGTTCGTCGCCTTCGCGCTTCAGCAGGCTTTCCCAGCCGTATTTGGCCGGCACGATCGGCGGGCGGTTGTACGGCGGCTTGGTCTGCTCGTGGGCCATCTTCAGGAACAGCAGAAAAGTGATCTGCTCCGTGTAGGCCATGTACGACAGCCCGTCGTCGCGCAGGACGTGGGCGAAGTTCCAGGCTTTGTTGACGATCTGTTGGGATGCGGTGCTCATGCGGACTTTTGCCTGCGATCTTACTTCACCTTCAAGTCAAGCGCGCGCTTACTTGGGAGTGCCAAAACGCAAATCGGCCAGGTTAGCCCGTAATGCCTCAGCCAGCCCTCGAATGAATCTTCTAAGTTGCTCTTGTCACCTGCGTCGACTGACTGAAATAGCTTTTCAACATTCTCTGCAATTTCTTGGAGTCCGCTAAGCTCAATGACATCGAGCACTGGATCAGGATTAGCTCGGTCAGAAACTATCAATTCCCGGCCAACAATTGACACCTTGATCTTTTTGCCTTGCTTCTCAGATCGAAGCCAATTCATGTGGTCGTGCGCCTGCCCGATCTCGCTTTTTGTATATTCGGACTCCGGCTCCTTACCCGTCTTTAAGTCAAACCCCCACGCTTCGACCTCCCCCTCGCCGCACCAGAGATTGTCTGGGCCGGTTCCGATCGACGCGTCCGGTCTGCTTGAATCGAGGCCCAATAGTTCCCCAAGCGAGCACATTGCATCTTCGGCTTTGTTGGTATCGGGGCCGTATTTCAGGTTTGCCTGTAGTGCCTGGATTTCCGCCAGCATGTTGACTCGCTTCTTGCGGTACGCAGCGGCAAGCTTGCGGCTTTGGAAGCCAATTGAGTCAGCCGTTGGTGGCTTGAACATCTTGTCCCGCTTCTCCGACGGGCGGCCCAACTCTTTCCGTTGAAGAGAAGCGTCCGTGAAGGCTTCAAGAGCACTCGGTTGGTCGCCTCCACAGAGGTGAGCAACGCCTTCCAAGTGCCTGTACCATGCAGACAGACGGCGATCGTGTGGCTCCGCGTGGGTAAGCGTTCACGGGTTTTGAACTGATCTTGGTAGTTTTGCGGCGATTGATTAGGGTTTTGCCGTCATGGTGGAGCCCGAGAAGAAACACGAATGCGCGAACTGCGAACGGCTGGACCGCCGCACGAAGGAACTCGAAG
>DATKRK010000232.1:0-10041 GCA_035532215.1 Pirellulales bacterium | reverse complement strand
GCGTTCCGCGAACCTCGCAAACTGTAGGGAACGCCCTCCGTGGCGTTCCGCGAACCTGGCTTCAGCGAGCCAACTCGCTTCAGACGGAACGCCACGGAGGGCGTTCCCTACAGCTTCAGACGGAACGCCGCGGAGGGCGTTCCCTACAGAAGCAACGTCGCCGCGGGCGTTCTCAAGCGTTTTATAGCGATTCGACATAAGGCAGCACCGATTTCTCGCCTTCGACTCCCAAGGTCGCCGTCGCCGTTATGGGATAAACGTAAACACCGCCGCGCTGGCTGATCTTGCGGGCCAGCAGGTCGGGCTGGCCCGAGGGCGAGGTCAGCGGGTGCGACAAGAACCGCCCGGGGCCCGGCAGCAGCGAGAACTGGTGCGTGACCTTCACCGTGATCGGATCTTGCCAGCCAACCTCCCACAGATTGAAACTCAGCGTATCGCGACCATCGACGGTTCGCACTCGGTAGGGCCCCAAGGGCGGCTCGTCTTCGCGGTGCAAAAACGTCACGTCCACGGTCGTCGCCGCCATGCTGTAGGCCAGTTTGTTTCGCAGCCGAACGGTTACCTGTGGGTTGGTGGCCGCCTGCGGGGCCAGCGCGGCGTAGAGCATTTGCACCGTCTGGCTCGCCGGGTGAATCGTGCCTCCGGCGACGACCGCTCGCGAAGGGCAAATCGGCAGGCAGGCCAGCACGGCCGCGGTTCGAATGCGGTTCAGCTTGGGCGTCGGCGACTGGATGCGGTAGATCGTGCCTCCCTGGCCCGGCCGGACGACAGTCAAGAGCGGCCCGACCTGGTTCTCGCGCAGGTAAGGCCCGTAGGTGTCGAAGTCGGCGTCGTCGCGCGGATCGTAAGGTTCGAGCCGGGCGGGAGTCCAGACCATGGCGCTGCGCGCCGCGGCGAAGGCGGCGTAGTGGACGACGATCGTGCCGATGAGCACTTGGCTCAATTGCACGATGAACAGCAACACCATGATGAACATTGGCAGCACCAGCACGAAGCTCAGGCTCTGCACGCCGCCCGTCTGATCGGCGTGCAGGCGCTTCAAGCGGCCGGCGTCGAACCGCGCGCCGCCGAAGTGCGCGATCGCCCAGGCCACGGCCGCGGCGGCGGCCATCAGCAGCAGCCAAGGGCAACAGGCTTCGATTACGGCGCGGTTCATGGCAATTGGCGACTGAGCGTCATGAGAGCTTCGGTAGTTTCACCACGGAGTCACAGAGAGCACGGAGAAGAACAGCAGAGCAAGAGAAGTCCTTGATCGCTTGCGCAAGTTCTTAAGGTTGATTTTTCGGACGACGAACTTGTAGCTCTCTCTTATTTCGCGTTTTCGCTCTTTCGTGCTTTCGCGATGATTTGGTTTCCGATCTTTCCAACTCCTCGGCAGCCTCTCGTGTCTACTTACTTGAATCTCTCTGGAGGGTGAACAGCCTGCATCCCGCCCACTCAACGAATTAGTTCGAACTCCACCAGCGCGGCGGCGACCAACGCCGTGGGCGCCAGAAACCAGGAAAAGCTGAGTTGCGCCCGCTCTTCGGGCGTTGGCTCGGCCCAGCCGCCGATCCGCAACATGTACAGGCCCTGACGCAGCACACGCGCGATCAGCCGGCCCGGCCCGACTTTCCAGGCCAGCGCGATGATGCCCAGACAGGCGGCCAGCACGAAGGTCCAGAGCAGCGTTTCCAGCCCGCGCTCCAGGCCCAGGAAGGCGCCGATCATGGCCATCAGCTTCACGTCGCCCCCGCCCACGCCAAATACGACGTAACAGACCAGCATCAACGCGCCGCACATCAGCAAGCCCAACAGGCTGTCTTCCAGACCGACTTCGCCCAGCGTCCGCTGCACTCGGTCGGGCGTGAGCATCGAATTCTGCTCCAGCAGTGCGGCCATCGCGTTGAGCCCCAGGGCCAACGCGATGCCCGGATACGTGGTCCAGTTGTAAATCTTGCGGCGCCTGAAGTCGGTCGCGGCCGCGACGGCCAACAGCGCGAACAAGCACGCGGAGGCGATCAAACGCGGACTCTCCCCAATCGCGAACTTACTGAGTGGCAGTTACTGAGTGGCGTTATTCTGGGCGCCTTCGATATCGGACATGCCCTTGGTCCACAGCGCCTTGATCCGCGGCCAGCCGACCTTCAGCAGAAAGATCAGGATGGGCAGCGCGATGGCGGCGATGATCAAGATCGTTTCGAAGCTTACGGCGCCCCGTTCGTCGCGGTGCAAACGGCCGAGCAACCGGGCAAGCGAAGGCTTCCGATTCATGGCGATCTCATAAAAACGGCCAAGAGATGCAGACCAGCAACATCTCGTACACCTGCCGCATTAGCCGCGGCCCCGCCCACAGACAGAAAGCCGCCATCGGCAGGACCACTCCCAACAACAACGCATAATCGAGCGCTGCGGCCCCGCTGCGAGCCCGCCGCCTTCGACCTCCGCGTCTGACAGGTCGCACGCGAGTCATAGGCCCACTCTAAAGCGCCGCACGAGATTGTGCAAGTTAAGTCGCCCACAAGCTTTGAGTCAGCTTGGCTTCGCGCTCCAATCCGTATTGGGCCAGTTCCTCGCGGAAGCTCGGCATCTGGCCGGTCGGCGCCAGTTCCGCCTTGACGGCGCCTTGGGGCGTGCGGCCGACGATCTTGTGGGCGAACAACTCGGCGATTTGGAAATTGTTCCCGCTGTCCAGCCCGCGAACTTCGGCGATCCGCGTGATTTTGCGCGAGCCGTCTTCGGCGAATCGCGCCAACTGCACGATCAGATGGATCGCCGAACCGGCCTGCGCCCGGGCGACGTAGACCGGAATCTCGACGTCGGACATCAGCGACAGCGTCTCCAGCCGGATCAAGGCGTCGCGGGGGGTGTTGGCGTGGATCGTCGACAGGCTGCCGGCATGGCCGCTGAGCATCGATTGCACCAGGTCGAGCGCCTCGCCCGAGCGCACTTCGCCGACCACGATCCGGTCGGGCCGCATCCGGAGCGAGGCCACGAACAACTGCCGCACGGTCAGACCGCCGCGGTCGAAGGCGTTGGGCGGCCGGGCTTCGAGATACAAGCAGTGCCGCTGAATCAGCCGCAGTTCGGAGGTGTCTTCGATGACCACGATCCGCTCTTCGTCGGGGATGGCCGTCGACAGTGCGTTCAACAGCGAGGTCTTGCCCGTGCCGGTGCCGCCCGAAATGAGAATGTTCTTCTTCATCCGCACGCAGAGTTCCAAAAACTCCTTGCCGGCGGGCGAGAGGCTGCCGAAGCCGACCAGGTCGTCGAGCGTGAGCGTCTCGCGCGAGAACTTGCGGATGGTCAGATAGATGCCGCGCGAGGCGGTGGGAATCACCGCGTGGACGCGCGAGCCATTGGGCAGCCGGGCGTCGAGCACGGGCCGCTCTTCGTTGATTTCGCGGCCGACCCATTGGGCCACGTTGTGGACGGCCGAGAGCAGCGCGTCGTCGCTGGGGAAACTCGCCGTGGTCGCTTCCAGCCGCCCGCGGCGCTCGATGTAAATCTGGTCCGGTCCGTTGACCATGATCTCCGTCACCGACTCGTCCTCCAGAAACGGAGCGATCGGGGCCAGAAAGTAGCTGACGCTGGCTTCGAAAATCGCCTGACGCGACATGACGCCTCGGGGGCCGGCTGGCGGCCAGCAATGACCGGATTTCAAGGGACCGCGAGTTTCATTCTGTCCCTGCGTCGAGGGAAGTCAAGCGAGAGAAATTGGGCTGTCGAAGGAACTTCTTTCCATGCCACTTGCAAAGGCGACCGAATCCGGTTAATCTTGGTATTGATATTGAAACTCAGTATCAATAGTGTAAGTTTCACCGAGCCCGCCAGCCGGCCCTCTTGGCCTTTCCGCCAGCCACGCTCGCCCCCCCAACCGTGGCCCTCGATACGCGCGTGGATTCGCGAGCTTTCAACGCATGAAGCTTGCGCCTGCGCTGTATCGCCCTTAGCTGGAGATTTCCCGACCATGCCTCCGCAACGCCCCCGAACCGCCCCCCGCCGACGGACCTTCCAGCCTCGCGTCGAATCGCTGGAACATCGTTTAGTCTTGTCTGGCGAGCCTTTCGTCGATCCGCCCGTAATCCAGAGCCAGAACGGAATCCTCGACGCCACGCTGGTCGCCCAGTCGGGGGCCATTACCGTCGATGGCCAGACCGCGCTCAACGCCGATACCTATAACGGACTGTTTCCGGGGCCGACGCTTCAGTTCAACCCAGGCGATCAGGTCAACGTCGAGCTGGTCAACAACCTGACGGATGGCCCGCTGGCCCAACATGACGCCTACGGCGAGTTCGGCCAGACCGACCTTCACCTGCACGGTCTCCACGTCTCGCCCGAAGGCAATTCCGACAACGTCTTCCTGCACGTCGACCAAGGACAAGACAACCAATACCACTACGACATTCCGGCAGACGAACCGGAAGGGCTGTACTGGTATCATCCGCACGTTCACGGTTTGGTCAGCCCGCAGATCTGGGACGGCCTGACTGGTTTGGTGATCGTCGGCCGGCCCGATGGCGGCGCACCGGAGTTGAACGGGCTGACGCAGCACGTGCTGGCCCTGAAGGCTTTCCAGGTCGATCCGGCCACCCATCTCATTCCCAGCCAGTCGGACGAAGACCCGGCTCAGGGCGTGGTCACCGTCAATGGCCTGGTCAACCCGACCATGACGATGGCGCCGGGCGAAGCCCAAGTTTGGAGCGTTGCCGACATCGGCAACGACCAATTCTACGATCTGGCCCTGGTCGACCCCAGCGGCGTCAAACAGACGCTCTACGTCGTGGCTCAGGACGGCCAGCCGCTGACTCGTCCCGAACCCGTGCAGGATCTCGACATGTCGCCCGGCAAACGCTATTCGTTCATCGTCGAGCCCAGCGAGGCGGGCGTCACGACCTATTACTTCCAGAACGAGAAGTTTTTCGACGGCCAAGGCGACTGGCCGACCGCCACGCTGACCACGCTGCAAATCCAAGGAACGCCGGTAACCCCGTTCCAAATCCCCGACCATCTCTCGCCGCCCAATAATCTGTTCCAAGACCTGACTGGCGCGCCGATCGCCCAGAACCGGACGGTGACCTTCGACCAGACCGACACGACGGACCTGATCAACGGCCAACAGTTTCCGGACAACCTGGTCTACCAGGCCCAGTTGGGCACGGTGGAACAATGGACGATTCTCAACGCGACCCCCTACATTCACGCGTTCCACATCCACATCAACAACTTTCAGGTGATGTCGGTCAACGGCACGGCCATTCCGGCGGACGGCACGCCGGTTTTCATCCCCGACTTTTCCTTCCCGAATGCGCCCAGCGACCAGGATCCCCAAGGGGAGACGGTCATCGGCGGCAGCCTGGCCGACACCCTCGATCTCCCCGCCGCCAACCCCGTGACGGGCGAACCCGGCCAGGTGGTGATTCGCATCGCATTCAACGACTTCACGGGCAAATACGTCTACCACTGTCACATCGCCGATCATTCGGACAATGGCATGATGGCCAGCATCAATGTCGTGCCCAACGATCCCATCTATGCCACCGGGGCGGCAGCGGGCGAGCCTCCGGTGGTCAACGTCTACGATTCCTCGACCGGCCAATTGAAGACCAGCTTCCTGGCGTTCGATCCGGCATTGGTTCACGGCGGCGTCAACGTGGCCGTCGCCAACCTTTACGGCGACAACCGCCAGCAGATCATCGTCGGCGCCGGCGCCGGGGGACCGCCGCTGGTGCGCGTGTTCGATGAAAATGGCAACCCGCTGCCCGGAATTCTGGGGCAGGGTTTCCTGGCCTACGACAGCTCTTTCCGCGGCGGGGTGAATGTCGCCGCCGGCGACATCGATGCCGACGGAACTCAAGACATCCTCACCGGCGAAGGGGCGGCGCCCAATGGCGAGCCGCGGATCCGCGCGTTCAGCGGCGCGGACGGCTCGAAACTGCTCGATTTCCTGGCCTTCGAGCCGAGTTTCCACGGCGGCGTCACGGTTGCCGCCGATGACGTGACCGGTAACGGCCGCATCCAGATCATCGCCGGCCGCGGGCCCGGAGGCGCGCCGGAAGTGAAGGTGTTTCGCGCCTCGGACCAGCACGTGATGGACGATTTCCTGGCCTTCGACCAGGCTTTTCGCGGCGGCGTCTTCGTGTCTACCGGTTGGATCAAGGGCTTCGCCTTCCCCGATGTCATCGTTGGCGCCGGTCCGGGACTTCCAGAGGTCGCGGTCTTCAGCAACCTGATGACGATGGATCAAATGAAGACCGAAAACATGAACGACATGGTGGATCTGACCTTGTGGAAGCAGATTACCGTGTCCGGCTTCCTGACCGGCGTCCATGTTGCAGAGCGGTTCGACGAAAACGGCCTCGGCGACGATCTGCTCGTGGCCCCAGGACCGTCCCATACCCCGACCGTCCTCCTTTACCAAACGAATACCCTAACGCCCGACGGCGAGTTTCTGGCCTTTTCGCCGCTTTCCGTCGGCGGCGTGAACTTTGGCGCCAGCGAGCAAGACAACGGCGACGGGGCCCGCGCCGCGTACATCGCGGCGGTCTATTACGACGTGCTCGGCCGCGCCGTCGATCCGGATGGCCTGGCCTTCTGGATCGAGAAACTCGACGCCGGCATGGCGATCGGCGGCGTCGCCCAAGCGATCGTCCACAGCGACGAATACTATGTCGCGTGGGTCATCAAGCCCGACTATCTCAAGCTCCTGAATCGCACCGCGGACGACGAGGGCGTCAATTACTGGGCGAAGCAGATGGACGCGGGGCTGACGGACCAGCAGCTCGAGTCGGGTCTCGTCGCCTCCGCCGAGTTCTTCAAGAAGGCGGGCGGCACGAATGCCGCTTGGATCGACGCCGTTTACAACCTCCTCTTGGGTCGGAGGCCCGATGCCGATGGCGAAGCGTATTGGAGCAGCCAGTTGGCCCAGGGACGATCTCGCTGGCAGATCGCCGAGCAGATTGCCGAAAGCCAGGAAAGAGACTCCCAGCTTATCGACGACGACTACTTCCATGACCTCGATCGCGCCGTCGATCCCGAAGGGCTGGCATTCTGGCTCGGTCAATTCGCCGCCGGCAAGAGCAATGAGGACGTGATCGCCGGCCTGACCGGCGGCGACGAGTATTACGAGAAGTTGAAGTCCTGATGTTGACTTTGCCGCAGTGATTGCCGCCGGTCGCCTGGCCATTTGTCGCCGGTCGGACGCCAAAACGCATCGTGTCGCCCGCGCCTCGTTTGAATCGTGCCCATCGACAGCCAGCTTGCGGCCTGTCTGGCGTGCTATAAAATAAAAGAGAATTTTTGACGTATGCCAAGCGGGCGAACCTTGGACATTCGACAGCGGAAGCACGCTCAGCGCCGCGCCGGGAATACAAAGACGGATGGCTTCCAACCAGGGCCCGGCCGAGTACCCGTTGCGAATCGCGATTTGCCTCGCCCATTTCCACCCAGCCGTGGGCGGCGCCGAGCGGCAGATGTTTCAACTCGCCCAGCGTTGGGCCCATTCGGGGCATGAGCCGGTGGTCTTCACGCGCCGCATGCCCGATTTGCCGCGGCGCGAAGTCATCGAAGGGGTGGAAATTCGCCGCGTCATTCGCAGCGTGCCGTTGGGGCCGTTGTTCGGTTTGTCGTACATCGCCAGCCTGGCCGCCCAGTTGGTTCTAAATGCCGGTCGTTTCGACGTCGTGATCGACGGCCAGGCGCCGTGGGAGGCCGTGGCGACGGGTTTGATTTGTCCGCTGCTCGGCAAGCCGTCGATCGTGGCGCCCGCTTCGACGGGGCCGGTCGGCGACATTCGCCAGATCGTCGAGGCCCGCGGAAGCTGGCTGCTGCGCCGGCTGGTTTCGAAGAACAATCTGTTCGTCGCCATTTCCTCGCAAGCGGCCGAGGAACTCAAGGGCCTGGGCTGCCCGGACGATGCCGTGCGGCGAATAGGCTACGGCGTCGACCTGGAGCGTTATCGGCCGGGCGGCGAGGAATCTTCCGAGCGGGCGCGGACCGTCGTGTGGGTCGCTCGGCTGGTCACGGCCAAAAACCCGCACGTGCTGCTGCGCGCCTGGCAGCAGCTTAACGGCGAAGGAAAATACCGCTTGCTGCTGGCCGGCGACGGCCCGCTGAAAGCGGAGATGCAAGCATTCGTCGAACGTCACGAACTGCGCGAAGTGCATTTCTTGGGCAACGTCAACGACGTGCCGCCCTTGCACCGCCAAGGCAGCGTGTTCGTGCTGCCCTCGTTTGGCGAAGGCTGCCCGAACGCGCTTCTGGAAGCGATGGCCAGCGGGCTGTGTCCGGTCGCCAGCCGCGTGCCGGGCTGCGCCGACGTGGTCGAAGACGGCGTGAACGGCCTGCTGTTCGAAAGCGACGACGATCGCCAGTTGGCCGCGGCGCTGGCCCGCGCGCTCGAAGATGCTCCACTGCGGCGGCGACTGTCGGCCGCGGCAAGAGCCTATGTCGAGACGCATCACGATTTCGATCGCGTGGCGGATAGCATTCTGGCCGAATTCCTGGCGCTGGCCGCGAGCCGGCGCGGGCTCAAGGCGCCGCCTCGACAGATCCGCGCATAGGCGAAGGCAGGGCCAGGAAAACGCATGGATTGGCAAGTCGTGGTGGTCGGCGCGGGCGCCGCCGGGTTGTTGGCCGCCGCACGAGCGGCCGAGCGCGGGCGGCGCACGCTGCTGTTGGAAAAAAACCGCCATCCGGGCGTGAAAATCCTCATGTCGGGCGGCACGCGCTGCAACCTGACGCACGCCGCCGACCGCCGCGGCATCGTCCAGGAATTCGGCGACCAAGGGAGGTTTCTGCACTCGGCCCTGGCCGCGCTGTCGCCGCAAGACCTGGTGGAGTTGTTCGAGCGCGAAGGCGTCGCCACCAAGATCGAGCCCGACACCGGCAAAGTCTTTCCGGCCAGCGACAAAGCCGCCGACGTGCTCGACGCGTTGCTCGCCCGCTTGCGGCGCAGCGGCTGCACGCTGGCCTTGGAAGAGCCGCTCGTCGCCTTCGAGCGCGCCGGCGAAAAGGGCTTCCGGCTCACGACTTCCAAGCGCACGCTCACGGCCGAGAAGGTGTTGATCACGACCGGCGGACAATCGTATCCCGGCAGCGGCACTTCGGGCGACGCCTACGCCTGGGCCGCCGCATTCGGGCACACGATCGTGCCGCCGCGGCCGGCGCTGACGCCGATCACCACCGACGCCGCCTGGGTCCGCGAGTTGCAAGGCGTGACGATTCCCGACGTGTTCGTGCGCGTCGTCGAAACGAAGCCCGAAGAGCAGCCCGAGACTTCCCCGGCCAAGGGCGCCGGCCGCGCAAAGCGGCGCGGGCGCGGCTTTCTGGCTGAGCGGCGCGGCTCGTTCTTATTCACGCATTTCGGGCTTTCCGGGCCGGTGGTGCTCGACGTCAGCCGGGTCGTCAGCGGGCATCGGCAGCCGCGCAGCTTGGTCTTGCAGTGCGATTTTCTGCCGCAGATCGGCGAAGCGGAACTGGAGGAGCGCATCAAGCAGGAAGCGGCGGCGGCTGGGAAGAAGCAACTCGGCGGGCTGCTGGCGTCGCTCTTGCCGCGGCGCCTGACCGATGCCCTGCTTGCGCAGCTCGACTTGCCGCCCGAACGCAAGCTGGCCGAACTGAGCCGGGCCGATCGAGCCCGCTTCGTGGCGGCGATCAAGCGGCAACCGATTGCCGTCAGCGGCACGCGCGGTTTCAAGAAGGCCGAAGTCACGGCCGGCGGCGTGGCGCTCGACGAGGTCGATTCGCGCACCATGCAGAGCCTCAAGGCGCCGAATCTGTATTTCGCCGGCGAAGTGCTCGATCTCGACGGCCCGATCGGCGGCTACAACTTCCAAGCCGCCTTCTGCACCGGCTGGCTGGCGGCGGAGAGCATGTGAAATTCGACCACGGATTTCTCTGAGGATTCGAATTCGCATGGAACGGGTGCAATCGCGCCATTCCGCGCATTTACGCGGCTTTTCGAGTAGGAATCCGACCATGATCACGTTTAGTCGGCATCGGGATGGTTGCGCGCGAGGCGAGGTACGCCGAGTAGACGGGCTCCCAAACACGGCTGAGGCG
>DATKRK010000231.1:0-8518 GCA_035532215.1 Pirellulales bacterium | reverse complement strand
CGCCTCGCGGGCCGCCCGGCGGCCCGCGAGGCGCCAATCGGGAAAAAAGGGGTGAGTGCCGTTCGAGTCTCCCAGGCATAAATGCCTGGGCTACGAAAAAGCCGCCGGCGGAGCGTTTGTCGACCAGGAATGCCAGAACATGAGTTGTGTAGCTCAGCGGCACGCGATCAGCCGTCCCCCGGGAGACTTCGAGGAATCCAAGAATTGCCCATGAACGACGAGCGACTGTTACAGCGTTTTTTGCGTTACGTGCAAATCGATACCACGGCCGGCGACGGCTCGGCGGGCTATCCCAGTTCGCCGGGCCAGCTCGAACTCGGGCGGCTGCTCGTCGACGAACTGCGCGGCATCGGTCTTGAAGACGCCGAACAAGATGCGCATGGCATCGTGATGGCCACGCTGCCGGCCACTTGCCCGCGCGAAACGCCGGCAATCGCCTTCAACGCTCACGTCGACACTTCGCCCGAGACGACCGGCAAAAACGTCAAGCCACAGGTTTGGCGCAATTACCAGGGCGGCGACTTGACCTTGCCTGGCGATCCGAGCCAGGTGATTCGCGTCGAGGCGAACCCCGAATTGCGCGGGCTTGCCGGCCGCACGATCATCACCAGCGACGGCACGACGCTGCTGGGCGCCGACGATAAGGCGGGCATCGCCGCGATCATGGAGGCGGTCGCCCACCTGGCCGAACATCCCGAGTTGGAGCACGGCCCAATCCGCGTCTGCTTCACTTGCGACGAGGAGATCGGGCACGGCGTCGACTACGTCGATCTCGAAAAGCTCGGCGCCACGGCGTGCTACACGCTCGACGGCTCGGGCGTCGATCAGATCGACTTGGAGACCTTTTCCGCCGACTTGGCGACCGTGACCGTTCGCGGCGTCAACATTCATCCCTCGATCGCCAAGGGACGGATGGTCAACGCGGTGCGGGTCGCGGCCGATTTTCTCGCGCGGCTGCCGCGCGAGACGCTTTCGCCCGAGACGACCGACAAGCGGCAGGGCTTTCTGCACCCCTACAAGCTCGAAGGCGGCGTGGCCCGCGTGATGATCGCCATCTTGCTACGAGATTTCGACACGGCGCTGCTCGCCGAACACGCCGACACGCTGCGAGCCGCCGCTCGGGCGGCCAGCGCGGCCTGGCCCGGCTCGGCGATCGACGTCGAAATACTGGCTCAATATCGCAACATGGCCGCAGGGCTGGCGCGCGAGCCGCGAGCCGTGGCCTACGCTCAAGCGGCCTTCCGGCGCCTGGGGCGCGAGCCGCGGTTGACCGTGATCCGCGGCGGCACCGACGGCTCGCGGTTCACCGAACTCGGCCTGCCCACGCCTAATCTTTCCACGGGCGAGCATAATCCCCACTCGCCGCTCGAATGGACCTGCCTGGAGGAAATGGCGCAGGCGTCGGAAGTGCTCGTGGAACTGGCGCAAGTTTGGGCGGCGTCTTGACGCGCTGGAGGGCCGGGCGCCCTCGCCCGGCGCGATGTACGCTGGAGGGCCGGGCGCCCCCGCCCGGCGCGATGTACGCTGGAGGGCGCCCTCGCCCGGCGCGATGCGAAACGGGCGAGGGCGCCCGTGCCTCCATGACTTGCCCGGCGCGATGCCTAACGGGCGAGGGCGCCCGTGCCTCCATGACTTTGCCCGGCGCGATGCCTAACGGGCGAGGGCGCCCGTGCCTCCATGACTTGTCCGGCGCGATGCCTAACGGGCGAGGGCGCCCGAAACTCCATGACACCGCCAAGGCGCATTCTTTTTCGACGCTGGCGTTGCCAAATTGCAACAGCCGCACTTCAGGCCGTGCCGCGACGCCCTTTCGCAGTGATCGTCGGAACTTCGCCTCGCCGCTGGCTTTGCAACGAAAACCTAGACCATTGCACCGCGCGTCCCGCTTCGCGGCGCCGGCTTTGCTTTTCACTGCCGGCGGTCTTTTCCGCCCACAAACCACAGGTTCTTCATGCACGGTCGCGAATTGGTCGAATTGGCCGCGTTGGCATCCGCCCACGGGCTCGTGTTGATCCGCAACGACGACGCCTCGTTGCCGATCGAAGGCTTGGGGCAATACTGGTCGGCGTCGAAATGCCGCTTGGATCGCTGGAGCCGCGCGCTCAAGGCCGCAGTTCCCTCGGCTCCGGAAATCTCGACGCCGGAAATCTCGCGGCTCGAACGACTGACGCAAAGCCCGGACGGCGCCGCCGCGCCATCCTACGACGCGTCCTTGAAGAGCGTGTTGGAAGAGATTCTGCTGAGCGAAGTTTTGACGCGAGTCTGGACCGCGCTGATGGCCGCCTTCGACGAGCGGCACGGCCAGACGGAGAACGCGCCGGTCGCCGAGAGCGTGCTGGCCGGTCATGCCGAGGCCCGGCATGGCGCCTTGACGCTGCTCGTGCAAGGTCCGGGCGTTTCGTCGCGCGATGCACTGGCGCTGAATCAGCTTCGGCGCCGCGCCGAACGGTGGACCGATCTGCTGGTCGGTCACATCTGCCTCGAACACGACGTCAGCCGCTTCGCCGCCAATCCCGAAACGGCCCGCGAATTCGCCGCCGATCTCCGCCATCATCAGGCCTGGTCGGCCGACAACCAAGCCTGGCCGATCATGCTGGCCTCGTTGCGGGCCGCCTTCCGGCAGAAGAGTTCGAGCGCAAGCCCCAATGGCGATCTCAACCAGCGGATTGCGGCCGGCGTGCTGGCCTGTCTGCCGCCCGAACTGTTCGACGCCACCGGCCTGGTGCAATCGCTGTGGATGACGCGCATCTCCCGCGCCGCCGACGACGCCCAGGGGCTGATTTCCGCGATGTTCGCGCCCGAACCTTGCCCAGGGGTTAATCGAGATAACCCAGATCTCGCAAGCGAGCTTCGACGCAAACCTGATCGGCGTCGGTAATGCCGGCCAATTGCAACGCGGCGGGCGCGTCGTCGATCGACTGGCCGGCGGGCGCCGGCGCGGGGCCAGAGAGAATCTCCGATAACACGCGGCCGCTCATCCGTGCGGGCGCGGGCATGCCGAGCAAGTGCAGGATGGTCGGCGCCACGTCGCGCAGCTCGGCCGTTTGACTGCGGCCCCGAGCGACTCCCGCGGCATCCACCATCAACACGCCCTCCAAGCGGTGCGTGGCGGTCAACGTCGGATCGCTGCGGAGCAGTTGCGGCGCGGCGTCGAACTTATGTCGCGTATGGAAGCCGGGCGCCGGAATGGTCACCAGGTCGGGCCACATGCGTTCGACCGGATCGATGCCGTACCGCGACGCCGTATCGGTGACCTCGACGAACAGCCGCTCGCCCGTTTCCGGATGCCGCGATTCGCGAAAGGCCGCCGCCGTGTCGGCCAGCGCTTGCTCGCGTTGCCGCGGCGTGCCCACCGGCCCGCTGCCGAAACGCTCGGGCGTGTTCAGATAGATCATGCCGCCCAAGTCGCCGTGCAAGGCCAAGGCCACGCTGCGACGCCAATCGACCGGCAGCAAGCTGTCGAGCGGCCGCGTGAGCTGGGCCGTGCTGCAACCCGGGCGCAACCGGCGCCAGAGAAT
Organism: Pirellulales bacterium; assembly: GCA_035532215.1. Lineage (GTDB taxonomy): Bacteria > Planctomycetota > Planctomycetia > Pirellulales > JAICIG01 > JAICIG01. The sequence goes on along the minus strand of DATKRK010000231.1, from coordinate 5,000 downwards.
CTTTCGCAGCTTCCAGCCGCCGCGGCGCAGATGATAGGTTCCCTTGGCGCTGAAGCCCGGCAGCTTCAGCAAGCCCCGCCGCGCGAGCAACTCGGGCAGCGTGATCTTCTCGCGAAACGGCCCGAAGCCATGATCGCTGAGCGCGACGACCGCGGCCTTGCGGCGCGAAGCCAGTTCCATCAATTCGCCCAGGCTGTCGTCCAAAGCGGCCAGCGCCTGGCGGGCCTTCGTGCGCCATTTGGCCGGCGCCCGTTCGTCCGATTCGCCGCCCAGCAGGTGCCAGCAGCGATGTTGCAAGGCGTCGAGCACCTGAAACTGCACGACCATCAGCCGCCAATCGGTCATGCGGTCGGCCACGCGCGCCGCCGTTGCCTGCGCGCGGAAGCTGGCCGCCGTGTGCGCGACGCCTTCGGAAAGTTCCTCGAGCGTGGTCGGCTTGCGGCGCCAGACGGTCGACAGATCGTACCGCGCGCCGGTGGCTTTGAGCCGGGCGGCGAACTCGGGATACGGCTCAAGCGCGGCTTCGATCGAGGGGCTGTCGAGGCCGCCGACCACGATGCCGCGCGTCGTGGCCCAGGCCGGATAGGTCATCGGCAGGTTGAGCGAGACCACCTCGCCGCCGCCCGCCGAAACCGTATCGAACAAGGTGGGGCAAGGGATGCGGCCGGCGTGATTCAGCAGCAGCCGCCGGCGGCGATGATCGAGGTAACGATAGTCGAGGATGCCGTGCTCGACCGGATCGCAGCCGGTTTGAAAGGTGGTCCAGGCGACCGGAGTGATGTAGGGCCGGGTGGAATTGACCACGGCCAAGGCCGACTTCTGCATCAGCCGCGCCAGGTTCGGCATGCGGCCCGAACGAGCCCAGGGCGTGAGCAGATCGTAGGTCGCCCCGTCCAGACCGATGACCAGCACTCGGGGAGCGGGCGGGCTCGTAAGCTTCATGAGGCGTCCTTGACGAGATGTGCGAGCGAGCGATCATGGGCGACTCGGGCGAACGCCCGTTGGGGCGAGAATCGCCCCGCGAATCAAATCAAATCGAGCCGGGCGCCGGCGTGGGCGTCGGCGTGCGGCAGGTACAGCAGTTCTTGTTTCCAATGGCGGTTGACTGGCAGATGAAAGGCGAATCGCACCTGGTGATAGTCGCGGCGGCGATAATGCTCCGATTTGCTGCCGAGCAGTTGCGCGGCCCAGCGCTTGAGCCGGCGCGGCCACGGCTCGCGTGCGGCCGAGGCCGCGGCCCATTGCTGAAAACCGGAAATGAACTGATTGGCGCCGCGCACGAAGTCCGCCTCGAGGGGCGCCTTGCAGCCGATGCCGAACACGGTGTGCGGGAATTTGTCGCTGCCTTGCCAACCCACCAGCACGCCGTCGAGCGGCGACAGCAGACGCTCCAGGCAACTTGGGGTCAGCCGCCAGTAGTCGCTCGGATGGTCGTGAATGTGAAAGTCCAAAGGCGCGGCGACCAGCAGCATGCCGCCCGGTTGCAGCACCCGCACCATCTCGGCCGCCGCCTTGCGGGCCTCGAACACGTGCTCCAGCGTCTCGACGCAGATGATCGTCGGAACCGAATTGTCGGGCAGGCTCAGATCGGCCAGATCCTCGACGCGATCGACGCCGGGACCGAATCGCAAATCGCAGCCGACGTAATCGTAGCCCGGAAAGCAGGGCCGCAAATCGGCCTCGGCCTCCTGGCCTGCGACCTGATACGAGCCGAACTCGAAGATCGGTCCGCGGAGCGTAAACGATTCGGCCGCCAGCCGCACGAAGGCTCGGACGTTACCGCGCATAAAGCCGATCTCCTAGTTGTCGAAAGCGCTGCGGATGCCAGCGATGCACCACCACGTCGCGTTGGGGCTTGGCCCCTGGAACGGAAAATCTCGCCACCGGTTCGGCCGCCTCGGCCACCAGGCGCCGCATCGTCTCGCCGCGCCGGCTGGCCATGTCCATTTCGGCCTGCTCGACGACGACGTAGGCCAGCCGCGGATGGCTGAACGCGGCTTGCGCCGCCTCGTAGCGATACGTCGGCCGGCCGGTGTAGAGCGCCGTCCAACCGCGACTGTCGAGCACCACGTCGTCCTGCCGGGCATGCTCGGCCAACCAGGCGGCGGCCTCGCGATGATTGATGCGGCTGGCGTGTAGCGGCCGGGCCAGCGCCGGAAGACAAGCCAACACGACCGCAGCCAACGCCGCGCGGCGAACCGCGACCGGCGCAACGCGAGAGTTTCTCTGCCGGCAGACCGCGGCCAACGCTTCGCCCAGTTCGACCGCGCCCACGCCGGCCCAGCCCAGAGCGAACACGATCACGAGCAGCAAGTGGCGGTCGGAAAGATAACCGTTGCGGACGGCGATGGACCACGTCGCCGAGATCAACAAGCCGCACAGGATTTGCACGAAACGGTCGATCGGCCCCGCCGTTCGGCGCCGGCGGCGCCATGGAGGGCCGGGCGCCCTCGCCCGGCAGCGGTCGATCAGCCCCGCCGTTCGGCGCCGGCGGCGCCACAGGCCGAACAGGGCCAAGGCGCCGATCCAGTATTGCAGCGATTTCACCAACTCGGCGATCAGATGGCCGGTCGCCGCGCCGATCCCATGAAAGCGGCTGCTGGTGGCGAAGTCCTTGCGGCCGAACACCAACTGGCCGGTTTCGTCGAGATACCAACGCTGTTCGACCGCCGAGCCGATCGCGTCGCCGCGAACCGTGACATTCAAGGGCTCCGTTTCCACCACGCCGCGGCGGCTCAACAGCCGTTCGAGCGCCGCGTCGGGCCGCAAGGCGCCGCACAACGCCAGGTAGCTAACCAGGACGAAGCTCATGCCTGCCACGAGCGAGAGCACTGCAGTCGCCGCCTCGGCCCACGGCAGGCGCCAGCAGCGGCGCGACTGCATCAGGACCAGCGTCGCCATGAAGGCCACGGGCAGCACGATCGCTTCGGCGCGAGCCAACATCGCCAGGCCGCAAAACAATCCCGCGGCCAGTAGGGAACGCCCTGCGTGGCGTTCCGACATGTAATAAACCGAGATTGCCCACAGCGCCCAAAGGCACAAACACAGATGCGTGCTGTCGCTCAGTCCGTCGGCGCCGAGCCTGGCCATTGCCCCCACGAACACGAACAGCAAGCAACCCGCGACCGCAGAGCGCGGATCGTGCAGCCGCCGCAATAAGAAGTACAAGGGCCAGACCGCCAGCACCAAGGGCGCCGCGGCCGACCATTGCAAGCTGGCGGCCCAATCGGCCGGAGAAATCAGCCCCAGATAGGCGAGCGAGTCGTGCGTCAGCCAAACGAGCGCCGGAAACAGCGGCTGCTCGTACTGCATGCCGAGCGTTGCCACCAGGCCGTCGCGGGCCATGCTCTGCGCGACGATCAGATATCGCAGGGCGTCCTGGGCCGGCACGACGGCGCGATCGATCATCCAGACTTGCACGGAGCAAGCCAACACGGCGAGTACGCCGACCGTGGCGATCTGTCGTTGGTTGTCCATCCGTGGACGCGCCGCTTGGATTGTACGAAACGCCCCCCGGGCGACTCGTTCGCCGAGAGCTAGCCCGGATTATTCATCAGCCCACACTAACCCGAAGCGCAAGCGAGGTAGAGCAACGCACTTACCTCGCTGGCGCTTCGGGTTGGTATCGAGCGATTTGTCAAGTAATAGCCGGGCTGTGAATAATCCGGGCTAGTGCGGCCGGAAGGTTATCCCGAGATTATCGACGGGTCAATAGAAAGTTGCGGCAGGCAAGGCGTTATTTCTCCGCCGGCGCCTTGCTGGCGGGCGATTGGGCCAGGTGCTCGTCGAACCAGTCGGCGATAATCTGGAAACTATCGGCAAACTGCGGGCCGCCGTGCTTGGCGCCCTCTTTGACCACCAGTTTCGTCGGCACGCCGGCGGCCTTAAGCTTGTCGAGGATCAGTTCGGCTTGCTGGATCGGCACCAGTTTGTCGGCGTCGCCGTGAATGATCAAGGTCGGCGGATCGTCGGCCGAGGCGTGATAAAAGGGCGAAATCTGCTCGCCGATCTCCTGCCGCTTCGTTTCATCGGTGATCCGTTCGAACCGCTTGGTCTCCGGATTTAAGACGTTGAAATCGAACGGCGCCGGAAAATCCTTCAAAGTGCCGTTGCCCAGAGCGATTTCGCCCGGCGTGCCGTAATTCAGAAAATCGGTGGGCGGATACAGGCAGCCGACCGCTTGCACCCGGCTGCTCTCACGGTCGATCGGATCTTTCGCCTTTTCGTTGCCCAGGTCGCCGGCCGTGCCCTGCATCAGCGAGAGATGTCCGCCCGCCGAACCCCCCGTGATGCCGATCCGCTCCGGGTCGATCTTGTAATCGGCGGCATGGGCCCGAATGAACCGCACCGCCCGGTTCATATCGGCGATGCAATCGGGGATCGTATATCTGGGCTGGCTGCCGTGGACGACGGCGAACACCGTATAGCCGCGTTTGAGAAACTCGGCATAGGCCGCCGGGTTGATCGCTCGATGGTCGGAAAACCAGCCGCCGCTGACGGCGTACACCACTGCAGCCCCGTTGGCCTTTTCCTTGGGCGCGAACACGTCGAGCGTCAGGGCCGAGCCGAATTTGCGGCCATAGATGACGTCTTCGGTGCGCGTATAGGTTTCTTCGGCGCCCCGGGCCAGGCCGGGCAGAGCAATCAAAGCAAGCGCCAGCGGCAGCCAGCAGCGAAGGTTCATGGCAGATTCCTCGAAGGCAAGAGAGCAGGGCGATCGTGGGAAACCGTAGGTTATGCTTCAGCATAACTTCTACTACGGGCGATCGCTTCTACCAGCTTGAGCCTGGGCTGCGCAAAATTTGCGATGTTGGGGTCCGATGCGGGGCCAAGTCCACGTCGATTTTGTTCCGCGCCCTGACCGCCGCAGGCGTTCTTTTACTTAGCCCAGGCATTTATGCCTGGGATCCTGGAAGATTTTACCCCCCGATCCCGATCGGCGTCTCGCGGGCCACTTTGCGTGCATCGTCTGCCGCCGCGGCAATGGCCTCGTCGTCAAC
>DATKRK010000230.1:0-9614 GCA_035532215.1 Pirellulales bacterium | reverse complement strand
GGCGGTTGTCGCGACAACTGCGGAGAGCGTTTTTCAGGGTTTTCGTCGGTTTCCGACAACCGACGAATTGCAGTTTTTGCCGTGTTTTCGAGGTTTTTCACGGATTCGCAAGCTTTTTCTTATCCGTGTTCGATCCGTGTTCCATCCGTGGCTATAAGTCCGCCGAAAGTCGCTAATCCCCTCAGCCCAGCCACCCTAACCGATCACTGTTCGACCTGCGCGGCGCCCGTCAGGTAGGCGGCCAGATCGGCGATCTCGGCGTCGGAGAGCGGCTGCAGCAGGCCGTCGGGCATCAGCGAAAGTTTCGAAGGCGCCCGCTGGTCGATCTCGTCGCGGGCCAAGGTTTGCCGCCCTTGGGCCGTTTGCACCGTGACGGCCGCCTCGCTTTCGGCGACGACGATGCCGTTGACCACGCGGCCGTCGGCCAATGCCAGCACCGACATCAAGAAATCTTTGCTCACGACGGCGCTCGGATCGACGACGTTCGACAGCAGGTAGTCGAGGTTCTTGCGATTGGCGCCGGTCAGGTCGGGGCCAATCTCGCCGCCGGCCCCGAACAGCCGGTGGCACGCGGCGCACGACTTAACGAACAGCCCTCGCCCGCGGCTCTTGTCGGCTGCGGCCAGTCGCTCGGGCGAAAGCTCGCGCTTCAGGCGATCGATCAGCTCCTGCTTTTCCTGGGGCGAATCGCGCAGTTCTCCCCAGACTTCGGCCAGCCGCTCCGTCAGTTGGGCGTTGTCGAAGCTGCGAATTTGCCGGGCCTGCACGGCGCTCAACTCGGTGCGCGGAATGGCGTCGGCGGCCATCTGTTCCAACAGCGCGGCGGCGAAACTCGGCCGAGAGGCCAAAGTCTCGATCACGGCGGCCCGCTCCGTATGGTGAAAGCTCTTATAGCTGCTGGCCAGTTGGCGGCCGATCTCCGGATCGTCGAACCGGGCCAAGCCGGCCAGCGCCGTCGTGTTCAAAAACCGCACCTTGAGCAGCTTCTCGCAAATCTCGCGCAACTCCGGCGGCCGGGCTTCGATCAACGTGGCCAACGCCGAGCGGCGCATTTCGATGTCGGCCTGGCCGTCGAGCGCCAGTCGGCGAACTTCGTCGAGCGCCCGGCCGTCGCCGAATACCACGCCCAGCGTTTGCAGCGCGGCCTGCAATTCGGCCGTCGGTTCGTCGAACGACGCCAAAAACGCCGGCCAACTCTCGGGCGCCGGCGCCTTGTGCTGTCCGGCCAGCCCGACGACGGCGCCGAGAGCGATGTCGCGGCGGACTTCCGCGGACTTAGCGGTTGCTTGCTTGAGCAGCTCGGCGAGCAACTCGGGCTGCCTGGTCGCCAGTTCGCCGTAGCGTCGCGCAATCCACGTGCGGACCAGCGGCAGCTTCGCCTCGACCGCCAGCGGCGCCAGCGCTTGCGGCGCGTGTTTGGCCAGCGGAATCAGCCCGTACCAAATCAGCTTCGGCAGGTTGTGGTCGCCGGCGTCTTCCTCGCGAGCCAGCAGGGCCGCGGCCAACTGCGGCCGATCGGCCGGCGGCAAACGTTGCAAAGTCGAAGCCAAGCCCAGCCGCACGAGAGCCGAGTCGTCATCGCGGGCGAGGCCGACGAGCGCATCGAGGACGTGCGGCTTGATCGAGCCCAGCGCCGCTCGCGCCTCGCCCAACGCCGTATCGAGCGGCAGATCGTCGGCGAGCAATCGCACGGCCCAGGTGCGCACGTGCTCGTCGGCATCGTGCAGCAAGCCGAGGAGTTGCACTTTCGAAAGGGCGTCGCAGGCATACAGCGTCCACAAGGCGCGCAACCGCGTCAGCGGCTGATCGTCCGCGTCGAGCAGCGTGCCGAGGATCATCAGGGCCTGATGGATATCGTCGCCGCGCGCCGCACGATCGATCAACTCGCGGCGCGCAGCACGGGCGTACCATTCGTTCTTGTTTTCTTCGCTGTGCAGGGCGACAAGGATCTCGAGCGCCGGCGCCGTGGTCAGATCGGGCGGCACGCCGCGAGGCGCCTTGCCGTGCGTCACCTTGTAGATGCGGCCCGAAGTGCGATGTACGCCGGTCGCCTCGTGGCACTCGCCCGTGTCGCTCCAATCGATCAGGTACACGCCGCCGTCGGGCCCGTAGGTCACTTCGACCCCGCGGAACCACTTGTCGCCGGCGTGCAGCATGTCGGGCTCGTGCCGGCCGACGTAGCCGCTCCCCTCGCGCTGGAGCCGGTCGACGTTCATCCGCCGGCCGTGCTGATTCAGCGTGAATAGCCGCCCTCGATATTCGGCCGGCCACTGCTCGCCGAGATAGATCGTCATGCCGACGTGGGCGTGGCCGCCGCCCAGGCGGTCGTGCTCGCCGGTCGCCTTGCGCGAATCGACCCAATCCTTGCCGGTGTCCCAGTGCCAGTGGTCGGCGTGCGTTTCGATCGGCTCGTAGACCAGCGAGTTGGCGTTGATCGTATGCGGCCGCCGCAAATGGGCGCCGGGAATCAGGTGCCACAGATGGCCGTTGACCGTGTTGATGAAGAACGCCTCGCCGTGCTCGTCCCAATCGTGCCCCCAGGGGTTGGTCGTGCCGTGGCACAGGGCTTCGAACTGCGTTTGCTCGGGATGGTAACGCCACACGCCGCCGCGCAGCGGAACCTGAAAAGCTTCGGGCGCGTCGGCCCGGCGGATCGTGCCGGGCGCCGAGGCGCCGCAACGGCCATAGAGCCAGCCGTCGGGGCCGAAGCGCAGGCCGTTGGCGAAATTGTGAAAGCTTTCGGCGGGAACGGTAAAGCCTTCGAGCACCGCTTCGACCGGGCCGTCGGGCAGGTCGTCGCCGTCGGCATCAGGCACGAACAGCAACTGCGGCGGGCACATCAGCCACACGCCCCCGCGGCCGACCTCGATGCTCGTCAGCCGCTGGACATTGTCGAGAAACACGCGCCGCTCGTCGAAGCGACCGTCGCCGTCGCGATCGGCGAAGATCAGCACGCGGTCGCGCAATTCCAAGTCGAACTTCTTGGGTCGCTCGGCATAGGTGAAGTTCTCGGCCACCCACAACCGTCCGCGGACGTCCCAGGCGACCGCGATCGGGTTGGATACGTCGGGTTCCGAGGCGAACACGCCGACATGAAACCCTTCGGGCGTGCGAAACGCTTCCGCGGCTTCCGCCGGCGCCAACCGCGGCGCCGAGAGATCGGTTTCGCTGTCGTAGGGCTGCGGAAACTCGTCGGCCGAGGCCCCGGCGGCCACAAGCGGCGCGGCGATCGCCGCCGCCCATGCTTGCCTCAGAGCGGATCGCAATAGACGCTTCATCTTCGTTGCCTCGGTTAGGTCGCAGTTAATAGGTTATGCTTTAGCCTAATACGGTGGAGCCGCCATGAGTCAGCCGGGTTATAGTTCGAGCGGGAAATCGCTGAGCAGCCCGACGCCGGTCGCCGTCACGAGGTAGTCGTTCTCCAGCCGGATGCCGGCCCGCATTTCCGCCGTGTAGAGCCCTGGCTCGGCGGTGAACACGTCGCCTTCCTCGAACACATCGTCCCACTCGAGGCTCGGGTTGAGGTGCGGGCCTTCGTGCGGAAACAAGCCGATGCCGTGGCCCAGGTGGTGATCGAAGTTGCCGGGCAGCAACTCGTCGAGATGGGCTTGCACGGTGCGATACAGTTCGCGGCAGCTTACGCCGGGCTTGACCGTGCGTTCGATCAGCGGAAACACGGCGGCGATCTGTTGCCAGGCCGCCATTTGCGCGTCGGTCGGACGGCCGTTGACCGAAATCGCCCGGCAATTGTCGGCGAAATAGCCGCGGAAGGCTGGACCGAGATCGAGAATGTACAGCTCGCCGTCCTGCGCTTGGCGGTCGCGCGGCGGGCCGCCCTTTTCGCCGCAGGCGTAGTCGTTGCCCGTGCCGGTCGGCATTTCGCCGAACTCTCGCACCGCGGCGGCCTGCAACTGGTTGAAGACTTCCAGTTCGCTGATGCCCGCCTCGATGATCTCGCGGGCCTTGGCGTACATGGCCCCCGTGCCGGCGATCGCTTTCTTGAGCCGCGCCAATTCGTCGGGATGTTTGAATCGCCGCAGGCGGTAAAGTTCCGGTTCAACGTCGAACAGCTCGGCCTTGATCTGCTCGGCCAGATACGGCCCGAACGCGGAAAACTCGACGCCGATCCGCTGCGTCTTGGGCCGGCCTTCGAGATATCTGACCAGCGCCTCGGAGCATGCCTGCCGCTGATCGTTGCGCAAGGTCGAACAGCGGTTCGACTCGTAGGTCAGCACGTCTTCGGCGGCGGCGACCGGCGTCGGCCGCGGCGCCACGAGCGCCGCGCGGCCGTCGATCGTCAACAAGGCCGCGGCGTCCAGCAGCCAGGGAAAGCGGGGGCCGGTCAGCCATTGCACGTGTTCCGGCTTCAGCACGATCGCCAAATCGAGATTTTCCCGCCGCATCACCGCCAGCAGCCGCTGCTGCCGCGCCGTGCAATGCTCGACGTTGATGTCCAAATCGCCCATGACCGCTCCCTGGAGGTTGAAGGTTCTCGGCGTATGGTAGCAGCGTCGGTTTCTCGGTTCCAGGTTCCAAGCTCCAAGCCCCCAATCCAAAATCGCAAATCCAAAATCCCCTCGCCGTTGGGCGTTGCATTCGTTCCTTTCCAACGCCTGGGTTTCTCGATAGGATGCGATCATGTCTCAAGTCGAAGCCATTTCGCGACGTTCGCCGCCAGAGCCGCTGCCGGAAAATATCCGCAGCGTGCAGCCGGGCGGGGGCGTCTGCTACTCGATCGAATTGGCCTGGGGCCGCTGGCGGCGCTGGTATCTGCGCAAGTTTCGCGCGGGCTATGTGGCTCGGATGGCGGAAAAACGGCGCGGCAGCGCCGAGGGCGCCCCGCACGAGCTGCTCGACCCGCGAGACCTGAAATATTGCCGCAATTCATGCTCGGCCGATTGGGACGAGGCCGACGATCCGTTTCGCTGGCGCGAGCGGATTCCCTTCGCCCGTTGGGGGCTGGCCGAGCTGCAGTTGCTGGGCTATCCGCTGGCGGGGCTGACTGTCGCCGCGGCGGCAGTTTCCTGGCCGCTGGCGATCGTGCCGGGGGTTTTGTTAGGCTTGGTCGTGTGGTTCTTTCGCGATCCGCCGCGGCGCGTGCCGCAGGCGCCGGGCCTGGCGATTTCGCCGGCCGACGGCACGATCGCGGAAGTGGTAGACTTGGAGCACGACGAGTTCATCGGCGGCCCGGCCGTGCGGATCGGCATTTTTTTGTCGATCTTCAACGTACACATCAACCGCTCGCCGCTGCGCTCGCGCGTGATCCGACTCAAGTACTCGCCCGGCTTGTTCCTCAACGCCATGCGTCCCGACAGCGCCTTGCGCAACGAAAATCTGTGGATCGGCCTGGAAGAAGAGGCGGCGCCGCACCGGCGGCTGGTCGTGCGGCAGATCGCCGGCTTGTTCGCCCGGCGGATCGTCTGCAACCTGCGGCCGGGCGAAACGATCGAGCGCGGCCACAAGTTCGGCATGATCAAGCTCGGCTCTCGGACCGAGTTGATTCTGCCGCGCGAGGACGGCCTGAGCATCGAAGTCCAAGTCGGCCAGAAGGTGCAAGCCGGCAGCACGATCATGGCCAAATACGAATCCAATGCGGAATGCGGAATGCAGAATGAGGCGCAAGCGGGCGCCGAAACTTCCTCTCGTTCGGACTTCCGACCTCCGACCTCCGAATTACCCCCAGGGTCTGGCTGATGAGGAAAATTCGTACGATCGCGGTTTTGCCGACGATGTTCACGCTGGCGAACTTGGTTTGCGGGTTCTTCGCCATCGTGGTGGCGGCGCGCGTCGATCGCCCGTTGACGGCCGACGTGCCGCAGTCTGCGTCGATCGGCACGCGCAACCCGATCAAGGCGTTCCGCGCCTTGGATCCCAACGACGACACGCACAACTGCATGCTCAGCGGCTGGTTGATCTTTCTGGCGATGCTGTTCGACGCGCTCGACGGGCACGTGGCGAGGATCTCGAAAGCCACCAGCGATTTCGGCGCCCAGCTCGACAGCCTTTGCGACCTGGTCACGTTCGGCGTGGCGCCGGCGATTTTGCTGGTAAAGATGTGTCCGGCGTTCACCTTTGCGCACAAAGATACGGTCTGGGTGATCGCGGCGGCATTTGCGGCTTGCGCGGCGTTGCGGCTGGCGCGGTTCAACGTCGAAACCGACGAGAACGACGACCACATGCACTTCACCGGCTTGCCCAGCCCGGCGGCGGCGGCGGCGATTGCCGGCTTCGCGATCTTGTTTTACGAGCTGCGCCGCGAGGGGGCCGTGCTGCCCGTGAACTATTCCAAAACGTTCGACGTTTGGATGCAGAGCGTCCTGCCTTATTTCGCCGTGCTGGTCGCGCTGTTGATGGTCTCGCGGATTCCTTACCCGCACGTGGTCAATCAGTTGTTCCGCGGCGAACGGAGCCTGGCGCACGTGGTCACGCTGTTGTTCGCCCTGGTGGCCGTGATGTTCGTACGCGGCTATTCGGTGCCGCTGATCAGCGGGTTCTTCGTGTTCCAGGGACCGGTGCAATACGTGTGGCAGGAATACGTGCAGCGGCGCCCGCACAAGGAGCCGTTGTTTTAGTAGGTCAGGCTTTCTAGCCTGACTGTCAGGCTGGAAAGCCTGACCTACGACGGACTGTCAGGCTGGAAAGCCTGAGGAGCGTACGACTGGTTGATTTAGGGCTGCTCAATGTTCACCGGCCTCGTCCAAACGCTTGCCAAAGTCGTCGCCGTTCATCCCGAGCCGCCGGGCAAGCGGCTCTCGATCCAGGCGCCCGAGATCGCCGCCGCCGCGAAGCTCGGCGACAGCATCGCCGTGAACGGCTGTTGCCTGACGGCGATCGCGATCGAAGGCGATCTGCTCTCGTTCGAGGCCGGGCCCGAAACGCTCAGCCGCACGAATCTCGGCGAGTTGGGCGCCGGCAGCCTGGTGAACCTGGAAACGTCGCTGGCCGTGGGCGACAAGCTGGGCGGGCATTTCGTCACCGGCCACGTCGACGCCGTCGGCACGGTGGTCGACCGCCGGCAAGACGGGGACTGGACCACGCTCTGGTTCAGCTTTCCGCCGCAGTTCGGCTCGCAACTGGTCTCGAAAGGCTCGGTGGCCGTCGACGGCGTGAGCCTGACGCTCGTCGACGTCGAGCCCGAGCGATTCAGCGTGCAGTTCATTCCTCACACCTTGGCCGTCACCACGCTCGGCCTCCGCTCGATCGGCGACCGCGTGAACCTGGAGACGGACTTGCTGGCGAAGTACGTGCAGAAGCTGGGCGCCCACGAATAGCCTTGGCGTCGGGGGGCGCAATTTGTCGCCGCATCCAACGGGACTTTCACACGAGTGGCAGCAGGCATAAAATCCGATGTCGGTTGATTGGGCACGTCTGGTCGATACATGGCTCGATCACGAAATCATGGGGGTGCGCCAAACTAGGCCGATTTGGATAGCATGGACACGCTCACACCCGCACAAAGAAGCGCCCGAATGGCTCAGGTTCGGGCACGAGATACGAAGCCGGAACTCATCGTACGCCGATTACTTCACTCCCTCGGCTATCGGTATCGCCTCTATGGGCGTTTGCCGGGTCGCCCGGATCTAGTATTTGCGTCGAGGAAAAAAGTCTTGTTCGTGCATGGCTGCTTTTGGCATCGCCATAAAAGGTGCCGGAAAGCAACGACGCCTGTAGCGAATCGAGAATTCTGGCTTGAAAAATTCAAGGCGAACGTCCATCGTGATCGTCGAAACGTACGAGAGCTCGAACGAGCTGGCTGGCGCGTCATCGTTGTTTGGCAATGTGAGACGACTCGTGAACAGGAATTAGCCGACCGACTCCGGCGAGAATTGGACGATCGCTAATGGATGCCATTGAATTGTTCGCCGGAATAGGCGGCTTCCGGCTCGCTGCCGACAAAGTAGGTCTTAACACGATCTGGGCAAACGATAACTGCTCGAAAGCTTCCAAGATCTATCGCGATCGGTTTGGCCAGGATACGTTCCGAGAAGGTGATATACGCGGGCTGGTCGACTCGATTCCACGCCACCAAATACTCACGGCAGGATTCCCGTGCCAGCCTTTCAGCAGTGCGGGAAAGAAACAGGGAATCAAGGATCCTCGCGGAACTCTGTTTTCCGTAGTCGTCGACGTTTTGCGGTTGCAACGCCCGACCTATTTCGTCCTGGAAAACGTCAAACGCTTGCTGACAATGGAGCGAGGGATTCACTTTGCAACGATTCTCGCTTCGCTCGCCGAATTGGATTATCGAATCGAATGGCGATTGTTCAACGCGATGGACTTCGGCCTGCCGCAGAACCGGCAGCGGGTTTTCATAACCGGGGTTCGCAGACGCGAAACTCATTCGAACGGCGACCGCTCGCACTTTGAAAACACCATTCGGCTAGCCAGCCTCGACGACCTGTCGAAATCGCACGTGGAGGCAGGCGCGATTTCGTCCCGCGAATCGTGGACGGAAATCAGCCGCCATGGCAAGAAATTTCCGAATTGGGGCCTCGCCGAATCAGGGAAGTTTTACGCCGCCGATATCGAGCACTTTTCCGAGCAACAACCTGCAGTCTTCTTGCGCTCGGTGCTGCAAGATGAAGTCGAGCCTGAATTCGATTTCACGGAATCGACAATCGAGCGAATCAAGGCCAGCAAGCACGTGAGAAGGTTCGTGGCAGGCGTCGAAATCCTTTCCAATCAGGGAGGTGGCGCTCGCATGGGGTACACCGTCTTTGGAATCGGCGGCGTTGCTCCGACGCTGACGTCTACGGCGAGCCGCCACTATGAACGGTATCAAGTCGGGGACCGCTACCGACGACTTACCAACGTCGAGTATGCAAGGATCCAAGGTTTTCCCGACGATCATTGCTCGTGCGTCTCGGTCTACGACCAATACGCGCTATATGGCAATGCAGTTCCTCCTCCGATGGCCGAGTGGGTCGTGCGCAGAGCTATCTCCAAAGGCGTGCCCGTTCACTCACTTCCTAGACGTCCAACCCAAAGAAAACTCTTCGCCGATGCTTAGCAAGCCCGAACTGCGTGCAAAAATTCGCGAAAAACTGGATGACGTTGCATCGGGAATAAATGCTGCGCTGCGTGGTTCCGGCTTGGGGCGGTTGGAACCGGTTTTGAAACGTATTGGCAGAGGCGGCGTTCTTCCGCACTGGTATAAGAATCTCAAGAAAAAGGGCGATCTTCCCAATCTCGACGGAAAAACGATCGGCAGCGTGATTGAAATGCTGCTCGTCGGCGTGCTAGAAACCTCGACGTTCCGGGGGCTTGAGATTCCGGCGTTGAGAATCAACCCTGCACGCGGCATCGACTTGCCCGATCTCGATCTTGGCGTTAAATCGCCTTCGGAGAATTATTGCACCAGCGAGCCATTTTTTTCCGCGTACGAGCGATTGCTGGGAAGCGAGTACGACATTCTCGTGCTCTTGACCGATTATCAGACCGCGAAGAAATCGCCGCCGCTCAAGCTGCAAATCATCGTAACCGTTCACGCCCCGGCGTAGCCGGGGCGAAAACTGCTCTTCGCGCATGAGGCGAAATCGGCGAAATAGTCGGTATGTTGCCGCCGCAAGCGCCGATTACGCCCGAACAACTGCAGGCATTGCCGCCCGAAATCC
>DATKRK010000229.1:0-6773 GCA_035532215.1 Pirellulales bacterium | reverse complement strand
CCTGGCGAAGCGCACCAGGCTGGAGCCAATCCAGTACAGCGTCGGCAACGTCTGGGTCGAAGTGAGCGCCAACCCGCAGTTCGGCATGGCGACCATCTGGGACGCCGACCTCCTGATCTGGGCGAGTACGCAAATCACCGAGGCCCTCGATCGCGGCCTGACGCCGTCCCGGACCATCCAGTTCCATCCCTATAATCTGCTTCGCTCCATCCGCCGCACGACCGGCGGCAAAGACTACATTCGCCTGCGCGCGGCGCTGGAGCGGCTGGCCCATACCGCCGTCCGTACCAACATCCGCGCCAACGGCAAGAAGAAGTTCACATCGTTCCACTGGCTCGATAGCTGGACGGAGACCATCGACGAGAAAACCGGCGAGCCGACCGGCATGACCGTCACGCTGCCCAACTGGCTCTACGAGGGCATCACCGAGCAGGGGCTGGTGCTGACCATTCACGAAGACTATTTCCTGCTGACCGGCGGCATCGAGCGCTGGCTCTACCGCGTCGCCCGCAAGCACGCCGGCAGCCAGATCGACGGCTGGAGCTTCACGATGCGGCAGCTCTACGACAAATCCGGCTCGACCGCCCGGCCATCGGATTTCGCCATCGACATCCGCCGCGTCGTTGCGACCAACCAACTGCCCGAATACGAACTGTCGCTGGATCGGAACGGGGAGGGGGACGAGATCGTGCGTTTCGTCCACCGGGCGAAACTCCCGACCGACCACCCGCGCGCCGAATATCAGCGTTTTCCCGGCCGGCGCAAAACGCCGGGGCAGGGGATTTTTTCCGAGTCGTGGAAACTCAATGAGTTATCCGAGAGCGGCACGGGCGATTAGGCGTAAATCACCGTCTTAAGTTCTCCATCTATGCGATTGCCGGTGCGCCAATTTTCCTGCCAGACGTCGATTCCGGGCGCTGCGGGCCTGTGGACTCCGTCGGGCGATTAGGCGCACGGTTGTCGGGCGATTGGGCGCAGCCGCTTCGGGCGATTGGGCGCAAATCATCGGGCTATTGGGCGCACGGGTCGCCCGAATTTCCAAACGGCCCAAAGGCTTACCGAGCAGCTAACTGTTTAACTTAAACAAGTATATATAACTTACTTAACGGCCGAGCCTGTGGATAAGCTGTCGATGCGGTTGATTTCCCGTCAAGACTGGTCAGACGAGCAAGGGGAGGGGCAGCAATGGCTTTCAGGAAGAATGTCAGCCCAAACCCAGCGGGATTGCCTTTTCATGAGGCTGCGTTTATTCGCCGTTCCAGTTCAGCCAAGACCGAGAGTATCTCGTCAAAAGATGCCGGCTCCGAGAAATACATATCCCGCATGGCATCATAATCGTGGCGCAGAGCCGCAATGCGATCCAACGGGGGAACCAGCCGGAACGTTCCCGGCTTCGCAAGGTCGTATCTGGCCCATCCGCTGCCGAAGAACTGCCCCTTCCATGCCACGACCCGTTCACGCAGATCATGCCGATTGACCGCGCCGGACGAGCTCGGATGCCCAGCCAACGCGGCGGTATCCGCATAATGACGAGAGAACCTGTCCGGCGTTGGCTTCCCGGCAGGCCGGTGGTACTCCGTGTGCAGAATCGTCGCCTTCTCCCAAAAGCTCCGCTCCACTTCGAGCGCGACCACATCGCAGCGCCAATCGCCAAATACCTCCGGCAGAATGCTTGCCACCAGCGGCACGATTGGGTGGCGACCGACCGGCTGCTGATCCGTCAGCGACCCGAATTCTAACTTCACGGAGCGCTTGAGGTACTCAAACCCCGACGGCTGCGCCGAAGGGTAATGGAACAGCAGCACAGGCGAGTTGGTGGCCGGGTCGGTCAGAAACTCGAACCAGCCTCCATCGCGCTTGCCCAATATCGGCGATACCGCCTCTTCCAGTTTCTGCCTGATTCTTTTCTCTACCTCGGCGCCGCAGACCGCCTCGGCGTTCTTCAGCCACTTATGTGCCTGGTTCCGGCTTGTTCCTGCCTCCGGCAGTCGCAAAAACTCCGGCGCCAGCGACAGGTCGATGTCCTCCGAGAACCGATCGATCACCCCGAATACCTTGGAAAGCGAGGTTCCTCCCTTGAACACCAGCGAACCGGCGAACTCAGAGCCGAACAACACCCCGAGCAGCCAGCACACCCAGAAATCCTTTTCCAGCATGACCGCCGACACGTTGCCGCGCGCCGCCGCCTGTTCGATGTAGAGACGGCGCTCTTCCGCCGGCAGTTCAAGAAAGCCAAGCTTCATGCAGCATCCTCGGCCAGTGCCCGGATGAACGGGTGCATCCACGCCGGAGCCAGCGGCAGGTCTTTGAGCAACGCGCGTCGCGCATCGGCAGGCAGCGTCCGTTTCAGGTGCTCCATCCGCGCCGGCGTGAGATGCTCTTCCCCCAGTTCGCGAAACGCCTGAATCACCAGGCCGCTCAGGCGTCCCGCGGCTGCCATGTTCCTCGGTGTGGTGCGGCGAAGCTGGATCGTCATCGGACCAATCCTGACCGTCCTGCTTGGCCCGTCGGTCAGGAAAACCGCCTTCACCGGCACTTGCTCCGATAAGCCGAGGACATTGGCTGCATAGGCTCCCGCCGGCTGCAAACGCGTCTTATCGCGTCCGGCCAGGGCGCCGGCAATCGTATCGGCAGACGGCGACAGCAAGCCCAGCGTCGGGTGACGCTTGGGAAAGTCGTAGACCCCCCGTGCCAGCCGCCGGATGACGCCTTTCTTGGCCAGCCGATGCAGGGCCAGGTCAATCGCCTCCCGGCTTCCCAGGTCGAGGAAATCCCCCGGAACATGCACTGACCCCATACCTTTGCCACGGATGCGGGCAATGACTTTGCTGTCAATGCTTTGCGGCGTGTTTTTGGTGCTTTTCATGCAAGAAATAATGGCTATTTTTCCTTACAAGTCAAGTCGCATCGCGAGGGCTTTGACGGGGCGGTTGCCCCGTACCGCGCCGTCCAGGCTCGACCAGTCTTGGCAATCGGCAGCGGAAGCCGACTACTGGTTGAAGATTTCTTGACTTCCTCACTTTGCCGTCGCAACATGAGCGGCGCATGTCCCGCCCCAACAACCCGCTCTACATCGCCAAAGAAGCCCAGAACATGGCCAGAAACGCCGGTTCGTCCAACGGGCAGGCTTTCCAGAATGTGGCCACGGTCTCCATGTGCATGGTAACGGTCCTAACCGGGATGCACTTGCTGATGGAGCTTTGGCGGGAACTGCAAAAAGGAGATCGTCGGCAAGGTCACAGTCGCTAACGCCGAACCTGCATGCGGTTAATCCCCGCGGGACCCCGCTTGCCTCACGCTGCCCTGCCCGCGACGCAGCAAGCCGACGAGGAGGGGAGGGGACTCGCTGCGCGAGCCGCCTTTGTCGGCCTGCATGCTCTGCCGCTCGGCTGCGCCCCCGCGAGGGCTGAACCGCAACGTTGGCTGTGCAGTGAGCCCGGCGGGCGTCTCGTCATCAAATCTCTCCCCATTCGGGCGAGCAGGCGGTGCGTAACCCTTTGCAGTTCAAAGGCTCCGCAACTTGACATGCCTATCAACGCAAGATAGAGAGAGGACTTCTGCCCGGGGAGACCCGTCCGATGGTTTATCAGCAGTCGCTCGATATTGAGCGCCGTCTCGACCGCGTTTTGTGCCTGATTCGCACCGGTCGCTATTCTACGCCGATGTTGGCCGAAAAAATCAGTGTGTCGATTCCGACGATTTCGCGATGCGGCTCGGCGCTGCGATTATGAACGACGCCGATTTTCGTAAAGTGGTGTCGGAGCATCTGATGAAGCAGGCGTACGACCAGATTCGTGAAGAAGCTAAAGCGTGATCCAGAAGAAGTAGATGAGAGGTAGGTAGCATTGGGGAAGCCGTTCGAGACTGAAATAAGCGCATTGCCGAAAACCTACGCCTGGGCGATGTTGCAGCCGATTGACGGATTGTGCCGGGCAGTAGAGAGGCTACGCGCGCACCCGATGCTTGCCGTCGGCTCCGGCGGCTCATTCAGCGTTTGCCACTACGCTTCCCACCTGCACGGCCTGTTAGCAGGGCAGCCTGCATTGCCCATGACGCCGCTTCAGGCTGCCGACCTCGCGGGAATCTGTGAGGGATTCTACCTGACAGCGATCGCCGGTAAGCAGCAAGGGATTGATCCGGGCCGGCCAGGGGTGCCCTCCTTTGGCCGAAAGCTGTACCACGCAAATGCGTTTCGGGCGAGTCACGGCTCATCACAGATGCCGGCCTGGAAGGCGCGAGCAATCGAACGGAAAGCGTCGGTACGGATCGAACGATTAGCGGAGGAGAATCGGTTACCTTTCTGGACCAACGCAATAGTCGCAGTGCTTGATTCCCTTGGGGACACTCGCTTCTGCGGCATCGTGTTTGACTATGACGGTACTCTGTGCAGTGAGGACCAGCGATTCGATCCCCTGTCGCAGGAGATGGGTGCCGCACTCGCATCTCGGATGCCTCGGGCATGGCGGGAAGAGTACCACGACCTGGCAAAACTGACCATTTGGCGCGAGCACAGGAAGTGTTCGTTCGCGGGATCGGGATGCATCAAAGCGGGCGAGGCTGCACGGGCGAGGCTTCTTCACCGAGCGTGGCAGATCGCTTGGTCGAGAGAAGATTCATGCGTCGTCTTGAGTGTCGCACGCAATCCGCACCCATCTCTCGAGCCCGCCGAGAGTTCGGTTCGAAGAGGGTTTTGCACGGGGAGGGCCCGGGCGGAGGAGTTGTTTCGGTCCTGACGAACAGGGTGCCGTTCGACTTTCGGCGACGTTGTTCGAAGAGGGGCCGCAGGGGAGGGGCGGGCTGACAAGTGCCATCGCCCCCAATGGTGGCACGGCATCTTCACGCGGCTTATACTAGCCGTTGAAAACGTTCCTCGCGAATCAAACTGCCATGTGCGCCGTAGCGGAGAATCCGACCGCCGAGTCATGCGGCCCGCAGGCCGCCGAGGTGCTTCTTTCGTTCGTCTACGACGAATTGCGGCGGCTGGCTGCGCAGAAAATGGCGCTGGAAACGCCGGGGCAGACGATCGAGGCAACGGCGCTTGTGCACGAGGCGTATCTGCGTTTGGTAGACAACGATCACCCGCAGCTTTGGAACAGCCGGGGGCACTTTTTCGCCGCCGCGGCGGAAGCGATGCGCAGAATCCTCATCGAGCGTGCGCGGCACAAACGGACGCTCAAGGCCGGCGGCGAGTGGCGGCGCGTGGAACTCGTTGATCTGGCGCTGGCGGCCGCCGGACCGGACATCGACTTGTTGGCCCTGAGCGATGCGCTCGACGAACTGGAGAAACAAGATCAGCGCTTGGCCGCGCTGGTCAAGCTGCGGTTTTTCGCCGGGTTCACGATTGAGCGCGCGGCCGAAGCGTTGGGTATTTCGACTTCAACGGCCGACAGCGATTGGGCTTATGCCCGCGCCTGGCTGCGGCTGGAAATGGCGGGAGGCGGAGCGACGTGACGGTGATCGCCCCATTTTGCCCAACAGTCGGGGAAACGACGCTCTGTTCTCGCACTGGTTAAGGGTCAAGCTGGCCCTCGGAAAGCCATTGTCAAATTCATGGTGGCTTGCGTCGAGCACTCCGAGCCGGCCGGCGTTGAGGGAGTGCAAACGGACCAGCGAGAAATAGCCGATGCCGAAGCTTGACGAACGGGCGATTTTCGACGTGGTGCGGCGTATCGCCGCGCCCGACGAGCGCCGACTGTACCTCGCCCAAGCATGCCAGGACGACCAGCGCCTGTTGGCGCGCGTGGAGGCGCTGTTGCGAGTCCACGAGGGCGAGCCGGACTTTCTGCGGTTGCCGGCCGTCCCGCACGACGACGGACAGGGAGACTGCGGGGAAAAACCGGGCGACCAGATTGGCCCCTACAAGCTGGTCGAAAAGATCGGCGAAGGGGGCTTCGGCGTCGTGTTTCTAGCCGAGCAGCGAGAGCCGATTCGCCGCCTGGTCGCTCTGAAAGTCATCAAAGCGGGCATGGACACCCGCGAGGTAGTTGCGCGTTTCGAGGCCGAACGCCGCGCGCTGGCCTTGATGGAACATCCCCATATCGCCCGCGTGCTCGATGCGGGCGCCACGCCCGTCGGCCGCCCCTATTTCGTCATGGAACTGGTCAGAGGTTCGCCGATCACGCGCTATTGCGACGAGGAGCGGCTGGGGTTGCGCGAGCGGCTGCCCCTTTTCGCCGAAGTCTGCCTGGCGGTCCAGCACGCGCACCAAAAGGGGATCATCCATCGCGATCTGAAGCCGAACAACGTGCTCGTCGCCTCCGATGACGGCAGGCCCGTGCCGAGAATCATTGACTTCGGCGTGGCCAAAGCCCTCGGCGAGCGGTTGACCGATCGAACGCTGGTCACCACGCTGGGCGGTATCATCGGCACGCTGGAATACATGAGTCCCGAGCAGGCCGAGTTGGGCGCGAACGACATCGACACTCGCGCCGACATCTATAGCTTGGGCGTGCTGTTGTACGAGCTTCTGACCGGCACGACGCCGCTGACGCATGAGCGGCTCAAGCAAGCGGCAATCACCGAAGCCCTGCGTTTGATTCGCGAAGAAGACCCTGTCAGGCCCAGTTCGCGGCTGAGCGATTCGAGAATCGCTTCGGTCGAGGTAATTCAGCGGCGAAAGCAGCCGCGGGAGTTGCTCGCACGCGCGATCCGCGGCGAGCTCGATTGGATCGTCTTGAAGGCGCTGGAAAAGGACCGCAATCGCCGTTACCAGACCGCCAACGCCCTGGCGCGCGACCTCGAGCGTTATCTGAACGACGAACCGGTGGAAGCCT
>DATKRK010000228.1:0-25404 GCA_035532215.1 Pirellulales bacterium | reverse complement strand
AAACGCGTCGGGAATCTGGTGAAACTTTGATGATGGTCGGTTGGCCATTTTGCACCTCCATGCAGTTCGAGAAATGATCTCCTCTACCTGTATTACGGATGCTAGCGGCCATGCAGTTCGGTTCTCGGATAGGCTCTTAGCCGACCACGATGCCCGTGATTAACCCGGCGGCGAGGATGGTTTCGATCAGGCCGAGCAACTGCAGCGAGCGGGGATCGGCTTCGACGAGAAAGGCTTTGAATTGACGGGGAAAAACCGTCAGCGCGAACCCTTCGGCCAAAAACAGCGTCAGAGCCATCACGGTGAGCCAGCGGGCAGGTTCCATAGGCGAGCAACGGCTTTGGGGAAGCATGGGTTGCGGACCTTGAGCCGCTTGGTGCGGTCGATATATTGAGGCGCGTTCGGACCGCTAAGCACCGAGGATCAAATAAATTTCCTAAACTGCAGTGGGGTGCCTGGCGGCAGAGCGAAGCGATGCCCCAGCAACCTGGGGCTTCGCCTAGGCTCAGCCCCAGGCACCCACGTTTTTGTATTAGGAGGTTATTTAATCCTCGATGCGAAGGCCCTCACTTGCGGCGGCCGTTCTCTTTTCGACGCGCCGAACGCAAGCGAACAGCGTCGTATTTTTACTCGCCGTATTTTCACGCTCAGTCGCCGGCGGCACAAGCCGGAAAGAAACCTCGCATGGCTCATTTAGGCGTCAATATCGACCATGTCGCCACGGTGCGGCAGGCCCGGCGCACTTACGAACCAGATCCGGCGTGGGCCGCCGCCTTGGCCGAGTTGGGCGGCGCCGACGGCATCACCATTCACCTGCGCGAAGACCGCCGCCACATCCAGGACCGCGATCTGCGAATTCTGCGAGAGACGGTTACGGTCAAGCTGAATCTCGAACTGGCCTGCGCCGACGAAGTGCTGCAGATCGCCTGCCAGGCGAGGCCGGCCCAGGCCACGCTGGTGCCCGAGAGCCGGCAGGAGGTGACCACCGAAGGCGGGCTCGACGTCGTCGGCAACCAGGCCCGACTGGCCGAGGCCGTCCGCCGGCTGCAAGGCGCCGGAATCGTCGTCAGCCTGTTTCTCGATCCCGACGAGCGCCAGATCGAGGCCGGCCGCGCGCTCGGCGCCGAAGCGGTCGAACTGCACACCGGCCAATACGCCCTGGCGGCGCCGGGCCGACCGCAAGAAGAGCAACTCGAGCAGCTTCGCCGCGCCGCCCGGTGGATCGTCGAGCGCGAGATGACGCTGCATGCCGGCCACGGGCTGACTTATCGCAACGTACAGCCGGTGGCCGCCATCGAGCGGATGAGCGAATTGAACATCGGCCACAGCATCGTCGCCCGGGCGCTGATGGTCGGGTTTCAACAGGCGGTGCGCGAGATGAAGCAGCTCGTCGATCTGGGCCGCTAAAGCATGGAGGGACGGGCGCCCTCGCCCGCCCGTAGGGAGCGACGGGCGCCCTCGCCCGTCGAGTTGCAATTAAGGCGTGGAGGGACGGGCGCCCTCGCCCGTCGAGTTGCAATTAGGGCGCGGAGGGACGGGCGCCCTCGCCCGTCCAACATAAGGCGCGAGACCCAGGGCGCCGACCGAGAGACTCGCACCGATTAAGAAGCTGACGGCGGCGTCCGCTCCGTCGGATCAATCCCCTCCAATCATTACTCTTCGCGGCCGACTCCAGTGCCGCAACTCGTGCGTATAGCCGAGAAACCAGAAGAAACAAGCGCGGCCGCTTTCGCCGTGGAAATGCCCGTCTTCAGGGTAGCCGAAGCGGAGGTCCGTGAGACGAACATAAACGATATAGCCGTAATCGACGGTCACGACGCACGGAAACGGCGAAGCGGCATTGCCCACATAATGGCACTGCGGGATTTCCTCGTCGCCACGCGGGTGATCATCGCGAAGCGGATCGCGGTCGACATGCGGGCTCCTGCCATCCACGCTCAACAAGTCGTCAAGGTGTTTCGTCACGTCTCGCGTTCCCAAGCTGGCTGTCAAGGACCAGGCGCCGAAAAACAATGCGACCGCAAGCGCGAAAATCAGCAGCGACCTGAGCGAAAACCGAAAGCGCCGCCGCCACAGCCGCCGGCCTAGCCAAAGGACAGGCAGGGCGCTGGTTAACGCGATTGCATACCAGAGGCTGACGGCAACGAACCAATAAGTGCGGCTGCCGTTGTAGCTGACTTGCCAGTAATGGAAGCCCGGCCCACTGTAGCTGACGCCGTTGAGCGGGTTCCCGGATTCTTTGGTAAACTCAGCGTATTGGGCTGCAACCAGCAAATCGCTGTTGCAGATGATCGCTTTTGCGATTCCCGATGGGCCGCCAGCGTCAACCAGAACGTGAAGCCGGTCCGTGAAAGAATAGCTGCATTGACCGCCGCGAAAGCACACGCAAGCGTCCGCAACGCAGAGAAACAAGATCGCCGAGAGAGAGGCGCCCGCAGGCAGCGCCCAACGACCGCACCGCTTCGCAAATTCCAGCACGCGTCGCACCCCCGCCTCCGATCCGCCAAGCTTGGTTCTTCGGCTCTATCGATTGGCAAAAAATCGCCTTACGGACCGTTCGCCGATCGAGTCGACAAGATCCAATTCATTGTGTCCAATTGATTGTGCAAGCTGGAGAAGCAGCGTGCAAGTTTCGCCCGTCGAGCAATTGCATCCCGCCAAAACGCCGTGCGTGGGAAATCTTGGAATTCGGCTCTGTTGGGGATAGGGCGCCAGATCGCCATGATACCGGGCGAGGGCGCCCGGACCTCCATGACATCGGGCGAGGGCGCCCGGACCTCCATGATTCCGGGCGAGGGCGCCTGGTACTCCATTGCCGGCCCCCTCGCCGGGCCGTTTGCACAAGGCGGGCCGGTCTTTTATGATGCGGAGTTTGTGACGATCATTCCCCGCCCTCTGGAGCGTTCGAAGTCCTGCCATGTCCACCAAAGGTGAAGCGTTCGCCGGCCTCTCGGTTGCCCTGACCACCCCGTTCCGCAATGGCGAAGTCGATTATGACGCTTTGCGGGCCCAAGTCGAATTCCAGGTGGCCGCCGGTACGAAATGCCTCTGCCCGGTCGGCACCACGGGCGAGTCGCCGACCCTCTCGCACGATGAGCACGAGCGGGTGATCGCCTCGGTCGTCGAGTTCTCGGCCGGCCGCGCTAAGGTGATGCCGGGCACCGGCTCGAACAGCACCCGCGAGGCGCTGCGGCTGACCAAGTGGGCGGCCAAGGCGGGCGCCGACGCGGCGCTGGTCGTCGCTCCTTATTACAACAAGCCGACGCAGGAGGGCTTTTACCAGCACTTCAAGGCGTTGGCCGAGGCGGTCGAGATTCCGATTTGCGTCTACAACATCCCGGGCCGCACGGGCAAGAACATCGAGCCCGAGACGATCGCCCGGATGGCCGAATTGCCGAACATCGCGATGGTCAAGGAAGCCACCGGCTCGATGGACCAGGCGTCGCAGACCTTGGCCCTGACGAACCTGACCTTGCTCAGCGGCGACGACAGCCTGACGCTGCCGCTGTTGGCGATCGGCGGCCGCGGCGTGATTTCGGTGGTCGGCAACATCGTGCCCAAAGACATGCTTTCGCTGTTGGCGGCCTTCGAGGCGGGCAAGCTGGCCGAAGCCCAAAAGTGGCATCGCAAGCTGTTCCCCTTGTGCCGCGACATGCTCGGCCTGTCGACCAATCCGATCCCCGTCAAAGCCGCCATGAAACTGCTCGGCCGCGACACTGGCGAGTTGCGCCTGCCGATGACTCCTCTTTCCGCCGCTGAAGAGCAGAAGCTGCGCGGCACGCTGGCCGGCTATGGGTTGCTGTAGGGAGCGGGCAATTGGGAGTAAGGAGTGGAGAGCCAGGAGCGAGAGCCTGAACGGGCGTTTTCCCGCACGGGGATGCCAACGAGACGTGGGGCGGCCTTCCAGGCCGTCATTGACCGACGGCCTGGAAGGCCGCCCCACGACCAACAGACGTCTGATTCTTAATCGGGCCCATCACAATTTCCGCCTCTCCGACTTCCGAGTTCCGACTTCCAACCTCGATCCGCGTCGCCTGGCTGTTCGAGTATCCGACGCTGCACGGCGGCGAACGCTCGTTGCTGGCGACGCTGCCCTATCTTCGCGCGGCGGGGGTGGACGTCGTCGCGCTGGCGCCGCCCGCTGGACCGCTGGCGGAACGGCTGGCCGCCGAAGGCGTTGCGCTGGTCGCCTTCGAAACTTGTGATTGCGAGGGGCGCAGGCGTTCGCAACCGCAGTTGCGCGAGCGACTGGCCGAACTCTTAGCGGCGGCGCGGGCGGATCTGCTGCACGCCAATAGCCTGGCGATGGGGCGGCTCTCGGGCCCCGTGGCCGCCGAATTGAACCTGCCGAGCCTGTCGCATCTCCGCGACATCCTCAAGCTGAGCAGGGCGGCCGTCGCCGATTCGAATCGCCACATGCGGCTGCTCGCCGTCTCCCAAGCGACCCGCGACTTTCACGCCGGCCAGGCCCTGGCGGCCGAAAAGTTGCACGTGCTCTATAACGGCGTCGATCTCGAGCGGTTCCGCCCGCGAGCGGCCAACGGTTGGCTGCACGAGCAATTGGGCGTTTCTCGCGAGGCGCTGCTGATTGGCTCGATCGGCCAGCTCGTGCTGCGCAAAGGGCACGACGTGCTGGCTCGAGCGGCCGCCAACCTGGCCCGACGGCTGCCGCACGCGCACTGGATCATCGTCGGCAGCCGGCATTCGCAAAAGGACGAAGCGCTCGAACACGAAGCGGCGGTGCATGAGATCTTCGCTTCGGCGGGGCTCGCCGATCGGGTGCATTTTCTCGGCACGCTGGAGTACGTCGAGGAGCTGTTGCCCGAGCTGACGCTGTTGGTGCATCCGGCCCGGCAAGAGCCGCTGGGCCGCGTGCTGTTGGAAGCCGCGGCTTCGGGCGTGGCTTGCATTGCGACCGACGTCGGCGGCACGCGCGAAATCTTTCCGCCGGTCGCGGGCGCCGCGCGGCTCGTGCCGCCCGGCGACTCGGTCCAGCTTGCCGAAGCGATCGCGGAATTGGCGGCCGATTCCCAAACGCGAGCCCAGTTAGGCTTTGCCGCCCGACGACAGGCCGAAATGCGGTTCGACATTCGGCAAGCCGCCGCGGGGCTGATCGAGCATTACCGCGAAAACGTAGATGCGGCATCCC
The DNA here is from genome assembly GCA_035532215.1 of Pirellulales bacterium. GTDB lineage: Bacteria > Planctomycetota > Planctomycetia > Pirellulales > JAICIG01 > JAICIG01. The sequence goes on along the minus strand of DATKRK010000228.1, from coordinate 20,255 downwards.
TGCCGCATTTCTAAAGGCGGCAAGGACGCCGCCTCTACCGCAAGATCCTAGGGTTGCGGTACAGCGGCGAGTAGACTTGAAAAACAACCGCGGGTATCGCCGCCGCCTGAACGCCGCGGGGCGGATGCTGGACTCTCTTGCCTCGGCCGTGCATAATAAACGATAAGGTGGCAAAGTCGGCGAACTTAGGGCCAGTGGTTCGCAGTTTGCGCGGGTGGGATGACAGAACTGTTGCAGAGAACCGAGACGCGGCTGCTGATTTTGACGGCCGTCGTCGCGGCCTTGATTGCGGTCGGAATATACGTTGTGGCGAAAGTACGCCGAAGCTTCATGCAAAGCGGGCCGGCGGCGAGCGATTTGATCACGAATTTTCGGGAATTGCACTCCCAGGGTGAGCTAAGCGACGAGGAATACCGAAACATAAAAGCAATGTTGGCGGCTCGTCTGCAAAACCAGTTAAAGGGTAGGAGCGAAGAGGGTTAAGACGCCTGGCGGCGACTTGGCGGAACCCGATGGTTCGTTCGGTTCTGCCGGACGTCGCGAGTCGGGCGACGTCGATTCTGCTCGCCAGTGGCAAACAGCGGCCGCCTCTTTGGCGTATCAGGAACATGCGCGGGAACCAAGGCGCAAACTTGATCGGATTGCTCGCGACCAACGGACAAGGATGCCCCCGGGCCATGCGACGATACGTGCGCGACGCCCGCTCGAGCGACAACTTTGATTCAAGACGTCGCGTCGACCGGCCAGCGTAGGCCGGAGGCGGCGTACAGCGGAAAGGAGTTAGCATGCCCTCGAGTAGGGATGTGACCGGAGGTCGTCGCGGTGGAGGCGCCACCAAGAAAAACGCGTTCTGTTCGTTTTGCCGCAAAAGTTATCGAGACGTCGGGCCCTTGGTCGAAGGGCCGGGCGATGTCTACATTTGCGGCGAATGCATCGAACTTTGCCAGTCGATCCTCGAACAGGAGCGCCGGCGCCGCGGAACCAGCAAGCAGCTCTTCACCAAAGTGCCCACCCCCCGCGAAATCGTCACCCAGCTCGACGAGTACGTGATCGGGCAGGAACGAGCCAAAAAGGTGCTCTCGGTCGCCGTCAACACCCATTACAAGCGGCTGATGCACTCAAGCGAAGCCGCCGATGTCGAACTCGACAAGTCGAACATCCTGCTGATCGGCCCGACGGGCAGCGGCAAAACGCTGCTGGCCCGCACGCTGGCCCGCATGCTCAACGTGCCGTTCGCCATCGGCGACGCGACCACGCTCACCGAGGCCGGCTACGTGGGAGAGGACGTCGAGAACCTGCTGCTCAAGCTGTTGCACGCCGCCGATTTCGACCTGGAAAGCGCCCAACGCGGCGTGCTCTATATCGACGAAATCGACAAGATCGGCAAAACCAGCCAGAACGTCTCGATCACGCGCGACGTGTCGGGCGAGGGCGTGCAGCAGGCCCTGCTCAAAATGCTCGAAGGCACGATGGCCAACGTCCCGCCGCAAGGCGGCCGCAAGCATCCCGAGCAGCAGTACATCCAGATGGACACCAGCAACATCCTGTTCATCTGCGGCGGCACGTTCGTGGGCATTGAAAAAATCATCGCCAAGCGGCTGGGTCGCAAGACGATCGGCTTCGGTCAGGAAGCGGGCGGGCCGCAGAACGAAAGCGACCTGGCTTCCCTATTGCCCCAGGTTGGCAGCGATGACGTGCTCGAATTCGGCCTGATTCCCGAGCTTGTCGGCCGTTTGCCCGTCATTTCCGCCTTGCAGCCCTTGGATACCGATTCGCTCGTCCGGGTGTTGAGCGAACCGCGCAACGCCCTGGTGCGTCAGTACCAGAAGCTATTCGAGATGGAAAACGCCGAACTCACCTTTACCGAAGAGGCTTTGCGCCTGGTCGCGGAAAGAGCGAAGGAAAAAGAAACAGGAGCACGGGGTCTGCGGTCGATCATTGAAGAGGTCATGCTCGACATCATGTTCGAGCTGCCCGAACAAGGCGCCGGCAAGCATTACCTAGTGACGCCGGAAGTCGTCTCGGGCCGCGAGCCGCTGCTGGCGTTGCCCGAACCGAAACACAAAAGCGCGTGACGTTCAAGCCTGCCGCCGCCTGTCGCGTTTTGCCAGGCGCCGGCGGGGGTTAAGTCCGCGCTTATTTTGAAACGAGCCCGGGACCAACAATCGGGTTGGTCCTGGGCTCGTTTTTTTCTTGTAGAAGCGGCGCCCCTGCCGCTTCCCGTCTCTCTTATCAGCGGCGCCCCGCCGCTTCAACCGCTGGCTTGCGCCGCCGCCCCTTGCCCGGCCGCCGCGTTACTCCCTCGCATCCGACGGCTTGCCAGGCGCCTGATCGCCGAGGCTTTTCACCTTGAGGTTCGGCAGGGCCTGCTTCAATTCCGCGACGGCTGCCTCGCTGATGGCAGAGCCGCCTAAGTCGAGTTGTTTCAACTTCTTGAGGCCGCGGAGATGGGCCAACCCGGCGTCGGTGATCCTTTTGCTTCGCAGCGAAAGGCTTTCCAAGTTCGGCAGCGCCGCAAGCGAGCGCAGCCCCGCATCGGTAATGTTCCAGGGGCTCGAGCCGTCGTCCAATTGGACCAACTCAAGATGTTCAAGGTTGGTCAGTCCGGAAAGGGATTCCACTCCCCGATCGGTGAGCCTCGCGCCGTCCTTCGCGGCAAGTAGCAGTTGCTTCAGATGCGTACAGTCCTGCAAGTGCGATAGCCCCTCGTCGGTAAAGGCGCCGCCGAACGTCAAGCTCTCGAGTTTCGGCAACTCAGCGATCTCTCGCAGCATGTCGTCGTCGAGACGCGGCCCGGCGAGGCCCAACCCTTTCAGGTTCGGCAGTGCGGCCAGATGAGCGACTCCCGCCGCGGTCAAGTCTGAAACATCGGCGAGCATCAGCGATTCGAGCTTTTTCAGTTCTCGCAACGACTTCAGCGCCTCGTCGCAACCGTGCGGAGGACAAAGTGTGAGCGACCGCAGTTCGGAGAATTCCTTGAGATTGGCCAGCAGGTTTTCGTAGAGCCAGGCGAACTGCGGCGCCAGCGCCTCGAAGTCGATTTCATCCCGCCCGCCCAAGGCAATTTCAGTCACAACCTCGCGGCCGTCCATGATTTCCGTTCGCAGTTGCACGTACTCCGTGGCCTTCAAGAGTTCAACGAGCGCCTTTCCGCTGAGCCGCGCTTCCGGAAACGCAAACGCAGCGGCGGCCGGCGCGGCCCATTTGGGACGCTGCGAGGCGACTCGCAACTCGACTTTAACGGTTTGCCCCCTGGCGGCCTCGACGCCCGCCAGCCGCCAGCGATTCTCATCGATCAACCGCCAACGGGGATGAAAGAAAACCAGCGAGTTCTTTCCCGGGCGTACGGTCATCGAAAAAGTTCCGTCGCCCTGCACGTAGCCGGCACGCGCGTCGGACGGCTTCTCGCCTGACAGCATCGCGTGGACGGCCATTGGCATATCGCCGAAATCGAGCGGCGGCTTGCCCGTGGCCTCGTCGATGACGATTCCTTGGATAAAAGCTCCGCTCTCCAGTCGCAAGTCTGCGAAATTGGCGCCGGAGTGCAATTCGACTTCGCGCGTTGCATCCAGGCGGTCGGCTCGCCAAGTCCGCAGCGTATACTTTCCCGGCGGCAGCCCAGTTGCGGCATAGCGGCCGTCTTGGTCCGTCAGCGTCGAGCCGGAGAAGCCGTGCTCGTGCGTCCAATGCACCGTGGCTTTTTCCGCCGGCTGACCGCTCTCCTCGTCGACGATCTGGCCCGCCAGCGCCGCGGGACGCTGCAAAGTCGCCTCGACGACGGCCGGCAAGCGTTCGTATTCCGCGACTTGTTGCGCGTAGTCGGGGTGCTCGATACCGACGGCGGCGCTGGCCCTCGCGAACATGCCGAAGTCCGAAACTTCAGGCGGCAGGTTGGCGACATCGAACGGCGGCAAATCGGCGATTTCGAAGCGGCCGTCCGCGTCCGTCACGGCGCACATGATGCCCGGCAGCGGCTTGGCCAAAGCGCACGCATCGGGGCACGACACGACGGCGCCGGCCACCGGTTTTCCTTCACTGTCGACGACTTGCCCTCGCAGGCTCACGGCGGCGGGCAGCGTAAATTGCATCGATTCCACGAATGGCAATTCATCGGTTCGCCGCACGATCATCGCCCGTTCGCACTGCGTCCCCTTGCCGGGCGACTGCGCGACGACCAGCACGACGGCGCGTTGCTGCTTCCAGGCCTCGTCGGCGGCCAGGCCGGCAAACTGAAACTTGCCGCCGTCATCCGTCCGCGTTTGCGCCAACAGGCGCTGTGATTCGGGCGATTCCATCGAGGAAGCGTAATTGGGCGATGAGAAGCCCTCGCCTGGTTTGACGTCGGCAAGAAAAGACTGCACGAATTTCAACCGGCCCGTCGGGCGGAGGTGCACCTGGTCGGAGCGCTCCGTGCGAAAGACGCGGACATGGGCGCCGGCGAGGGGCTTTTGATGCTCGTCGAGGCAGATGCCGGAGATCGAAACCAGTTCCGCGTCGCCGGGCGGCTCGGCCAGCCGCGAAGCGTTCGCCGCCCGGGCGGCCACGTTGGGCACGGCCTTCTCCGCCGCCGCCGTTGGCGGAGCGGCGAACGTCGCCGGCCCGGGCCGCAACGTGAACAGCGAAAGACCTGCGACGAGCGCCAGCGACGCCAGTCCGCTAGCGGCCTTCCAACGACGACTGCAATCGAGCGGCAGACGAATCCGTTCGTCCAAAAGCATGGATATCCTCCTTGTCAGTAGCGAACGACTTTCCCAAATCCCCATCATTCCATTCGAGCCAGCTCGCTCTGCCGCTTGAAAACGGGCCCAAGCGACCAGAGCTTCGGCATACGCGCATCGGCCGCAGCACTCGGCGGCCGTCGCGTCGGCGAGCAGTTCCTGGTCGGTGCGAATGCGGACCCGCAGCAGCCAGAACAGCGGATGCGCAAACAGCGCCGCCTGCACCCCGCGCACGAGCGCCAGCAGCCACAGGTCGCCGCGGCGGATGTGAGCCCATTCGTGGGCCAGAATCGGTCCGATGGCCAGCCCCGAGCGTATTGCGCGCTCCGGCAGCACGATCGTCGGCCGCAGCAGTCCCCAGGCAGCGGCCGTGCCGATGGTCGGACTGACGAGCAAGCGGGGCGGCGGATCGGCGCCGGCGGCGATTTGCTTCAGTTCGTCCAGTGCGGCGGCGGGCGCGGCCGAAGCGCGGCGGCACAATCGCCGCACTTGGACGGCGCCCAGCAGCAGTCGGGCGAGCAGCAATCCGGCCCCGACCAAGAAGGAAACGACGAGCCAGGGCGCCGCGTCAGCGAGGCGAAGCGTTGTGCGACCTTTTGCGAATGCGTCGGGGCGCCATGTCACTTGCGCTTGGGAAGGGGCGTTGGCGCGAGCGAAGCTGGCCTCGGCACTGCCGACCGGGCTCAAAGTTGGCCCGCCGGGATCGGCGGCATTTGGCGAGTGGGGCGTCAAAGCCCGCAACACGGCGCCGCGAGGGATGCCAGGCGCGCTCGCGGACGCGTCGTTAGCTCGAAAAGCAACGGCGAATTGCGGCCAACCCGGCGCCGCGCAGAGTACGGCTAGAATTGCCAGACCGGCCAACGCCGCCCGCGAGAGGGCCATTCGCGCGGCGGAAGACCGGACCAGCGCGCCGGCGATTGCGACCGCCGCCAACACGACGCTCGCCGCGGCGTAGTAATCGAGCAGCCATCGCCCCGCCCAGTCGCTCCAGGCCGTCATGGCTCAATCTCCCTTTCCGCGTTTCCGTCGCGAGCGGGCCTTGGCTTTGGCGATCATCTGTTCCAGGCGGTCCAGTTCTTCGGCGCTTGGGCGCCGCGAGTCGAGCGCGTGGACGAGATACTCGTCCACGGCGCCGTCGAAGACCCGCTCCAGGAATCCGGCCGCAAGCTGCCGAAAGACCCCGCGCCGCTCGACGCGGGGAAAATACAGATACGTCTTGCCTTCGGCCCGGTGTCCGACCAGCCCCTTTTGCTCCATCACCTGCATCAGGCTGAGCACGGTCGTATAGGGCAGCGCTGCGTCGCCCGGGTCGAGCGACCGCCACAAGTCGCGCACCGTGGCTTCGCCCAGCGACCATAGCGTTTTCAGGGCCTGCAGCTCTCGATCGGTCGGGGCGGGCATCGCCATGCAAATCGCCTTGGGGTTAGTATGCGGTCATCAACTGCGTGAAAGGTACTGATCGTTCAGTAGATCGTCAAGACGAATCGCATTACGCATCCGCGGTTGACGGTCCGAACGGCCTAATCCGCTTGTTTGGGCTGCAATACGCCGGCCTCGGTCAGCATGAGTTCGGCTTCGGCCAGGTAGTATTTGGCCGCATAATACTTCTCGTTTTCGCCGCCGCGGGCGCCGGCGCGCCAGAGCGCCTCGATTTTTGCGTGCAGGTTAGCCATGCGGCGCCAGTGCGCCATCAACGCGGCGATTTCGTCTCGCTTCGTCTTTGCCAGCTTCCGCTCGGCGCCGGCCCAGCGCAGCGACCAGGCGTAAACTTCCGGCGCGGTCGCCGTGCCGGCGTCGTATCCGGCGTTCACGGCTTCGTGGGTCTTTTGGGCCGCGTCGAGCATGGCCGCTTTCGCCTTGGCCCCGGCTTCCTCCGCTGGTTGCTTGGCCTTTGCCGGCGGCGGGTCATTCTCGCCTCGGGCGACGAGCACCACAGGAACTGCGGCGGCCAGCAACAGCATGAAGCTCGTTGACTCAAGAATTGACATTCTCATGCGCGTGTCCTCCTGAAGTAACAAGGGGCCAAGATCGGTTGCCCCGCAAGCAAGCTCGCGGCTCGGAACTCGCAGTTCGATTTTAGCCTTCAGGCATTGTTGGTGAAAATCGCGCGCCCCGGCGGATCTGCGCGGCGCCGGGCGCGGGCCGACGTTAAAATGCGCCAGACCGGAAATGCGCCAGACCAGCGACCGTCTCTCGCTTTTCGTTTGGCAACCAAATCTGCGAGGTCCAAGATGTCTGATTCGAACGATCGCGCCGCCGTTCAGGTCGGCCTGGCTCTTTCGCGTGGAACACGAGTTGCGAACCGATTGCAAAACGCGGCGGGCGAGGGCGCCCGCCCTCCGTTTGTCGCGGGCGAGGGCGCCCGCCCTCCGGTCGCAATGGGCGAGGGAGCCCGGCCTCCCTGGGCCATTCGGCGGCTGATTGTCGTCGCGCTGGCCGTTTGCCTGGCGCCAGCGGCCGCGCTGGCCCAAACGCCGCCGAAGGCGTTTTACTCGCTCAATGCCGACGGAACCGGCTGGCGAAAGCTGTTTCAGTTGGAAGGCTACCCGGCTTGCGGTTCGCCGGCCGTTTCACCCGATGGCAAGGAGTTCGCCTTCGACGCCTGGCAAATGGCGGGCAACCAGCAGCAAGGCCCGGCCAAGTTGTTCGTCGTGGGGCTCGACGGCGCGAATGCCCGCGAACTGTGTCCGGGGCAGATGCCCACGTGGTCGCCCGACGGCAAGTTCCTGGTTTGCTCGCGATCGGCCGAGCCTTCGGGCCTGTGGATCGTGACGGCCGAAGGCAAAGACCACAAGCTGGTCGCGCCCGCCTGGGGCGCCCAGTGGTCGCCCGACGGCAAGCGGATCGCCTACTACAGCGGCCCAAGAATCCTGACCTACGAAGTCGAGTCCGGCGAGACGCGGCAAGTGCTCTCGGGCGACAACCACGGCTATCGGCAGGTGTTTTGGAACATGACCTGGTCGCCCGACAGCTCGCAGATTTGCTTCAAAGCGGCCAAGCCTGACGGGACCGAAGAGATGGCCCTGGTCGACGCGGGCGGCGACGAATTCGGCTTCAAGGTGCGTTGGTCGGGCAAGGGGCTGTGGGTCGATTTCGCCTGGCATCCGCGCGGCGATCGGCTCGTGATGGCCATCCGCCGGCCCGAGACGAAACGCGTGCAGTTGTTCGAGGTCGATCCCGATGCCGACGATCCGCCCGTGCTCGTCGCCGGGCAGGACGAGAACCTCAACCATTTCGGCATGAACTGGACGCCCGACGGCGAGCAGTTGATCGTGGTCAGCTCCGCAGCGCAGTAAGGACGCCCGCGGCGAGTTCTTGTGCGGCGGATTACGGCCGCTTGGCGCTCAATTGCCTCCGGCCGCGGGTTCGTCCGTGGCGAGAATTCTCGCCAATGCTCGCCGCGCGCGCTTTTTGAACGGGTTGTCCTCCGGCACGTCGGGTTGCTGGATAATGCGTTTCAGCACCGGGAAGGCAATCTTGGCGGCTGGGCCTAGGCTGCCGAGCGCGTCGATGGCGGCCAACTGCTCGTTTTGCAGTCCGAAAACCTCCTCGGATTCGATGAACTTGGCGAGCAACGGCGCCGTAACTTCCGCCTGGTCGGGGAAGCTTGCCAGCCTTCCGATGGCGCTACTGAGCTGCCCTCGCTTGTGCAACTGCTGCCACAGCTCGGTGGACTCGAACCCATCGGCAAACACGGCCGCAAGCAGTTGCGGGTTGCCTCGCTGCGCCAGCGCCTGCGCCGTCGAACTCGAGACCTGCTGATCGTCGTCGCAAACCAGCAGTTCCACGGCATCGATCGCCGCTTTCTCCGCCGGAGCGTGCGCCCCCAACATCTGGCCCGCGGCTTGGCGGACGTGTCTATACGGGTCGTCGGCCAATCGCACGAGCGGCCGCACCCACCAGCGACCCGCGGGAGGAAACGAGCTCAAGCTTACGGCAAACGTGTACCGGATTTGCGAATCGCTGCTGGCCGCCTGGCGTTCTAGCGCCGGCCAAAGCTGCTCGTCATCGCCGGCCACGGCAACCAAGGACCGCACCGCGCCGATGCGGACCATGAGATTGTTGTCGGAGAGCAGCTTGATCAACGTTTTGGCGGCGGGGCGCCCCTCGGCCCCCAGCGACTGGATGGAATTCGCACATGCCGAGCGGACGCCGGGCCGTGCGTCGGCCAGTCCTGCTGTTAAGGCGGGCAGAGCCGCCGATCCGATTTTCGCCAGAGCGCCGGCGGCGCTTTCCGCTTCCGCCGGGCGGTCCGAGCGCAGCACTTCGTCGAGGGCCGCGGTCGCCTCGGCGGCGTAACCGCGCTTACCGAAGGCCGCCATCGGCTCCATCGCCTCGATACAAGTATTCGGATCGAGATCGTTGAGCAACTGATCGCGCCACTCTTCGAAGCTCCGCCGCGCGTAGCGCAAAAGCCCTCTTCGCCGGCCGCTGGCTGTCGCTTGGGCGGCATTTGCGTCGTCGCCCGCCTTCGCCGCCGGCGCATCGCCGGGCTGTTTCGTTTCGCCGCCGGGAGCCGCAGCGGCGGCCGCGGTCGATGCCGGAGCGAAGGGCCGCCCGACGGCCAACAACAACGCGATGCACGTCGCCGCGACTCCCAGCATTCGCAACCGGCGGCCCGCGATGCATTGCCGCCAGATGCATTGCCGCCCTCGGTTGCTTGCAAGCTTGTTCCGCATGGAAGCTCCTCGAAAAGTGGCGCGTGGTAAACTTGGCACTTCGCCTTGATTCGTTCCTTTCGCACTCGGCGCGTTCTCAGCCTAGCGCGGCGAAGCCGCAAGTGAAAGTAGTAGGCACACTCCGTGTGTCGTAACCGGAATTGTGTTGAACGCCATCGGGGCGTCGGCGACGGCACACGGAGTGTGCCTGCTACTTTAACGCAAGCGTTGTCGGCGCCGTGCTCAGGCGCATCGGGTTTTGGCATCGAATCTTGCCGCAGCAGCACGATTCGCGACGTTAATAACATAGTGTCGCCGCATGCAGTAGCATCACGGGCATCATCATAGACGATACCCGAAATCATCAGCGCGATGATACGCCGATCGGGCATCGGGACGCCGTTTGCGTCGTCGGTCATCGGGCTTCCTTTGCCTCCACGAGTAAAGCCGCTCGACCGCGCGCAACGCCCTCGATCGCGTCGCAGGCGGCGGCGACGCCGTTTTCTTGCCGCACGCGCTCGCCAAGTTCCGACGCGCGCCGGGCGTAAGCCGGGTCGTCGAGCAAGCGGCCGAGTTCGGCGGCGACGCGAGCCGAAGCGTAGCGACGCCGCGAGAGGACGCGGCCGACGCCTAGTCTCGCGATGCGCGCGGCATGGTCGGGCTGATCCCAAGCGCACGGCATGACCAGCATCGGGCGGCCGGCGTGCATCGCCAGCCCCGTCGTGCCGATCCCGGCATGGTGTACCACGGCCGCCGCGCGAGGAAAGAGCAATGAGAACGGCGCATAGTCGCAGGCGAAGATTTCATCCGGCAAGCCGCCGGGCCGGTTGCGCGGCTCCTTGAGAATCAACACCGCGCGGCGGCCGAGCCGCCTGGCCGCCGCCGCGCTTTCGGCGAAGAACGTCCCGGCGTCGCTCGACACGGCCGTGCCGAGGGTGAACACGATCGGCGGCGGCCCCGCGTCCAGAAAGCGAACCAACTCGGGCGGCAACTCGCCGCCGGCGTCGTAAAGCGGAAAACCGGTGACGACCGTTTGCGGCGGCCAGTCGGGCTGCTTTTCGGCGAACCATTTGGAAAACGTCGCCAGCACCAATCGCGGCGAATGGCTTTCGCTCAACGGATTGAGTTCGTTGGTCGGCGGCAGGCCCAATTCGCGGCGCAGGCGATACCACGGCTCGGCGACGAACCGCGACGCCCGCTTACAGCATCGCAAAAGCGGCCCCCAAAACGCCGGCCCCAGCGGCCGCAGCCAGCGCGACGCCAGCGGAAGAACGTCCACCACCGGCAGGTCGTATGCCGAGAAAAAACCGAGCGGCACGAGCATCGCCGAAACCCACGCCTTGCCCGTCTTTTCCGCGACCAGCCGCGAGGAAAACGCCGCCAGCGGGTGCGAGACGAGCAAGTCGGCGTCGGCCGCCGCGACAAGCGTGTCCTCGTAGGTCTCTCTCAGCACGGGCAGAATCAGTTCGCGGCCGATCCCCGCAGCAGTCCCATTCGCGGGTGCGAGAAATGCCGCATGAACTGCTCGTCGCCCAGCCAATTGCTATCGGGCCGGATCGGCCGAAAGCCGAGCCCTGCCGCTTCGACCTGTTGCCGATAGCACTCGCCGCTGGCGACGATCGCCTCGTGCCCCCGAGCCTTGAGCCCCAGGGCGATCGCCATGAACGGGTGCAGATCGCCCATCGAGCCGAGCGCGGTCAGCACGATGCGGCGCCCGGCGGGTTTCTTCGTCGCGGGGTCCGGCGTCATAAAGCGAAGTTGAAATGAATGAATGCTTCGTCCTTGGTCCAGCCTAGTTTCTCGTAGAGCCTCTGAGCCGGCAAATTCTCGACGCCGGTCGCCAGCGTCAGACGGCAGGCGCCTGTGGAACGAGCGAATTCTACGGCTCGCCGAATAAGCCGTTCCGCGACGCCCTGTCGCCGGCCGCCGGGCTCGACGAACAGATCGTTGAGCACCCAGACGCAGCGCATAGCGACCGACAAAAGCTCGGGTAAAGCTGCGAGAAGCCGACCGCTTCGGGCCCGCGGCAGGCCAGGAGAATTACGGAGTCCTGCCGTTCGAGCCGCTCGGCCAAGAACCGTTCTGCCACCCCCTGGTCCGCGGGTTGTCCGTAGAACTGCCGATAGGCGTCGAACAAAGGAGCGAGCTGGGCGAGACGATCGGGACCGGCTTGTATGATCTCAAGTTCGTGGGGCATTTCGAGTCTCGATGGATGCTGCCCTCGGGGCAGTTGGTTCCATATCAAGTTTATCCGCATCATCGGACCTTATCTCCGAACGTTACCTGATAGGCCCGATCGAACGCGGCGGCGAAGCCGCAAACCAAAGTAGTAGGCGCACTCCGTGTGCCGTAACCGGCGCTGTAGTCGGGCGCCATTGCAGCACTGGCGACGGCACACGGAGTGTGCCTGCTACTTTGTCGCAAGCGTTGTCAACGGCCTACTCCCCAATCACCTTTACCAGCACCCGCTTCTTCCTTCGCCCGTCGAACTCGCCGTAAAAGATCTGCTCCCAGGGGCCGAAATCGAGCTTGCCGCCGGTGATGGCGACGACGACTTCGCGGCCCATGATCTGGCGCTTCATGTGGGCGTCGGCGTTGTCTTCGCCGGTGCGGTTGTGGGCGTATCGCTGAGGGGAAGCGTCGAAGGGCGCCAGGCCCTCGAGCCATTTTTTGTAGTCCTCGTGCAGGCCCGACTCGTCGTCGTTGATGAACACGCTGGCCGTGATGTGCATCGCGTTCACCAGGCACAGTCCTTCCTGCACGCCGCTTTGCCGCACGATCTCGGCCACCTGCGGCGTGATGTTCGAAAAGCCCATCCGCTCGGGGAGGTTGAAGGTCAGATATTCGGTCTGCGATTTCATGGCTGCCTTTTCTTTGGCGAAACTCGGCCGAAAGCGATTTGGCGGCCGTCCGGGCGCAATTCGCCGCGTCGGGGTTGGCGCCGTTCATTGTGCGACGGCAAACGATCCGACGCAACGGCGCCGCGATTCGGGGGCCATCCAAAGGCGAGCGTCGCCCAGGGACAGGCGGCTTGCCGCGGGGACTGTCTTGATGCGCCCCTGATTGCGTCCGTACAATGGAGCGTATGAACGACGCGATTGGCCGATCTCGGCGCGAGATGACAAGCGGGCCGGTGACCGTGGCGCTCGAAGCGCTCGAGCGAGGCGAGCCGCTCGCCTCGGATCAGTTGCTGCCCCTCGTTTACGACGAATTGCGCCGCATCGCCGCGCGGAAACTGGCCCGAGAATCGCCCGAGCACACGTTGCAGCCGACGGCCTTGGTCCACGAAGCCTACTTGCGGCTGGTCGGCGACGGCGCCGGCCGCTGGGAAGGTCGGGGGCATTTCTACGCCGCGGCCGCCGAGGCCATGCGCCGGATTTTGGTCGAAGCGGCGCGACGCAAAGCAAGTCTGAAGCGGGGCGGCGGCCAGGTCCGCGTTGAATTCTCGGAAGACCTGGCCCAGGAAAACGCCGCGTCGTCCGCTACGCTGTTGGCCCTGGACGAAGCCTTGCAGAAGCTCGAAGCCGAAGACCCCGCGGCCTTCAAGCTGGTCATGCTCCGCTACTTCGGCGGGCTGAGCGTCGAGGAAGCCGCGGCTGCGTTGGGCGTCTCGCCGCGAACGGCAAAACGGCACTGGAGCTACGCCCGCGCCTGGCTCGGGCGCGAGATCGAAAGGGAATGACGCAACGCGTCGGAACTGCGAGTGGCGATGCCCGCCGGACGTGAAAAGGCGATCTTTCTGGGCGTGTTGGAATTCGATGCGGCCGCCGAGCGAGAGGCGTATCTCGCCGAAGCCTGCGCAGACGACGCGTCGCTGCGGCAGGCCGTCGACGCGCTGCTCGTCGCGCACGGACGAGCGACCAACGTGCTCGACTCGCCGCCCGAACCGTGCAATCGCCTCGTCCGGCAATTGGGCGCCGCGGTCGATCGAACGCTCGACTTGGATCGCGGGCGATTGGCGGCGCCGGCCGTCTCGGCGCCGCCCGCCGATCGCAGCGGCGAATGGATCGGCCGCTATCGGCTGATGGAGTTGATCGGCGAAGGCGGATTCGGCCTGGTTTATGTCGCCCAACAGCAGCAGCCCGTCCGCCGCCGGGTTGCGCTGAAGTTGCTGAAGCCGGAAATGGCCTCGCGCGAAGTGATCGCCCGCTTCGAAGCCGAGCGGCAAGCGCTGGCGATGATGGATCACCCGAACATCGCCCGAGTCTTCGACGCCGGCGCGACCGCCGCGGGCCAGCCATATTTCGTGATGGAACTGGTGCACGGCGCGCCGGTCACCGAATTCTGCGAGCGACAGCGGCTTTCGACCGGCCAGCGGCTGGAGCTGTTTTTCGACGTCTGCCAGGCCGTGCAGCACGCGCACCACAAGGGCGTGATTCATCGCGACCTGAAGCCTTCGAACGTGATGGTCACGCTGCACGACGCGACGCCCGTCGTCAAGGTGATCGATTTCGGCGTGGCCAAGGCCGTTGGCGATCCGCTGACCGACAAAACCGTCTACACGCGGTTCGCCCAGATGATCGGCACGCCGATGTACATGAGCCCCGAACAGGCCGAGATGAGCGGGCTCGACGTCGACACGCGCAGCGACATCTACTCGCTCGGGGTGCTGCTCTACGAGTTGTTGACCGGCACGACTCCTTTCGACGAGCGGCGGCTGCGCACCGCCAGCTTCGACGAATTGCGGCGAATCATTCGCGAGGAGGAGCCGCCGCGGCCGAGCGACCGGCTTTCGACCCTCTCGCCCAAAGTCACGACGCCGGCGGCCGGCCGGCAGCTCGGACCGCGCTGGTCGGCGACCGCTTTGCGAGGCGAGTTGGACTGGATCGTGATGAAGGCGCTCGAGAAGGACCGGCGGCGGCGATACGAGACTGCGGCCGACCTGGCCCGCGACGTGCGGCGCTATCTCGAGCAGCAACCGGTGATCGCCCGGCCGCCGTCGGCCTGGTATCGGATCCAAAAGTTCGCACAGCGGAACCGCGTGACGTTCGTCGCCGCGGCGCTCGTGTTGTTGGCGCTCGTGACGGGCACGAGCGTGAGCGTTTGGCAAGCCGTTCGCGCCACGCGGGCCTACGCCGAGGCCGAAAGTCTGCGGCAAGACGCCGTCGCGTTCGCCAGTCGGCTGAAGGAAGCAAACGTGCTGCTGGACAGCGCGCGGGCCAATGCGAACGAACAGCGATGGACCTTGGCGTGGTCGCAATACACCAAGGCCACGCAGTTGCAGCCCGACCACTATTTGACCTGGGCGGGACGCGGTTCGTTGTACGTCCGTCTGGGCGCGTGGCGGGCGGCCGCGGCCGATTACGCCAAGGCGCTCGAACTCGACGCGCCGGCGAACAATCCCGGCTGGTGGGGCGTGCCGCAGTTGTGCGCGTACGCGGGCGAAGAGAACGCCTATCGCCTGGCCTGCGCTACGCTTCGCGAGCAACTCGATCAGAGCGAGGATCCGGCCTTTGTCAGCCTGGTCATTCGCAGCCTGGCCGTTCGTCCGCTGCCGCGAGACGAAGCTCGGACGCTGGCCGAGCGCGTCGAGCAGTTATTGGAACGTCGGCAGCCTGGGGAGAAGAATCAGGCCCCGTCTCCGGGGCCGCCGCCCGCGTTTTCTTTTGCTTCGCACGATCGCCCGCCGCCGGGCGGGCCGCCCGAAGGGGGCCGCGACTTCGGGCCGCCTGGCCGTTTTCCGCCGGAGTTGCTCTGGTACGCCGCAGGGCTGGCCCACTACCGAGCGGGTGAAATCGAGCGGGCCCTCGAGCGTCTGAAGCAGGTCGTCGAATCCGAGTTCCGCTTTCCGCCCACGCGCATCGTCTTGCCCGTGCTGGCGATGGCTCGCCACGCGTCGGGCCAGATGGCCGAGGCCGAGCGGACCTTGGCCGAGGCGGGCCAGGCGCTGGACGAATGGACTTCGGCGTTGCGGGAGGACGCTCCCGTGCAGCTTTCGATTCCTTGGTTCGATTTTATCGAGTGTTGGTTGCTCTACCGCGAAGCTTACGAACGAATACGCGGAACGCCGCTGGCAGCAAGCGAGCGGCTGGCGGAGTTCGAACGGCGCGCGCTGGCCGCGTTGCGTAAGTAGGGGTTCGTGCGATTGATTCTGTAGGGAACGCCCTCCGCGGCGTTCCAGGAAGCGTGAATCGGCGCGATTCCCGCGTTCACACCACGCCACCGAGGGCGTGCCGTACAGGCTTTTGCAGCGAATGTCTACTTACGCCCCTGACTGCATTGCAAGGCGACAGCCAATAGCATTCGCAGCCGAAATCGGGCATACTGACAGGTTCTAGACTTCTCGACCGTCCATTCGAATCCGCGACCTCGAACCGCCCGTATGTCGTCTACCGTGCGAACCAACCCCGCCGCGACCGCCGCCCCGCCGGCCCGCCGCGTGCCGGGGACCGAAATTCCCTGCTACGTCTTCGATTCCAACCGCGAACTGGCCCGGCACGTGGCCGATTCGATCGCCAGCGTGATTCGCGAGCGCAACGCCTTCGGCCAGAACGCCGTGCTGGGCTTGCCGACCGGCTCGACGCCGATGGGCGTCTATCGCGAGCTGATCCGCATGCACCGCGAGGAAGGGCTCGATTTCTCGGGCGTGGTCACGTTCAATCTCGACGAATACTACGGCCTGCAGCCCGACCAGTTGCAAAGCTACCACCGCTGGATGTTCGAGCACTTCTTCGACCAGGTGAACATCCCGCGAAGCCAGATTCACATCCCTGACGGGACCGTGCCGGCCGACGACCTGGAAGACTACTGCCGCCGCTACGAAGCCGCGATCGAACGCGCGGGCGGCATCGACGTGCTGCTGTTGGGCATCGGCCGCAACGGGCACATCGGCTTCAACGAGCCGTTCAGCATGCGCCACAGCCGCACGCGGCTGGCCACGCTCGACCCGATCACGCGGCGCGACGCGGCCAGCGATTTCTTCAGCGAAGAGAACGTGCCGCAGCACGCCATCACGATGGGCCTAGCGACGATCTTCGACGCCCGCAAAATCATCCTGATCGCCCTGGGCGAACACAAAGCGGCGATCATCCGCGAAACGGCGGAAGGCCGGGTGAGCGATCGCGTGCCGGCCAGCTTTCTGCGCGAGCATCCGGCGGCGGCCGTACTGCTCGACGAAGCCGCGGCCAGCCAGTTGACCGGCGCGGCCACGCCCTGGGTGTTGGGCAACGTCGAATGGACCGACGCCTTGATCAAGCAGGCCGTGCTCTGGCTCTCCGACAAGACGGGCAAGGCGCTGTTGAAGCTCGACGACCAGGATCTGCGCGAGCACAACCTGCACCAACTGCTGCGGCATCATGGCCCCGCGCAGAAAGTGGCCCATCGCGTGTTCCGCTGGATGATGGACACGATCGAGTATCATCCCGGCGGGCGCGAGCCGAAGCGCGTGATTTGCTTCAGCCCGCACCCGGACGACGACGTCATCAGCATGGGCGGCACGCTGATCCGCCTGGTCGAAGATCAGCACGAAGTTCACGTGGCCTACATGACTAGCGGTAACATCGCCGTCTTCGACCACGACGCGCAGCGCGTGGCCGACCTGGTGGCCGAGTTCAACCGTCTGTTCGGCATCGACCAGGAAAAATCGCTGGAAGTCGAGCGGCAGGTTTTGCAGTCGCTGGGCAAAAAGGCGTCGGGCGAGCCCGACAGCGACACGGTGTTAGCCATCAAAGCTTTGATTCGCTGGAGCGAGGCCAAGGCGGGCGCCATCGTCGCCGGTTGCCGCGAGGAGCACCTGCACTTTCTCGATCTGCCTTTTTATCGCACGGGCACGATCGCCAAGAACCCGGTGGGCAACGACGACGTGCGGATCATTCGCGAACTGATCGAGCGCGTCGCCCCGCAGCAGATTTACGTGGCCGGCGACCTTTCCGATCCGCACGGCACGCACCGCGTCTGCGCCGAGGCGATTTTCCGGGCGCTGAAGGAGATCGAGGCGGCCCAGGGCAGCCGGCCGGAGGCGCTGTTGTATCGCGGCGCCTGGCAGGAATGGGCGCCGCACGAAATCGAAATCGCCGTGCCCTTGAGCCCGCAGGATCTGATGCGCAAGCGCAACGCGATCTTCATGCACGAATCGCAGAAGGATAAGGCGCTGTTTCCGGGCTCCGACTCGCGCGAGTTCTGGCAACGGGCCGAGGATCGCAACCGCAACACGGCCGACACGTACAACCGGCTCGGCCTGCCCGAGTATTACGCCATGGAAGGTTTCGTGCGCTGGAACGGGGAAGCGATCTAAAGTTGGCGACGGGGAGAGTGGAATGTGGCAAAGTCGGCGAGCGGGGGGCGTCAGCCCCCCGGTAAAAGCGAGGAACGCAATCCACGCCGTGCGGTGAAGGAACCGCGGCCTTCTCCGACTTCCGAGTGCCGAGCGCCGAGTATTCTCGTCCGCCGCGGCAAGCAACTCTTGGCCTTGCTCTTGTTCGCCGCTTTCGCCTTGGCGGCCGGTTCCGCGGCGCAAAAGTCGGTGACGGTCGACGAGTTCCCAGGGTTGCCGTTAGGGCTGGCCACGCTCAAGACGGGCGATGCGCATCTGGGCGTCACGACTCCCTTGCTGCCGAGCGTCATGGCGGCGTTGCCGCTGTTGGCGACCTCGGCCCAGTTCGATCCGGCGCCGGTCGCCGGCTATTCCAGTTCCTGGCAAGCGGGCGGCCAGTTCTTGCGAGAGAACGCCCTGGCGCCCGGCATCCCGCCGGAAAACCGAGGCCGCTATCACGATTACTTTCTGCTTGGCCGGCTCGTCTCGCTGGCCGTGCTGCTGACGACGTGTGGATTGGCCTACGGGTACGCCCGCAGCCTGTACGGGCCGCTCGGCGGGCTGGTCGCGGCGGCGCTGTGCTGCTTGTCGCCGAACCTGTTGGCGCACGGGCCGCTGATTACGCCCGATATTTATCTCACCGCCGCGATTGTCGGCTCGCTGTGGGCATTCGATCGCTTGCTGCGCCGGCCCGCTGCGAAGAGTACGCTGATTCTGGGCCTGGCGTTGGGACTCGCGGCACTCGCGAAGCTGACGGGCCTGTTGCTGTTGGGGATTTTTCCAAGTTTGCTCGCGCTGCTGCAACTTGCCGCGCGATTTCGACCCCGGCCGAATGCGGCGGAGGCGGACGATTTCAATTTCGCCGACTGGAAAAGAACCTGGCTCGCGCTGTTGGCGGCCTGCGCGCTGGCGGTCGTCGTCATCAATCTGGCTTATCTCGGCGGCGGTTCGTTCGTGCGGCTGGGCGACTACGAACTCGCCAGCCGGCAATTGCAGGCAGTTCAACAACAATTGCCCGGCTGGCTGCCCATCCCGCTGCCGCGATACTTCTTCCTGAGCATCGACGCTCAATGGGCCGAAGGGGGCTACACGGCCTATCTGCTGGGCGAGTTCAACGAGCAAGGCTTTTATTACTACTACCTGGTCGGCTGGCTGGTGAAGACGCCCTTGCCGGTGTTGCTGCTCGCCGCGCTGGCCGGTTGCTGGGGCGGGCCGCTTCGCCGGCGAGAGCTGTTGCTGCTCGGTACGGCGGCGGCGCTGTTCTGCTTCTTCTCGCTGGCGCGGCACAAGAACATCGGCATGCGCTACGTGCTGTTTCTGGAGCCGATGACGGCCATCTGGATCGCCCGGCTGGCGGCGCCGTCGGCCTGGAAGACCGCCGTGCGGCAAAGCCGCATCCTGCGGACTGTCGGCGTGGGCTTGGCGTGCCTGCTGGCGGCGAATCTTTCGATTTGGCCCGATTACCTGGCCTGGTTCAATTGGGCCAGCGGCGGGCCGAACCACGGCCACTACTATCTGCTCGACTCGAATCTCGACTGGGGCCAGGACCTGATTGCACTGCGCCGCTTTCAGGAGCGCGAAGGCATCGAGTCGCTCGACCTGGCCTATTTTGGCCGGGTGCCGCCTGAAGTTTACGGCGTCCGCTACCGGCCGCTCGGGGCCCAGCCGCCCGGCCGCTGGGCGGCGATCAGCGCCAATCTGCTCTGGGGCCGGATGTACATCATCAACGGCGATCCGCGTTATTGGCCCGAAGACCCCGACACGTTTGCGGCCTATCGCAAGCGACAGCCCAAAGCAGTGCTCGGGCATACGATTTACGTATTCGACATGGCGGCGCCGCAGAATTAGTGCCAATCCAGGCGTATCCGCAACGTTTTGACGAAATGCCAGAAAGCAGGGTGGCTGCCGGCTGAGCCTAGCCCGGATTATTCATCAGCCCACACTAACCCGAAGCGCAAGCGAGGTGGAGCAAAGCACTTACCTCGCTGGCGCTTCGGGTTGGTATCGAGCGCTTTGTCAAGTAATAGCCAGGCTGTGAATAATCCGGGCTAGGCGAAGCCCCAGGCGTGCATGCCGAAACGGGCAGAGAGAGCCACGGATGAAGCACCGATCGCGCACGGATAAAACCAGATCGAATTTCGCCTTCGGCTGGACGAAAGGGGAGTTCAAACTCGCGCTTCTCGATTTCTTATCCGTGTTCGATCCGTGTTCGATCCGTGGCTAAATCCCGTCCGCTCGAAGACAGGCAGGAATGCCTGCCTACTGTTCAATACTCGTCTTTGTTCAACAGCTTTTCCTCGGCTTTGTCGGCCTGCCAGGCGACGGCGGTCAGCACGCGGCTGATGCCCAAGCGGCACGTTCAGCGTGGTCAGCGTGTGGCGCCCCGGCCCGAAGGCGTCGAGCGCCTGGCCGTCGCGAAAGAAGATCGCCTCCTGGTTTTCCTGCACGATCAATTGGGCGCCCAGCTTGATGGCGGCCGAGCCGCCAGGCGGAATTCGCTCGACCAGCGAGCGGTTCGATTCGTCGAAGTATTCGAGGACTTCCAGGGCGCACATGGCGGCGTTCCTTGTTGGCCGGGCGAGGGCGCCCGGGGCTCCATTTTTTCGGGCGAGGGCGCCCGGGAGTACG
>DATKRK010000227.1:0-30591 GCA_035532215.1 Pirellulales bacterium | reverse complement strand
CAAACCGAGGTAACGTAAACTTGTTTTCATTGGACCAGTCCTCTCGTTGCGGCACTGCCTGAGAAAAAGGATTACCCCCTGATTTCAAAGGTAATCCGCGCCAGACGCGGGCGACTGGTCCAACCATTTTGTCTACAGAGCAAAGCGTTTTTCCTTAACACGGGTTCAAATGGTATCACTACCGTTGGCTCCTATGCTGCAAGGCGGATCCGTGCAGGCGGTCCATTCGCCGTCCAGGACTGATTCGAGTATTCGATAGTGCGAATGTTTAGATCGAGCAAAAGTTCGAGCTTTGTTCCCAATTCGAGGAGGAGAAACCCGCCGGTTTTACGCGGGCCTCGGCAGAGTGCAATTGCGGACGAGCGCCTCGACGACTGCGTCGATCTCATCCCGCGTCGTGCTGCGTCCCAAGCTGAAGCGAATCGCCCCGAGACCGACGTCGGCCGAGACGCCCATCGCCTCCAAGACGGGACTGATCTGCACGCTGCCGGCGTGACAGGCCGAGCCTGCGGAGGCGGCGAGCATGGGAATGCGGGCCAGAATCTCGCTGCCGATCAGCCCGCGAAAACCCACGTTCAGCGTATTCGGCAGCCGCCGTTCGACGTGCCCGTTGAGGACTGCGTCGTCGCCGAAACGAGCTTGAATCGCTTGCCAGAAATAGTCTCGCAGTCGAGCGACGCTCCTGTCGTCGATCCACGACTGGGCCAACTCGCAGGCGGCGCCGAGCCCGACGATTTCCAGGACGTTTTCGGTGCCGGCCCGCCGGCCCGCCTCGTGGCCTGCCCCATGCAGCAACGGCTCCAGCTCGACGCCTTCGCGGACGAACAAAGCCCCCACGCCCTTGGGCCCATACAGCTTGTGGCCGGCGACCGACAACAGATCGACGCCGAGCGATTCGACGTCCGCCGGAATCTTGCCGACCGTTTGGGCGGCGTCGGTATGACACGCCGCGCCGTGCTCGCGAGCGATGGCCGCGATCTCCGCAATGGGCTGGATCGTCCCCACCTCGTTGTTGGCGTGCATGATCGAGACCAGGGCCGTATGGGGACGCAGCGCCCTGCGCAAGTCGTCGGGATCGACCCGCCCGCAGCGATCCGCCGGCAGCGCCGTCACTTCGGCCCCCAGCGATTGCAGGAAGCGGCAAGGCTCGATAACGGCCGGATGCTCGATTCGGCTGGTGATGACGTGGAACGGCTGGCCGCGCGCTCGGCGGGCAAAGAACAGCCCCTTGATCGCCAGGTTGTTGGCCTCGGTCCCGCCGGAAGTGAACGCCACTTCCGTGGCGTCGCAGCAGAGTAGCGAGGAGACTTGCGATCGCGCCTTTTCGACGGCGTCTCGAGCCGGAAGCCCCGCCCAGTGCAGGCTCGACGGATTGCCGTAGGCGGTCACCAGGAAAGGCGTCATGGCGGCGGCGACTTCCGTGGCGAGCGGCGTACTGGCGTTGAAATCGAGATAGATTTGGCGGTTCATCGCGGCGCCTTCGCTCGCCGAAATGGCTTCGCCGCCGCGCCCTTGGAGCGCGATCCCGCTTCCAGGACGTTCGCCAGCCGCTCCTTATCCGCCTTGATTTGCTCCGAAGTCCGCGAGATGACCGGTTCGTCTCGGCCCAACAGCTTGAACATATCGCGGACAAGATTCGGTCGGCAGAGGTAATAACAGCGCAGCGCGCCGTCCTGCGCGTAATCGACCAAGCGAGCATAGCGGAGCACAGCCAAGTGTTGAGAGATGTTCGCCTGCCGCGCCGGAAGGATTTCCTCCATGTCGGTGACGCATTTCGGTCCGGCCGCCAATTCCGTGAGAATCGCCAGCCGCGTGGGATGCGAGAACGCCTTCAGCAGTTCCGCGGTCGCTTTCGAGTTCGCAAATTCACTCATCCGGCCGCTCCGCAAGGATATTCGATTTATCGAATATTATTGCCGTTTCGACGGATGGCGTCAATAGAGCCGGCGCGTCGTTTCAGGGGTCCTCGCCCCGTCGTTTCCAACTTATCGGACGGCCCTTGTGCGAAGTGACTTTCAGGAGCGACGTTTAGTTGAATTTCGCACAGCGTGCGCTTTCAAGGTTTGCCGCGCCCTTGCCGCTTCGGCAGTCGCACGGTGAACGTCGTTCCTTCGCCAAGCCGGCTTTCCGCGTCGATCGTTCCGCCGTGAATCTGGGCGATCCAGCGGCAAATGCTCAGCCCTAAGCCGTGGCCGCCGGCCGAGCGGGCGGCGTCGACTTGATAAAAACGCTCGAACACATGGGGCAGCCGGTCGGGGGCGATGCCGATGCCGGTATCGCTCACCGCGAAACGCACGTGATCGCCCGCCGTCTCCAACCGCAGCGTCACGCAACCGCCGGGTGCGGCGAACTTGATCGCGTTGTCGATCAGGTTGATCGCCAACTGCCGCAGCCAGCCTGGGTCGCCTTCGATCTCGATGCCAGACTGGGTGCGCCACACGAGCTGCACGCCGCGGTCCTCGGCCAGCGGCTGGTACAACTCGGCGACTTCTTCGACCAAAGCCGCCAGGTCGACCGCGACGAAGCGAACTTCGGCTTGCCCGGCGTCGGCCCGGGCCAACAGCAGCAGCTTGTTCACCAGCGCGGTCAACCGCTCGCACTGTTCGCCCAGCGAGGCCAGGACTTCGCGGTATTCGTCGGCGCTGCGCGATTGTTGCAAGGCGACTTCGACCGCGGCCCGCATGGCGCCCAAGGGGCTGCGCAGCTCGTGCGAGGCGTCGGCGGTGAAGCGGATGATTTGCGCATGGTCGGCGGCCAAACGGTCGAGCAGGTCGTTGATCGTAGCCGCCAGCCGGTCGAGCTCGTCGTCGGCGCCGCTGCGCGGCAAGCGGGCCGACAACTCTTGAGGATTCAGCCTTTGGGCCGTGGCGATGCTGGCCGCAACCGGACGCAAGGCCTGCCGCGAGAGCAGCAGGCCCCCGGCCACCGCCAGCAGAAAGAACGCAGCCCCGCCGGCGGCCACCCGGCGGTCGAACTGCGCCAAATCCGCCTCCGTCGGTCGCAGCGACAAGGCCAGATCCAACTCGCTACGAGGCCCCTGCTCGATTGCGAGTCTCGTGCGCACGGCGCGATAGCGATCGGCCGACTCTACGCATTCGATCGTCGTTGGCGTCGCGCTCAAGCCGGCGGTCGCGAGCCGCGCGGCGAGCCGGCGGCCCTTGTCGCCGGATGGCATCACCCAGGAGCCTGCCTTGCGGCGCCAGACGACGACGAAGCCCTCGTCATAGGCCGCGACCTCGCGGCGGATTTCCGCTTCCAAGGCCGCGGATTGGGACGCGGCCGAAACGTCGCGCACGACCGCCGTCAATTCGATCAGCTTTTGCTCCAGGAACGCATCGTTGCGCGCTTCCAGCACCGCGCGCAAATTATGATGCGCCCAGGCGAAACCGGCCAACAGCGACGCCAGCAACGTCGACGTCGTCCACAGCGTCAGCCGCGTGCGCAGGCTCCAATTCCAGGGTCTACGGTTCGCGGAGCACATAGCCTACGCCTCGCAAGGTCTGGATCAAGGGAACGTCGAACGGCCGATCGATCTTGTTGCGCAAACGGTTGATGTGGACGTCCACCACGTTGGTCAGCCCCTCGAATTGGAAATTCCAGACGTGTTCGACGATCATCGTGCGGCTGACCACCTGGCCAGCGTGCAACATCAAATAGTGCAGCAATGAAAACTGCTTGGCCGAAAGATCGATCGGCTGCCCCTGGCGTTCGACGGTGCGATTCACGGGATCGAGCCGCAGATCGGCCACCTGCACCGCGTTGGAAGTCGTTTCGCTGTTGCGGCGCAAGAGCACGCGGATGCGGGCCAGCAACTCGGCGAACGCAAACGGTTTGACGAGATAATCGTCGGCGCCGGCGTCGAGACCTTCGATGCGGTCGCGAACCGCCGACAGGGCCGTCAGAAAAATGGCCGGGGTCCGGATGCCGCGGGCGCGAAGTTCGCGGACGATCTCCAATCCGTCCAGCCCCGGCAGCATGCGGTCGACGACGAGCACGTCGTAAACGCCGCACGAAGCGTATTGCCGGCCGGCCAGCCCGTCGGCCACGGCATCGACGGCGAAGCCCTGTTCGCGCAAGCCTTGAGCCAGCAGGCGGTTGAGTTCCTGATTGTCTTCGACGACCAACACTCGCATCGGCGAACCGCAACGGTCATTCGGGTCAATAGGGAGCGACGTTTTCTCCGCCGCGATTGTAAAGCCGCCGCCGCGATGGCGGCCTCGACATTACACGGTTGTCATCTTGCCGTTATCGAATTGCAAGAATCCCTCTTTACACTATCGTACATGGAACGACGCTCCCGAACATTGAAGTGGAGGGCTTCTCTCATGCCGCACGCGCACCGACTTCGACCAAAAAAGACTTCCGAACCCTGTTTCGTTCGCGGGTTCACGATCATCGAACTGCTGGTGGTGATCGCAATCATCGGGCTGCTGATGGCGCTTTTGCTGCCGGCCGTGCAAGCGGCCCGCGAAGCGGCCCGGCGGGCCGAGTGCGTGAACCATCTGAAGCAGATGGGCATTGCCCTGCAGAACTACCACGATATCCAACGTGCGCTGCCGCCCGGCTATATCTCCGCGTTCACGAGCACGGGCGACGACACGGGCCCGGGTTGGGGCTGGGCTTCCTTGCTGCTCCCGCAACTGGAGCAGACTCCCGCGTTCAATGTCATTCAGTTCGTCCTGCCGATCGAAGCGCCGGCGAACGCGCAGGCGCGGCTGTTCGAGTTTCCCGTCTATCTGTGTCCCTCCGATTCGACGGCGGTCGCCTGGTGGGCTTGGACGCGAGACCCGTCCACCGGCGCCCCGATCGCCCATATCTGCCAGGTCGGCCCTTCCAACTACGTGGGCATGTACGGCGACAGCGAGCCGGGCGTGGACGGCAACGGCCTGTTCTTCCGCAACAGCTCCATCCGCCTGCGCGACATCACCGACGGCCTGTCGCAGACGATCGCCGTGGGCGAGCGGTCGCACGACTTCGGCGAGGCCACCTGGGTTGGCTCGGTGACCGGCGCTGTCTTGTTTCCCAGCGACACTAACGGCATCGGCTTCACGCGCGCCGAAAACAGCACCGGCATGGTGCTGGGGCACGCGGGCGAAGGGTTCGGCCCCGGCGACCCGAACGCAGACGTCAATCAGTTCTATAGCCGCCACGGCCGGGGCGTGAACTTTCTCTTCGCCGACGGCCACGTGAGCTATTTGCCCGTCTCGACCGACTACCGCTCGTACCTGGCCATGTCGACGCGCGCCGGGGGCGAGACCCCGTCGGCAAGCTATTGAAGCGTGCGAGACGGCTTTGCCTGAAACTTCTTCCGACAATTGAACTTTCCTCGACATCGAACAAGGAGCACGGTCCATGCGGCGACTCTTGGTATTTCTGGCAATCGGCGTCTTGGCGGCGAGCGGCTGCGGCGAGGCGGCGCGGCGCGACGAACCGGTGAAAATGAGCGACGTGCCGGAGGACATTCTCAAGGTCGCCCAGGAAAGACTGCCGAACATCAAGTTCGATCAGGCCTGGAAGACCAAGTTCAAAGGTCAGGACGCCTACGAATTGCGAGGCAAGAACGACCGCGGCAAGGTGCAAGAAGTCGAAGTCTCGACCTCGGGCGAAGTGCTCGAAGTCGAGTAGCGACTGGCCTATTCATCGAGCGTCCAATCCCCCACCGATCGAATCCCGTCTTCGGTCATATCCATCTCGGGGTGCAGTTGCACGCGCTCGTCGCGTCCGCGGCGGCAGAGCAGGATCACATCGCCCTCGGTTTCAATCCAGCACTCGTCCGACGAGTAACTTCGGGCGATCTCGTTCGCCCTCCTTGTCGAAATCCGAGTCTTCGCATCCCGAAACATCGCCATCCCTTCTCCGTGAGTTCAGATTCTCTGCGTCAAATCAGGCGCACTCGGAAAAATAGGGCGACTGCCCAGGGCCGGTCGTCTGGTCCGTCAGGGAAGCGTGCGGCCGAGGCGAGATTACTTCGCGGTTAATCGGCACGCTCGCAGGGGCTTCCCATGGCTCCGTAGGTGACAAAGCGCGGAGCAGAGGTCGGCTGTTCGCCCCCGTGGGCGGCCATCGCATTTACTCCCACAGGCAAGCCAATTCGCCGCCTGCGCCGCAATAACAAGGCGAACGATACGCGAGCGGATTTAGCAAGACGTCCTGCAAGCCAATGCGTAAAAATCGTGGCTACGTGAGCCATTTCACAGACGTCAGCCGCGGGGCGCCCGATAATCGCGTTGCGTTCCGGCTGGAAGAGCGCTATGGGAAATCAATTCAAGGAGAAAACAATGCGTCACGGAAGGTTCGTTTCGTTGGTTGTGCTGGCGGTTTTGGCGGCAGCCCTAGCGCCCTCGCTGCTGTCCGCGGGCGATAAAATCACGCTGGGCAAACAGTTTCCGGCGGCCAAGCGGGTGTCGTTCGATCAAATCGACCATGCCGCGTGGAACAAGTTGCTCGAGCGCTATTGCGACCCGCAAGGCATGGTCGATTACACGGGCTGGAAAGCATCATCGCCCGACCGGCAGTCGCTGGAGAAATACCTGGCGTCGTTGTCTCAGGCCGACGTGGCCAAGCCCGCTGCACGCGAGGCGAAACTTGCATTCTGGATCAATGCCTACAACGCGGTGACGGTGGAAGGCATCTTGCGAGAGTATCCCACATCAAGCATTCGCAACCATACGGCCAAGGTCTTTGGCTATAACATCTGGGACGACCTGCTGCTGACCGTCGGAAGTCAATCGTATTCGCTCAACCAGATGGAGCACGAGGTGCTGCGTAAAATGGGCGATCCGCGAATTCACTTTGCCATCGTTTGCGCGTCGGTGGGGTGCCCGCCTTTGCGCGACGAGGCTTACGTGGCGGACCGAATCGACGAACAGCTCACAGACAATGCGAAGCGTTTCTTTGGGAACCCAGCCAAGTTTCAAGCCGAGCCCCGGTCGCGGAAGATTTCGGTCTCCCCGATTTTGAAGTGGTTCGCCGACGACTTTGGCGCCGACCAAGCCGCGCAAATGCGCACGATCGCTCCCTTTCTGCCTGACAAGGCCAGCCAGCAACTCGCGCGCAGCGGCCAGGCGAGCGTCGAATATCTCGACTACGATTGGAGTTTGAACGACCAGGCGAAGCACCCTAGCACGGCACGCCGCAGCGGACGGTGAAAACGAATTCCAGCGCAAAGCGTGTATTGTGGGCCGCTTCACAAAGGTGAAGCGGCCACGAGTCCGATGAATCAAGGAAGATGGGCCGGGCCGCACTTGCGTCGGCATGCCCCGGTTAAGAAAGGAATCTTGTTATGCGTCTTTCGTCGCAGCTTTTCGGCGGTCAAGCAGCCATGCTTCTCTTGCTCGCGGGCTGCAACCATTGCGATCGCGGTTATCGCAATGGCTACTATCCCGCTCCGGCGCCGCAGGCGTATCCGAGCGGGGCGCCAAGCTATACGAGCCCCGCGCCGGCATACTCCCAGAGCGGATCGACGTTGGCGCCGGAGGCAGAGTCGGCGCCACAGATCATGCCGCCCGCGGCTGGTTCGGGCAGTCGGACGGCGCCCATGTTTCAGGGCTCCGGATCGCGATAAGGAGGTTGACCCAATGAAAACCAATAAGTGGCGAACCTGGGGCTGGGCTTCGTTGGCGGCCGTGGCGCTGGGCGGCGTCGCGCTTGTAGCTTGCGTGCAACGAGTGCCCGCCGTGCGCGGCGAACGGCCCTCGAAGGGCGCCTCGCGGGAATCCAAGTCGAACCCATTTGCCGCGTTTGAGCGCAACGATCGTGGGCCGGTGCATAGAAACGAACCGGTCGGCTGGGTGTTCGGGCGCCTGGTGGGCGTCAATGCTTCGACCATGACCACGTTCGAATCCGCGTCGGTTCCGCCCGTGGCGGCATCTCGTCCCGGCGCTGTTCCTCGAAAACACGGCGGCCCTCGAAGATGAACGAACTGACAACCACGAATGGCGCCGCCGCACGGGCCTCATCTCGAAGAGGAAAGCAGCCTGGCCACGCGACATGCGACTTGTCGCACGTGACGGTCGTGATTCCGGCCTACAACGAGGAAGCTTCGCTGCCCCTGGTCCTGGCCGACTTGCCGCCGGTCGGACAAGTCATCGTCGTCGACAACGCCTCGACGGATGCCACGGCGCAAGTCGCCGCGCGTCACGGCGCGCGCGTCGTCAGGGAGGACGCACGCGGCTACGGCAGCGCATGCTTGCGCGGTTTGGCGGAGATCGCGAGGCAAGTGAACGATGGCGAAGGGGCGCCGCGAGTCGTCGTGTTCCTCGACGCCGACTACAGCGACCATCCAGACTTGTTGCCCGAATTGGTCGCGCCGCTGTTTGCCGGTCAGGCCGATTTCGTCCTCGGCTCGCGGTTGTTGGGCGAGCGCGAGCCCGGCGCCATGCCGCCACAGAGCATTTACGGCAATCGCCTGGCGTGCTTCCTCATGCGCTGGCTTTTCGGCGCCCGCTACACCGATCTCGGCCCGTTTCGAGCCATCGATTATCTCGCGCTGTGCCGGCTGGGAATGACCGACCTCAACTTCGGCTGGACGGTTGAGATGCAGATCAAGGCGGCTGGCGCCCACCTGCGTATCCTGGAGATCCCCGTGCCCTATCGCCGCCGGATCGGCCACAGCAAGATCAGCGGCACGGTCAGCGGCACGCTCCAGGCCGGCGGCAAAATTCTGTATTTGATCGGCAAATACGGCTGGCAAGCATGGCGAGCCAAGTTGGCAGCTCGCCCTTGACGAACGAAAGGAAGGCGAGAGGTGGAATCGATCTATTGGGTCCTCTCGCGCGATTGCAATCAGCGCTGCCCGCATTGCTACAACAACTCGACGCCGGGGGCTAGCGGGCTTTCCCTCGACGAGGTGCTGGCTTGCGTTGCCCATTTGCCCGAGCCTGGCGAGATTCCGTTGGGCCGAATCATTCTCTCGGGCGGGGAAGTGCTCGTCTGGCCCGAACTGCTGTTTGGCGCGCTGGAAAGCTTGCACGCGCGATATGGGGCAGGCGTCAGCCTTTGGGTGCAGACCAACGGCGACTTGCTCGACGCAGCGATGCTCGACGAACTGCTCGCGCGCAGAGTGCGGCGGATCGACGTCTCGAGCATGGACCAGTTTCATCCGAAGAGTACGCTGGCGCGGCGGGACGAT
Organism: Pirellulales bacterium; assembly: GCA_035532215.1. Lineage (GTDB taxonomy): Bacteria > Planctomycetota > Planctomycetia > Pirellulales > JAICIG01 > JAICIG01. Next base: position 21,461 of record DATKRK010000227.1, on the reverse strand, counting down.
CTGCTGCAACTGTTCCAATCGCGCGGCATGCAGCCGGCGGAGGCGACCGACGCGAGCAGCGACCGGCCCGCGTTCGCTTTTTGGGGCGCCACCGAGGACCAATGGATCGGCCCGCTCTGGCCGCGGGGCCGCGCCCGCCAGCTCGGTCTTTCCGCCGCCGGTCCGGAGCACGATTTTTGCGGCGGGTGGAGCGGCGCCAAAGGCTTCCTCGATTACCGGGAGGAAGGAAGCGAGGTGAACGTCCAACTGGCCGACGTCTATCCTTGTTGCCCGATGACTTGCCGGCCGATCGGCAATTTGCTGACCGAGCCGCTGCTGGCGATGCTCGATCGCTGCCGGCGGCATCCGGCGTTTCGCGCACTGAACGAAGGCTGCCCGGAAAAAATGGGCGAGTATCTGGGGCTGACCGAGGAATTCGGCCGGCAGCGGACGCGAGAACTTGGCAATCATTGCCTGTGGTGCGACGAGTTCTTCGCCAAGTACGGCGCCGATCTGCTCGTTTACGGCGCCGCGACCGAACGGGGCACGGTCGATCTCGATGTCGGCCCAACTCGGCCAGCTCGGCGCGAGGTAGCAGCCGATTCGGCCAGATTCGTCGCGGAACGCCCCCTGGGCGGCGGCAAGACGCCATGAGATGGGCCGCGATTGTATTGCTCGGCTTCGCGTCGTGGCCGATCTATCTGGCGATCGCTCTGACGAGCCCGCGTTTTGACTACGACGCTCCTTTCGCAGATCGACCCATCCCTCGGGTCCTCGCTCTGCTGGCCGTCGCCTTTGCGATGCACCTGGCCGCGCTGGCCATCGCCCTGCGGATGCAGCCGACGCGCTGGCTCATGGCTTGGATCGTGACGGCCGCCGTCGCCTTCCGCCTGACGCTGCTCCCTTCGACGCCGATTCAGGAAATCGACATCTATCGCTACGTCTGGGACGGGGCCGTTTCGGCCGCCGGCGTGAGCCCTTTTCGCTACAGCCCGGAACAAGTCCTGGAAGCCGCGGCCAGCGATGCGCCAAAGGAAACGCTGCCCGACGACCTTGTGCGCCTCGTGGCCATGCACGATGGGCAGCCCGCTTTGGCCGTGATTCTGTCGCGGGTCCATTTTCCGGACGTGCCCACGGTTTATCCGCCCGTGAGCCAGGCCGCGTTTGCGTTGGCCGCCTGGCTGACGCCCCGCCACGCAACGGTCGCCGGGCACTTGTTGACTTTCAAGTGTGTCTTTGTCGGCTTCGACTTGCTAACGCTGTGGTTGGTGATCGCGCTGTTAAGGCACACGCGCCGGCACGCCGGTTGGAGCTTGGCCTATGGTTGGTGCCCGCTGGTGATCAAGGAATTCGCCAATAGCGGACATCTCGACGCGATCGCCGTCTGCCTGACGACCGCCGCCGCTTACCTTGTCGTGCGAGGTTTATTCGAGGAGAACGTGAGCCGGGGGACGCGAAGGGTTTTGACCGCTTCGGCGGCGATGTGTCTTTCCTTGGCCGTCGGAGCCAAGCTCTACCCGGTCGTGCTGGCGCCCCTGTTTCTCTTCGCGGTCATGCGCCGCGACGGCTGGCGCGAGGCGCTGGGGGCCGGCGTCCTGCTCAGCGCCTGTACGACTTCCGTCCTTTGGCCCATGTTAAAAGGACAGCCTCGCCCGTCGCCGTCGATGATGACGGATGCCGCGGAAGAGTCGGCGCCTTTTCCCGCCAACGCATCCGAGGCCTGGACGCCGCAGAATCCTAGCCGCGGTCTGAGAACCTTCTTGGGCCATTGGGAGATGAACGACTTTCTGTTTTTGGTGCTGGTGGAGAACGTCAAGCCGCTTGCCGAAACGCCTTTGGCCGAGCGGCCTTGGTTTGCGGTTGTGCCGGAGGATTGGCGGCAGAGACCCGTCGGGCCGTTGGCCGCGCGGCTGCACATAGCGCCCAAAACTTGCGCCTTTTTGCTGGTCCGCGTCGCGACGAGCATGGCGTTCGTGCTGATCGCCTTGGGCCTGGCATGGCGCGCGGCCGCGGAACGAGAAGCATCTCGCTGGTTGAAAGCCGTATTCCTCACGTTGGCCTGGTTCTGGCTCTTGTCGCCCACGCAGAATCCGTGGTATTGGACCTGGGCCATGCCGTTCATTCCCTTTGCGCGCAGCCGCATGTGGCTGCTCTTGAGCGGACTGGCGCTGGGCTATTATTTGCGTTTCTGGCTCGGTTATCATTGGCCTGACACTCCGGTTCCGGGCAGTTCTTATCACGGCGCGTTGTTCTTCGATTTTGTCGTTACCTGGGTCGAGTTTGCTCCTTGGCTGGGGGGGCTGGCGATCGAGTCGTGGCCCCGCCGAGCGAAAACCTCAGAAGCCGCCGACGAGCCGATAGCCCAGCGCGCCCAGCGCCGCCGCGGCCGGCAGTGTGGCGATCCAGGCGACGAAAATCTTCAGAATCGTGTCCCAGCGCGCCTGCCGGGTCACGGCCCCGATGCCAAACAGCGCGCCGCAACTGACGTGCGTCGTCGACACGGGCAGCCCTAGGTTGCTCGCTGCGATGACGACGGCGCCGGTGATGAGATTCGCCGTCAATCCTTGGCCATGGTCGAGCTGCGTAATCTTCCGGCTCATCAACTCGGCGACCTTGCGTGCGCTGACTAGCCCGCCGATGGCAATCGCCGTGCCGACCGTTGCCACGCTGGCCGCGCCGCCCACGTAAGGAACCAACAGCAGCAAGGCCGCCATCTTCGGCGTGTCGTTCAAGCCTCTCGCAAAACTGACGACTCCAGCGGACAGGAAATGCAGGCGGTCGAGCGCCGCAGCGGGTTCGCTTGCCGCCACGGCGCCTTGAGAACGATTTCGACGGACGATTCCCAGCCTGCGTGCAAACGCTTGAAACAAGAAGTAGGTCGCCGCCGTGGCCGCGATCGCCAACAGCGGGCTGGCCAGCAGCGGACCGAAGAAATCGGCCGCCAGTTTCCGGAGGTTTACCTGCGAACCCGCCGCCCATCCGGCGCCGACCAGCGCGCCGACGAGACTGTGCGTCGTCGAGATCGGCATGCCGATTCGGGTCGCCAGCAGCACGGTCAGTCCGGCCCCCAGCGCCACGGCGGCGACATAATTCGGCTCCGCCGCCAGGCTGTCGATGACCAGTCCGCGACCGCTGAAGTTCTTCAGCAGCTTGCCCGCCAGGACGAGGGCCGTCATCGAACCGAGAAATGTCGTCGCCGTCGCCCAGTTCAAGGCGCCTCGATAGTTCGTGGCGCCGCTGCCAAACAACGTGGCTACGCCTTTGAAGTTGTCGTTGGCGCCGTTGGCGTAAGCCAGCCCCGCAACCACCAAAAGAATGATCGTCGTCAGCACGGCGGCAACTTCCTTCCGTCGAATTCAATCACTGCAGAAGAACCACGAAGCCGGCTCCCCGTGACGCTTGCCGCCTCCTGGGCCGGCCTAGCGTGGCCAAGATCTCGCGTCAAAAGGCGTTCCAACGGTCTGGCAAGCAGGGAAGTTTGCAAGCGGCATCACGGCAATTCCACGAACTCTCCGCCCCGGGCGGTGATCACGGCCCGCAGCAAGGCGGGGTTCAGACTTTCTTTGAGAAATCGGACCGATCCGTCTCCCAGGGCCACGTTCGCTCCGCCGGGATGGAAGCTGAAAATCTCTTCGAACACGCCGCAGTTGTTGACCGTCCACGGGCAGCTCGGCGGGCCCCCAGCGGGCGATGCATTGTTGTTGATCTGCTTCGAGATGCCGATCCCCGCGGTGTCGGGTTCGGCCCACCGCCAATCCCTGCGATGCTGCCCGTCGACCGGATCGATATAGACGTTGCCCGGCCCGATGCGATCGTCGCGGCCGGCGTCCTCGACCACGAACGTGGTGTTGCTCAACCCATCGGTGATGTCGGCCATGCGGTTCCATTGGTTGGTGAGCGCTCCGTCGGCGCGAAGCGACTTGTTGCGCAGACCGGTCACGGGATCGATGTCCACGTACACGCTGGCCGGGTAATCCGAGACCCCGTATCCCTCCTTATCGACCAGGGACGCTCGCCAGGCCTCCGACGGGCAGACGAACTCGGAAATCGCCTGCTTGGTCGCCGCGATGTTTTGCGGCGTGGCGTTGTAGTTGAAGCGGAAATCAATTCTGCCGTAGGTATTGCCTTGCTCCAGGAACGGAAGAATCCGGCTGAACAGCGAGTGACGACCGAAAACGCCCGACGGCGGAGAGGTGCTATAATTGGTCCCTTCTCCCGCCGCCGGGAGCCGCCGGTTTTCGCTCTCGTAATTGTGAATCGCAAGCACGATCTGTTTCATATTGTTCGTACATTGCGCGCGGCGGGCGGCTTCGCGCGCCTGCTGCACGGCGGGCAGCAGCAGGGCGATCACCATCCCGATGATGGCGATCACCACGAGCAATTCGACGAGCGTGAAAGCCCGCCGGCGCCTGAAACGAGCAACATTTCGAAATTCCTCCGCCGTCGGCCGCCTTGCCGCGACTCGCGAGATTACCGGCATCTTTGTTCCTCCTTGGAGATGAACGCTTCACGAACGCAAAACCATCTGGGTTCGCATTTCCGCAAGACGAACAAACGGTTGTACGATCGTTAGAATATCATAACTCCAAGGAGCGGACTGTAAAGTACGGTACAGACTCCCTGCCAAGGCCAAACGGAGGGGGCCGGACGGCGATTGTCAAAGCGCGCTTATCGCAAGCCCGAGCCTTGCAGCATGCGGCGCATCGGCCCGGGCGCCGGCTCGGCGGGCATTTCGTACATGGCGGTCCCGCCGTGGTCGTAAACGGCGCCGCCCGAGCCGGGGCAGGCGCCGCTTTGGCAGGCGCCATAGCCGCAACTGCGATTCTGGGCGCAGCCGGCGACGAAAAGAGCAGTCACGACAATGCCGGCCGCGCCGAACAAGAGTGTGCGAGTCATCACAAATAAATCCTTTCAATGGGAAACGGGCGAAGAACATCGGATGTTCGCCCGATGTTGGAATCCATTCCATGGATTCGGAAGCGAACCGCCCCCATCTGTGTGAGACAGCACACAGACGGCTCTTCAACGCGAGCTTGGGAAGCGCCTAACTACCGACGGCTTCGTCTACCGCTTTGATCTGCGCGAAACGCCATGGAATACTGCCGCCGCTGCGCCAAGGCCTGCCGGCGGCGCGTCGAGCAGTATTGCAACGTCGCGGATTTTACCGCCCGATTAACCGGAGGGCTGTGCCGAAAACTCTCGGACGGCGATACACGGGCACAGCATGACGGCCCCGTCGGGGGTAGAATCTTGGCAGGGCCTTGATCTTTTTTCAGGTAACAGCACAAAGCCAATAACCAGATGAACCACAGAGGATGGATGCAACGATTTTGGCGATATAACGGCCGGATTCTTGGTCTAGTGCTGTTCCTGGCAGGCGCTATTTCAATCGGGTGGATGCTTTTACGTCCCCCTGAGGTTGTGGTGGCCGCTGTGAGGGAGCAGGACGTCGTGGCCGAGGTCGAAGGCACCGGGACGGTTACCACCAAAGTTCTGGCCAAGGTGGGCTCTAAAATCAACGGCCGGATCGAACAAGTGCTGGTCGACGAAGGCGATCTGGTGCAGAAAGGCCAGATTCTGGCGGAATTTGAAGAAACCGATCTGCTCCGGCAGGTCGATCTCGCCCATGCGCAATTAGAGGCGGCTCGGGCATCGCTCTGGGAAGCGAAACGGGAGCGGCGCCGCGCGGACGACCTGCTCCGCACCGGCGGCATCAGCCGGGACGAGGCCGATAAGCGGGAAGAGCGTCTGCGCGTCGCCCAGCGGACGGTCGAAGCGCAAGAAGCCGAGCTTCGCTTCCAAGAGTTCAAGCTCTCCGAAGCAAAAGTGCCCACCTTGGTAAGCGGCCTGGTGACCAGACGCTGGGTGGAGCCGGGGGATGCGGTGGTGGCCGGGCAGCCGGTGGTAACGGTAGCCGACACCAGCGTAATCTGGGTCGATGCCAACGTCGATCAGCGATTCGAAGGCCAAGTGCGGAAAGAGAAGCCCGCCACTGTGATCCTCCGCGGCCGAACCGACCAGCCGTTTCGCGGCTACGTTTACCGCGTCTACCCCGAGGCCGATCCAGTCACCGAGGAGATGCTCGTTCAGGTAGCCTTTCCGCTTGAACCTCGAGAACTTCGAATTGGCCAGTGGGCGGAGGTCTACATCGAGGTCGGAAAGGCGCGCCGCGCGCTCGTCGTGCCAAAGAGCGCGGTCATGCCTGTCGGCAACGATCGTTTCGTTTTTGTCGTTGGCGCAGACAACCGGGCGCGCCGCGTCAAGGTCGAGCTAGGCGCGGCAAGTCCGCGCCGCCCCATGGTCGCCGTCAAGAGTCGACTCGCGGCCGGCGATCGGGTGGTTCTCATGCCGATGGGCCTGAGAGACGGCCAGTGAGTGCGGGCCAAGCGCTCTTCGGATAATGCCATGTCGGGGCAAGCCATGTAGGGCTCAGACATGAATCTTGCACTCAAAGACATCCGCTATCACCGCTTTAAGTTCTTCAGTTCCGTGGTCGGCGTTGGCCTCTTGCTGATGGTGGTCCTGACCATTGGCGGCATCGTCCGAGGCGTGATCGACGATTCGGCGTCGATCATCACCGACACCGACGCCGACCTGTGGGTGGTCGAGAAGGATACGTATGGGCCGTTTGTCGAGAACTCGCGGATTCCCGAAGATTATTACCACGCCGTCGAAGTGATCCCCGGCGTGGCCCAAGCCAGCCCCCTCGTCTTCTCCTTTGAGCACGTCGCGCGGATGCCCCGGCCGACTCCGCTGATGCGGTTCATGTATCTGAATACCCTCTTGACGACGAAGACCATGGTCAAGCCGGGCTGGATGAAGATGCCGATGGATCAGCGGTTCGTGCTGATCGGCTACAAGCCGGGCCGGGTTGGCGGCCCGCGTGCGATCGTCGCCGGCAGAGGAATCGAAGCCGACAACTACGAGATCGTGGCCGATGAGAAGGCCGGTTTTTCGCTTGGGGAACGACTGCGGCTGGGATATCACGATTACACGGTGGTCGGACTGACTCGAAATGTAGTCGGTTACACGGCCGACCCGGTCCTTTATACCACGCTCAAGGAGGCGCAAAGCGTCGTCGTTCAATCCGACCCTGACTTGCTCCGCGACCGTCGCAGGCGCGACGAACAACAGGTCTTGCCCGCGGAAAAGAGCGTGACGCCTCTGCTGGTCGAACCGCTGGCTCGCCGCGCCCGGCGCTTCGCCGAGGACACGCACGTCGTCAACGCCATCGCGGTGAAATTGGAAGCAGGCGCCTCCGCCGAGGTGGTGGCCCGAGAGGTCGCCCGTTGGAAGGTGCTGGACGTTTACACGGCCCCGCACCAGGTCAATTTGCAGCTCATGGGCTCGAACCGTTTGCTTCTCTTCCAGATGTCGCTGTTTCGCCTGCTCCTGATGTTGATTGCGGGAGTCGTCATCGGATTGGTGATTTACCTGTTCACGCTTGACAAGGTCAAGGAGATCGCAGTGCTGAAGCTACTGGGAGCGCAAGGGTGGCGCATCAACGGCATGATTCTGCAAGAGGCGGTCCTGATGGGCGCGCTAGGGACGCTCCTCGGCGGCGTGCTGGAGCAGGCCAGCGAGCCCTACTTCCCGCGCCGCGTGGAGACCACCTACGGCGACATCGGTCAGATGCTCGCCGCCATGTCCGTCATTGCCCTGCTCGCCAGCCTGATGGCCGTGCGCCGGGCGATGAAGGTCGATGTCCGTAGCGTGCTCGGCGTATAGCACGAGGCCAACGATGGAATACGTGATTCAGGCCGAACAGCTTGTGAAGGTCTATGGGCAGGGTCCGACGCGGGTCGAGGCGCTCCAGGGGGTGGACGTGTCGGTGCGCCCCGGCGAACTGTTCGCCATCATGGGACCAAGCGGTTCCGGCAAGAGCACCCTGCTGCACGTCCTGGGCCTGACCACCGAACCGACCGCAGGGTGCCTCATTCTCGATGGCGAGGACCTTTACCGCGGCCGGCCGCGCAACTTCCAACGGCTCCGGCGCGAGAAGATCGGATTCGTCTTCCAGTCTGCCAATCTGATTCCCTTCTTGACCGCCAGCGAAAATGTGCTGCTGCCGATGGAACTGGCCGCACGGCGGCGCGCGCCCGAGCGCGTCGGCGAGCTGCTCGACTATTTGGGCGTAGCCGATCGGGCGGACAAGCTGCCGGAGCAACTTTCAGGCGGAGAAAAGCAGCGGGTGGCGATCGCCCGCGCCTTGGCGAATGAACCGAAGGTCATCTTGGCCGATGAGCCGACGGCAGCCTTGGATACCGAGCGCGGCCTGAGCGTGATGCGCCTGCTACGCCAGATTTCAAATGAACATCGTACCGCTATCCTCGTCGTGACGCACGACGAACGGATGATTAGCGAGGCAGACCGCGTGATTCATCTTTCCGATGGGCGTGTTGTCGACACTGGTTGAACACCTGCCAGCTTGGTCTTGCCTTTGCAGGAAGCCCGCCAGGGCGTCCTCGCCGGCGTAGGACTCAGCCTTTGCCGGCGACCGATCGCCATCCATCCTCATTCTGGCTGCCGCAGCGACTCGATGACGACGCAACGTCCCTGGGCCTCGCTCTTGCGGCATTTTCCCAAGGCGGTTTTCAAAACCGTCCGCACGTGGCGCAAATCCTTCAACCGGCGATCGACGTCAGCCAAACGCTCCTCGATCAGCGATTGAACCTGCCGGCACGACGCGGCGCCGCTTTGGGGGGCGGAGAGCAACGCCTTCACGTCGTCCAGGGTAAAGCCGATCGACTGTGCCGAGCGGATGAACTTGAGCGTCCGCAACGACTCATCGCCGTACAGCCGGTAGTTGCCCAAGCTACGGTCTTCTGGACGCACGAGGCCGACCCGTTCGTAGTAACGGACGGTGGTGACGGGAACCGCGGCCGCGCGGGCCAACTGGCTGATCGTGTAGCGCCCGCTCATCGCATTCCGCAACCCTGCTTGTGGACGGTACTTCCGCGTTCGCCTGCACGTCGCGGGAAAAAAAGTCAAAGCGGCCTTGACCTTGCACTCAAGTACAACGTCGATAATAGCCGTAGCAGGGCGGTTCGGCAATATCGGCATCACGATGGGATCGAAGAAAGAAGGACGGCGCTCGATGAAAATTGAAACGCAGACTGAAACGAAAACGGCGCGACGCGTCGCATGTCCCTCCTGCGGAAAAAAAGCGAAACGAGTCGACGCCCTCATGCTGAGAGCTTTGCTCAAAGAAGAATTCGCCGAACGCTTCACCGAGGACGGTCGAGCATGTGGCGGCACGAGCGGCGAAGGCTGCAAGCCGATCGTCGCCGATACCGCCTGGCGGTTTTGCGACTCGCCGGATTGCGACGTCGTGTACTTCTCGGAAGACAACGACGCTGTCTTCACGAAGTCGCAACTCAAGGTTTCCGTCGGCATCAAGGAAACCACAGGCGAGCGGCCGCTCTGCTACTGCTTCGGCCATTCGGTCGCCAGCATCAAAAACGAGCTGCGCACGCGGGGCCATTCTGGCGCTCTCGACGACATCCGGGTCAAGATGAAAGACCCCGGCTGCCGCTGTGAATCCGAGAATCCTTCGGGGTCATGTTGTCTCGGAAGCGTTGCCAAGGGCATTCAGATCGCCCAGGAGGAACTGGAAATGTCAGGTATAGACGTGAAGGCTCAAGCAACTCTCGAAGAATCGTCCATTCCCGCGAAGCCCAGAACGACACGGGGCGAGAAGATCGCCAAAATCGGGACCGTCCTGTCGGCGATCATGGCCTCGGCGTGCTGCTGGTTGCCGCTCGTTCTCCTTGCCGTGGGAGTTTCGGGAGCGGGGATTGCAGCGACGCTCGAAGCGTATCGCCCGCTGTTCATCGTTTTGACCTTCGGTTTTTTGGCGGCGGCGTTTTACTTCACCTACCGTCCGAAAAAAGCTGCTGCCGTAGCGGGGCACGGCTGCTGTGCCACCGAACCAGCCGAGGGAGAAGACTGTTGTGCCCCGACGGGAAAACGCCGCTTCACGATGCTGACGTTGAACAAGGCCATGCTCTGGGTGGTGACCGTGCTGGCGGTCGCCTTCCTCGGCTTCCCGAGCTACGTCGGCGCCCTGTTTGGGACCGGGACGCGAACCGGGGCCGCCGCCAGCGACTATCTGGACGTTATGAACCGGGCCGTCTTCCAGGTCGACGGCATGACCTGCGAAGGCTGTGCCGCGACGGTCGCTCAGGCGATCCGTCAAGTTCCAGGCGTCGCGGCCGTCGAGGTCGACTACGAGAAGCGGCAGGCCATCGTCGGCGCCGGCTGCTGCGCAGTGCCCAAGGATCGGATTCTGGCGGCCCTGAAGAAGGCCGGGTACAGCGGGAGATTCGTTGAGACAAATTAGTGTTCTAGTGTTCGTGGCTGCGCCGGGCGATGTAGCCCGGAGAGTCCGCGGACGTTTTTCGAAGGAGGTTTTTCCGATGGTAAAGAAATGGACGTTGCGCGTCGTGGCTGCCGCGTCGCTGATGACGATCAGCGGCGTGGTTTACGGGCTCGTCGCGACAGGCGGCTCGGCGAAATCGGCGCCCAGCGCTGCAGCCTATGTTTGCCCGCTGACGGGCGAAGAGCTGCCTTGTCCGAACTGCTGCCCGCTGAAGCGGTAGCCGTGCCGCGCGACCCCGATTGATTCCGTGCGGGCGAAGCCGCCCGCGCGGAATCAAACTCCTGCCGTGGGCAGTCTCATAGGAGAGTCGCATGGCTGACCAGTTTGATCTGGTGATCCTCGGGTCTGGCTCAACCGCTTTCGCTGCCGCGCTGACGGCCAAGGAATTGGGGCGAACGGCGGTGATGACCGAGGAGCGATCCATCGGCGGAACTTGCGTGAACCGCGGCTGCCTGCCGTCCAAGAACTTGATCGAAGCGGCCAAGCTCCTGCACGACGCCCGCCATCCTCGCTACCCCGGCCTGAAGCCGTGCAGGATCGAGCTGGACTTCTCGGCCCTGATCGCCCAAAAGGGCGAGGTCGTCCGCGGCTACCGAGAGAAGAAGTACGAGAGCTTGATCGACGGTGTTATTCGCATCGAGCGGGGGCATGCGCAGTTCGCCGATCCGCACACGGTTGAAATCGATGGCAAGCGGCTCAGAGGCGACAAGGTGCTGATCGCCACCGGGTCGCGTCCCGTCGTTCCCGACATCGAGGGGTTGGATCGGACGCCGTACCTGACGAGCGACCTGCTGGCCGCGGATGACGAGGTCGAACTGACCGAGTTGCCGAAGTCGTTGCTGATCGTCGGCGGGGGCTACATCGCCCTGGAACTCGGCCAGATGTTCCGCCGATTCGGGACCGACGTGACCGTTTTGGAACGCAGCGAGCAAGTGCTTCCCCACGGCTACGAACCGGAAATCGGCCCGGCAATTGGGCGGGTTCTTTCCGAGGAAGGGATCACGATCATCACGCAAGCCTCCGTGACAGCGGTGCGGCAGGAGGAAGGCGGAATCGTCGCAACAGCCAAGGTCGGCGGCGGCACGCAGGAGTTCCGGGCGGAAAGATTATTGGTGGCGACGGGCCGACGCCCCAACACCGACTCTATCGCCATCGAGCGGTCTGGGGTGTCGGTGAACCAGCGTGGCGAGATTGAAGTGGATGAGTACTTGAAAACGAACGTCCCGCACATCTTCGCAGCCGGGGATGTCGTCGGCCGTCAGTTCGGCAGCCAGATGGCTACGCCCGTGGGAAGCCAAGACGGAGGCATTGCGGCCCGAAACGCCTTCTCCAACGGCGAGATGCGGCCCGTGAATCACCGAATCGTTCCCCGCTGTATCTTCACCGATCCGCAAGTCGCCGTAGTCGGCATCACCGAGAAGGAGGCCATTGCCGCTGGCCGGAACTGCTGGTGTAACACGATTCCCTTGTCGCTGGTTCCCCGTGCCGGGGCAATTCGAAACACCCGTGGGATCGTCAAGATGGTAGCCGACGCCGATACGGATGAAGTGTTGGGCGTGGCCATGGTCGGTCACAATGCCGGGGAAGTCATCCATGAAGCGGCGATGGGCCTGCGGTTCCGGGCCAAAGTGCAGGACTTCATCGAGCTATTGCACGTTTATCCGACGATGGCCGAGGCGCTTAAGATCGTGGCGATCTCCCGGTACAAGGATCCCGCCAAGCTCTCCTGTTGTGCGGAATGATCGAAAAAACTGGCCTGCGGTTTAAGGGGGGCACGACTGCAGCGCCACAATTCAATTAGCCGTCCTATTCCTCGGCAAGCGGCGCGGCTTGCCTGAGCGCGGCACGCGCGGATCGCGTGATCACGATGGTCGCCAAGAACGTGGCCAACAGCCCGAGTCCGAACAACACGTTTTGGGCCGCGCCTCTTCGCTGCCCGCCGCTGGCCAGTTCAGCCAGGCTTTTGAGCGTCGAGCCAAGATAGACATACAGCACAGTGCCCGGCAGCATGCCGATCCACGAGGCGAGCAAGAAATCGCGAAAACGGACGCTGGTCAGAGCCAGGGCGTAATTCGTGAACACGAACGGAAAGACGGGCGAGAGGCGGATCAAGAGCACGATTTTGAACCCCTCGCGGCCGATCGCTTCGTCCAGCGCGTGAAAGCGCGGGTTTTGCGCGGTCTTCTTTTGGATCCAGCCGCGCGCCACGGTGCGTCCGATCCAAAACGCCGCGCATGCCCCGGCCACGCTTCCCACGGAAACGGCGACCGTGCCGATCGGCACGCCAAACAGAAAACCGGCTCCCAGCGTGATGATGGAACCGGGGACGAGCAACACCGTCGTCAACACGTAGGCCGCGGCCAGCAGCGCCGGTCCCCAGGGGCCGGTCGCGCGAACTGCTTGCAGTAAGGCTTCCAGATACTGCTTGACGGGCAGCCAGACGAACGCTGCTCCGAGGGCGGCGCCCAGAAACGCGATGACTGCGATGCGTAGTTTTGCAGTAATTTTCATTGAGATTTGGGGCGTAAGGAACGCGTTCACTCTCAGGACTCTATCAACTGCGGGGCGGACAGCCTGCTCAGGGGACGGAGTGCCGAGCTGCGTGTACCTGGCCGGATCGCGCGGTTTCGCCCGCGTCGCCAAGTTCGCAACGGAGTACGCGCCTGGCCAGGGGGGCCTCGATGCCCAGGCGAACTTTGCCGCCCCGCGTGTGCAAAATCGTGATGCAGATGTCGTCGTCGATCAAGATCGCTTCGTGTACTTTTCGGCTCAAGATTAGCATCAGAACTTCTTTTCTCTACTTTGTCCGAGGCGGACCGTGCGCAGCGATCAAGGGGCATCCCCTTCGCGGCACGGTCTTCAGTGTAGAAGATGCGGACGATGAGTTCGGTGAAAATGGACACACTCCAGGAGATTCCCGCCAGGACTAGCCGGCTTGGTTCTTCGGAGCGCCGCACTGTGTGCCAGTTCACAGTCGGGATGGCACGGCGGCCAGGCCTTCGAGCTTTTCGGGTGCGAGGCCGCTGTGTTTCGAGCGGAAACGCACGGCTTGAGGATCGCGGCTGCTCCCGCCCGAGCCGTGCGGGCTGAACGGCCCGATCATGGAAATCGTTTGGTTGATTCGGATAACGTAACTTTCCTCCCCGTGTCCCGGCTCGCGGCACGACGCTTGCTGAGTAGAAAGACGGACTCAACGCGCCCACGCGCGAACCGCAAATTCCTAACAACAGGAGTCTACGATGGCAACCTCATCTGGACCTGCGAGCCAGCAAGCACGTGATTTGTCAAGCGTCGAGGTCAAGCGAACGAATCGCTTGGCGAGGCCCGACATTATCCGCAGTGTCCTGGGCGGCTTTCTCGGAACTGTGGCCATGACGATGATGATGTACTTCCTGGCGCCGAAGATGCTCGGTCATCCGATGGACATCGCCAAAATGCTCGGTTCGATGCTAGGCGGCAACTGGTGGGCGGGGATGGCGATGCACTTCATCAACGGCACGCTGATCTTTCCGCTGATCTACGCTTACTTTTTGTATCGCGTGCTGCCGGGAGGCCCTGCCGTGAAGGGGACCGTCTGGGGCGTCGTTCTCTGGCTGTTGGCCCAGGTCGTCGTGATGCCGTTGATAGGGGCGGGTTTCTTCAGCGGCAGCACGATGGCTGCGATGAGTTCCTGCATCGGCCATGTCGTCTACGGCGGGCTCCTCGGCTGGGTCGCCGGCTCGCCCAAATAAACGACGACGCTCATCATCGCGCGGCTCGACGTAACTATAAGAAACGTCGGCGAGAGAAGCATGCCAATCCTTCGCAACGAGTCCAAGGCGTCGGGAGCGCCCGGGATCGAACCTCGCTGGACTCGCAGCGACAAGGACTTTGCGTATCCAAGCCCCGGCCTGCTTCACGCTGCACTGGACTCGCGACGAATGGCAGCGGGCCGAGGACGCGCGTTCGGTCGCTACGGCGCTGGGGATTGAATACGTCGACATTGCGACTGCTCAGGGCCAGCGCGCGCCAATCCGCTTCACCTTCTTTTGGGATAGTGGGAAGCGATGGGATGGTCAGGACTATTCAGTTGACGTCGTGGAGATGATGTAAATGCACAGCTAGACTGCGTCCAGCGCTGGGCGCGGGAACTCGGGACTCTCGCTTGCACTCTGCAAAACGCTCCACCGCTGCGCCTACGAGACTGTATGGCAACTCACAGTCGGCATCGACGGTTAAGCCTATTGTCAGAGTCCTGGTTTGCCGGGGATCTGGGCGTACTCGTTCTGGTTCGCCTGGTATGCATTCCACCCAAAGACCGAGGTTTTCGGGTTAGCTGAAGGCCAATCGCGGCAAATGATCGATCGGCGCATGACCAAGCTGATCGCGTGGCGGTTTACCGAAAACCAGGAAAATAAGGAGAAGCCTTCGTGAATCGATCGACAACGCTTGAATCGCTGCTGGACGCCATTCCGGAAGCGTCGCCGCTCGACGAACACAACCAGGTGCTGCTCGATAACGTGCATCCGCACGACTGGCAGAACCCGAAGCCGGACGGGCGCTACAACCTGGTGGTCTTCGGCGCGGGCACGGCCGGCTTGGTGACGGCAGCCGGCGCCGCGGGCCTCGGCGCCAAAGTGGCCTTGATCGAACGCAAGCTGATGGGAGGCGACTGCCTCAACGTGGGCTGCGTGCCGTCGAAGGCGCTGATCCGGGCCGCGCGGGCCGCCGCCGACGTGCGCGACGCGGGGCAATATGGCGTCGACGTGCCGGTAGGCGCGAGCGTCGACTTTCCGGCCGTCATGGAGCGCTTGCGGCGCCTGCGCGCCGGCATCAGCCGGAACGACTCGGCCTCGCGGTTCAGCTCATTGGGAGTCGACGTGTTCTTTGGCGAAGGGCGGTTCACCGGCCGCAACACGGCCGAAGTAGCCGGCCAGACGCTCCGCTTCCGCAAGGCGGTGATCGCCACCGGCGCCCGTGCGACGGCGCTGCCGATTCCGGGGCTCGTCGAAGCCGGGTATCTGACGAATGAAAGCGTTTTTTCGCTGACCGAGCTGCCGCGGCGGCTCGCCGTGATCGGCGCGGGCCCGATCGGGTGCGAATTGGCCCAGGCGTTTGCCCGCTTTGGCGCCCAAGTCACGCTCTTGGAAGCGATGCGGCAAATCCTTCCGCGCGAGGACCGCGACGCCGCGCAAATCATCGAGCAATCCTTGCAGCGCGATGGCGTTTCGATCGATTGCTGCGCCAAGATCGTCGGCGTGCGCAAAGAGGGAGGCGAAAAGTTGCTGTCGCTGGATATGGACGGAGCGCTCAGCGAGTTGCGAGTGGACGAAATCTTGGTCGGCGTGGGCCGGGCGCCGAACGTCGAAGACTTGGGCCTCGAGACCGCCGGCGTCGCCTACGACAAATCGGGCGTCAGCGTCAACGACCGCTTGCAGACGAGCAATCCGGCGATCTACGCGGCGGGCGACATCTGTTCGCGTTTCAAGTTCACGCACGCGGCCGACGCCATGGCGCGGATTGCGATCCAGAAAGCGCTCTTCCTCGGCCGCGCCAAGGCGAGCGCGCTGACCATGCCTTGGTGTACCTACACCGACCCGGAAATCGCCCACGTCGGGTTCTATGAAAGCGAAGCCCAGGAACAAGGCATCGCAGTCGAAACCATCGTCCAGGAACTGCGCGACGTGGACCGCGCCGTGGTCGACGGCGAAACGGAGGGCCTGCTCAAGCTTCACCTGCGCAAGGGCAGCGACCAGATCCTGGGGGCGACACTCGTGGCCCGGCACGCGGGCGACATGATCTCCGAGATCACGCTGGCCATGGTCGGCGGTCTGGGGCTGAAGACGCTCGCTAAAACCATTCATCCCTACCCGACGCAGGCCGAGGTCATCAAGAAGGCCGCCGACGCTTACAATCGCACTCGCTTGACGCCACGGGTCAAGCGCTTGCTCGGCGCCTGGTGCGCTTGGACGCGCTAAGCAAGACGCGGCCCTGGCCGCGTTAGTTCAGACGATTCCTCGTCTCTCATCAACGCGCGTTCGAGCCGAGCCAGGGCAACGTCGCTTCCGCGCCCGCTCGCATCGTCGCTGAGCATTCGCGCCACTTGAAAGAACGTGAAACCCTGCCGCTGCAATTCGCGGACGACGGTGCGAAACGGTCCACAGTGTCGCAGCCAGCAGAAGGCGGCTCGCTGGGCGTCCGTGTTTTCCGTCGAGAGCTCCCCGCATTTCTGAACGATTCGATTCAAGATCCTATCCATGACTGGTTTCACCTCCTGGAACAATCCTCGACCCTTGTTGCGGGCCACCTTCGATCGGGTCCCACCTTAGAGCCTGGAGCGGCGCGATATCCGTGTGGCGTTTCACAGTCCGTGCGGCCGCCGCCAGTTTTGCGATTTAAAGGAGCTTGTGTTGCTTTCGTTTCGCAAAGGGTGAGCTAGCTAACAGTTGCCGGCGCTTGCCCACGATATGCTAAGAACCTTAAGCCTTAAGATTGGGGGCGATTGTCTTGCGGTTTCGCCGCTGGACGGCAAGCGCCGAAGAGAGCACGATGTTTCGTTGTCTGAAAGGACCGATTCTGGCCGCTGTCCCGCGCCTTCCCCTTTGGGCGTTGCTCTGGGGCTGGTCAATGGCCGGCTGGTCGATGGCGGAGGATCCCACATTCCACCTGCTCTTTGCCGGCGACCCGCCGCAAGCGGGGGATCGCAGGGCGCCGGGTGAAGCCTCGCCGGCCGGATCGGAGTTGTTCGCGGCGTTGGCGGCGTCGCCGTTCGCCCATTCCGAGAAAGAGCCGCCGCATCACCCTCGCACCGATTTCAAGTTTTCGCCAGGAGAACCCGCCTGGATCCGCCGCGGCAAGTTCGTGACCGACGGCATTTTCGACGGGTCATCCGACAGTGAAACAATGCCGCTCGCGGCAACGCCCGCCTCGGCCTGGGCGAATTGGTCCGGAAGCCGTGACCTGCGACGCCGCCGGACGGCGAGTTGGCTCAGCTTCCCCTTTCAATTCGAAAAATTCACGGGTTGGGTGCTGGCCGACGAGCCCATTCATCGCCAAATCCACAACGGACAAGGGAACCTTTTCGGCGGGCGGCTTGGTTGGGATTTCGCGCCGCGGTGGGGAGTCGAAACCCGGATCGGTTACGTGCGAACCACGCTAGGCAGCGCCTCGCGAACGCTGATTCCGAGCCATGAAAACTTCGTGTTTTGGGATACGAGCCTGGCGTTCTATCCGCGCGGCGACGCGAGGTGGCGGCCGTTCGTCGAGCTGGGTGCGGGGTTGGTCAATGTCGGTTTCATCGACGACCAAGGCGTCCGTTGGAATGAAAACCTGCCGACGTTGCCAGTGGCCGCCGGCTTCAAATATCGCATCAACCGCGTCGACGCGGTTCGGCTCGACATCACCGACTTTGTCGTGTTTGGCAGCGCTCGCGGCGGCAACGGCCGGCAGGTCATGCACGATCCGGCCGTCTTTTTCGCGTACGAGCGCCGCTTCGGCCTTCCCCGCAAGACCCATTTTTCCGAACCCAACGCCAGTCGCTGGCAACGGGTCAAAGCTTGGCTCTCGTCGATGTCGTACTGATTCAACCCGCTCGTTATTTTTTGTCACAAGGAGACCCGATCTATGTTCAGTCGCCTCGCCCATCATCAATGCGCTGCCGCCGGCCTTGGCGCCGCGGCCGTTTTGTCGGTTTTGCTCGGTGGAAACGCCTGTGTCCAAGCGCAATCGGGGAGTCGCATTCGACAGGCCCCATCGAGAAATCACACTCGCCAGGTCCCGCCGGGGAGTCAGAGTCGACAGGCGCCGGCAGAGAATCGAAGTCGCGAGGTCCAGAGCAACCTTGGCTTGGAGGGCTACTGTCCGGTGTGCGTCGTCGAAATGAAGAAATGGGTGCGCGGCAAGCCGGAGCATCGGACGACGTACGACGGCAAGACGTACTACTTTCCCAGCCAGGAACTGAAAGCAAAGTTCTTGTCCGATCCGGCCAAGTACGTGCCGGCGTTGGGTGGCGACTGCACCGTCTGTTTCGCCAACGGCAAACGCATGGCAGGCGATATTCACTTCGCCTCGCTTTACGACCATCGGCTGTTCTTGTTTCCCGGCGAAGATCAAAGGCAGGAGTTCATGGCGCACTCCGACAAGTATGCCGACGTCGATCTGGCGCTCGAGGGCAACTGCGCCGTCTGCCGCGCGACAATGGGTCAGGACGTGGCCGGCAAGCCGGAGTTTGCCGCCTTCTATCGGGGAATGCGTTACCTTTTCCCCTCGCCGAAAGAGCGCCGGATGTTTCTGGCCGATCCGGAGAAATTCGCAGCGGAGCCGGCTGGCGACGAAGGGGCGGCCAAAGAGCAGCCCGGTCGCGGCGTTCTCGTGGTGCGCGGCAAGAGCGGCTGCGCCGGCTGCGAGCACGGCGTCGCGCCGATCGGCGCTCCCGATACGCTGGGGCTGGCCGTGACCGCGGACGATGGCCAGGTTTATGTCGTTGAGGACGCCCATCAGCTTTATTCCGACGTGTACGAGCGGCGCTTCGACGGGCTGCCGCTGGAAGTATCGGGCACGGCACTCAAGAGCGAAGGCAAGATTACCTGGATTCAGCCTCGAAAGTTGAAGGTGCTGAAATAAACAGGCGCCGACTGTAAGGAAATGCGGTCCGCGCCGTCGACCTTTCAGAGACGTGCGGCGACTTGCGTCCCGCGCAACTAAATCCTGAAAGGAGAAAAGACATGGCCTCGACGATCAACCAACCGGAAACCGGCGCCAGCGGCCCGGAAAAAGCAGCCACGTGCGTGGCGGAAAGAGGAACGCCCTGCCATCCTCACCATTTCTTGTCCCGCTCGATCTTGGGCGGCGCGGCGGGAACCGCGGCCATTACCTTGATGATGTATTTCGTGGCGCCCGTCATGACCGGAAGAGCGATGGATATCGCCCGTCTGCTCGGGTCGATGTTGGGCGGGAGTTGGCTGGCCGGGATGGCCATGCACGTAATGCTGGGGACGATTGTTTTTCCCTTGGTCTATGCCTTCGTGATTTACGACGTGCTGCCCGGCGGGCCCGTGCTCAAAGGGATCGCCTGGGGGGCGACGCTCTGGCTGCTGGCGCAGGTCGTCGTGATGCCCATGATGGGCGCCGGCCTGTTTAGCGCCAACGCGGGAGGCCCGATGGCCGCGATGGGATCGCTCATGGGGCACGCGATCTATGGAGCGCTGCTCGGCTCGATCACGGGATCCGTCAAATAGGTCGCCTCGCATAGCAACGCGTGGCGGGGTCGCACTTGACTCCGTCCCGTGTTGTTTGCTGTGCGGCTCGCTGATCACAGCTATCATGTTCCATTGTGGATGGGCGGCCCTGATTGCAGTCACTGGATTTGGGGCATGAGCGAGCAAACCCACGAGAGCGATCAAAGCGTCGACCCGGCAATGTGGGTCGATCGTTGCGGCGACTACCTCTACCGCTACGCCTTTTCGAGGCTTCGAGACGCCGAATCGGCGGAAGAAGTCGTGCAAGAGACGTTTGCGGCCGCGCTGGCCGCCCTTGGGCAATATGCCGGTCGAGGAGCCGAACGCGCCTGGCTGCTGGGAATCCTGAAACGGAAGATCGTCGACCTGATTCGACAGCGCAACCGAACCGTTTCGCTGGAAGGAGAGCGTGCGGACGACATTTCCGAGTCGCTCTTCGACCAGCGGGGCAAGTGGCGCGTCGACCCGAGAGGATTCGGATCCGTGCCAAGTGCAGCGATGGAAAACCAGGAGTTTTGGAACGTCTTTCGCCGTTGCCTCGCGGGGCTTCCGCGGCGGCAGGCCGACATCTTTACCCTGCGCGAGCTGGACGGCATGAAAAGCGAGCAAATCTGCAAGGAATTGGGGATTTCCTCGTCGAACCTGTGGGTGCTGCTTTACCGCGCGCGGCTGTATTTGTCGAATTGCATGAAATCCCGCGGCCAGGCCGAAGGGAGCCCTTGACCATGTTGACTTGCAAAGAAGCGTCGCGGCTGGCGTCCGAGTCGTTGGACCGGAAACTGACCTGGCGGCAGCGGATCAATCTCTGGGTGCACCTGGCCATGTGCCGGCTTTGTTACGGATTCGCCAAGGATATCAAACAGCTTCACGAGGCTGCGCGATTACACGCGGACGACGCTGAAAAAGACGCCGCCCCGGCGGACGTCGCGTTGTCCGCAGAGGCTCGCGCGCGAATGAAACGCGCACTATTGAACCGCAAATCTGAATGATTCTGCCGGCCTCTACAAAAGCCGACGAGTTTCCGGAGCTTGGCGTTGCAAGAAAGACGCTCCGATCCTCCTGCAACTGGCGGCCGGAGCAAAACATCGCTCTCGGCCAGAATCTGACAAGTACCGAAATGGTCGTTCGATGTTCAACGACTGCCGGAACCGCCGGAAGGCTGACTCGTGCCGGAACCGCCGGAAGGCTGACTGGGCGCGGGCTGCGCCGGTGCGCTGCCGGGCGCCGGTTGAGGCTTCGGCGCGGGGCTGCAGCCGACAGCGACCGCGAGTCCCAGGGCGGCAACCAAGATTCCGCAAAACAATGGCTTTACGTTACGCATGCAAATTCCTTTTCTCGTTGTGCCCTGAATGTGATTTGATCCTCAAGGGTTGACTTACAATCTTGCGGTTCAACGCGGCGCCTGTCTGTAAGCCATATCACATTTCGGCCGCCGCTCGCTTTCTCTAGCGCGCTTCGCGGTGATAGTCGTGGGCGATGGTCGCCGGCGATACGTGCCATGCCGATCGCCCCCACAGAATCGAACCTCCACGTTCGCACGATAAACGGCTTGGAAGTCTCGTGCGACTGACAGAGTTCTACGCACGAGCGCCTCGTGGACGGCGGCGGCTCTTTCCGGCCCGAGAGCCGGGATCAGCCGCGTCTTGGCCCGGCCCGCCTCGGGGAGTCGGGCAAAGATGATCTGCCTGCCTTGGTTCGGCGAACCAGCGAGCTTTTCGTCGTGCACAGGCCGAGCGGCACGACGCTTAGGCGGCGGAGTTTTTGGGTCATCCATTTCAGCAAGTGACTGCGCCGCGATCATGCAGTTTACAAGAAGGCGAGCGCGAGGCCGATGGTCACGATGGCCGCGCATCGTTGGCTTCGCGGACGTCGGCCGGCGGCGACCA
>DATKRK010000226.1:0-17860 GCA_035532215.1 Pirellulales bacterium | reverse complement strand
CGTCGAACGACGGGAAGCACTCGGCCATCGGCGTCGAGGGCAGCCCGTAGCCGCGCAGTTCGGCGAGAAAGGCCATGTGGTTGTCGGCCTTCAGGCCTTCGACGGCGCCGGCGCTGTGGCAAAAGAAGCGCAAATGGCGCTGCGCGCAAATCCGCGGATCGAGCAAGCGGATGCTGCCGGCCGTGACGTTGCGGGTGTTGGCATAGGCCGCCTCGCCGCGGGCGGCCTGTTCCTGGTTGAGCCTCACCAAGTCGGAGTTGGTCATGTAGACTTCGCCGCGGGCTTCGACGAGCGGCGGCACGTCGTTGCCCAGCAGCTTCAGCGGCACGTCGCCGATGGTGCGCAGATTGTGCGTGATATCGTCGCCGACTCGGCCATTGCCGCGCGTCAGCCCGCGGACGAGCAGCCCGTGCTCGTAGATCAGCGACACGGCGACGCCATCGACCTTCAACTCAACGACCCACGCGATCTCTTCGCCCGGCAAGCGCTTGACGACGCGGGCGCCGAACTCGCGCAGCTCGGCGACGCTGTACGTATTGTCGATCGACAGCATCGGCACGCGATGCTCGGCCTGCGGCAGTTCCGCCACCGGCTGATCGCCGATCCGCTGCGTGGGGCTGTCGGGCGTAATCAGCTCGGGATGCTTGACTTCAAGCTCTTTGAGACGCTCCAGCAACCGGTCGTACTGGCGGTCGCTGATCTCGGGCGCCGCCTCGACGTAATACTTGTAGTCGTGGCAGCGAATCTGTTCGCGCAGCTTGGCGATTTCGGCTTGGGCGGAGGCGCTCATCGCAAATGGATCAGTCCAGCTCTCGGATGTAGATGTTCGCGAACTGCAATGAGTCGCCGTGATGCTGCAAGGCGATGGGTCCGCGTTCGGGCACGCCGGGCAATTGGGCGTTATCGATCACGGTTTGGCCGTTCAGTTTCACCGTCAGGTGATCGCCGCGCATCGTGATGACGAAGCGGTTCCACTGGCCGAGCGGATGATCGGCGTTCACCTTGGGCGTGACGCCCGCACGAACCTCGGGCGGCATTTTCGGATCGTTGCGGTAGCCGTACACTTCGCCCGAGCCGATCGGCCAGCACCAGATGTTCACCTGGCTCTTGCTGTTGCCGCGCAGATAGATGCCGCTGTCGCCGGCGTCCTTGACGATGACGGTTTTCGGCTTGCCGTCGTCGCCCTTTTCATACTCGCCGCTGGGCAAGATGACGGGCCGAGCCTCTTCGTGCGGCTTGGCATTCAGCCGCCAATCGCAGATCAGCTCGAAATCGCCGTATTCCTTGGCCGACCAGAGGTTCTTGTCTTCGGCTTCGCTCTTGCCATCGTAGCTGAGAATCCAGTTCTCGGGCTTCCAGTGCCCTTCGTGCCCGGGGTCGGCTTTCCAACCGGCCAAGTCCAGGCCGTTGTAGAGCGAAACGAAGCCTTGGTCCTCGTCGGCGATCTGTTCGGGCTTGGGGTTGGTCGAAGGCAGCTCTTGAATGCGGATGTTGCGGAAATGGCACTCCGAGCCTTCCGATTCAAGACACAGATATCCTTTCCGCGGGCTGCATTGGCTGCCGCCCGAAACGACCTTGCCGTTGACGGCGAGTTTCAGCATGCCATCGCGGCATTCGACCCGATAGTGGTTCCACTCGCCGGCCGGCTTGGCGCGATGTTCGCTCGGCAGACAGCGAGCCCAGCCGGCCGGGTGCGGCCGGTCGGGCGTCATCGTGGCGCCGCGGATAGCGAACACATCGCCGTGGCTGGTGTAGTTCTCGGTGTTCCGCCCGTCGAGAATCTGCACTTCGATCGCCCGGCAAAACGGCGCCCCAATCGCAGGCAGCGGATCGCTCCACACGAACACGCCCGCGTTGCCTTTGGGTTCGATGTGCTTCCACTCCAGTTCGAAAATAAAGTTCTCGTACTGCTTCTTGCTGCGCAGCACGCCGGTCGGCACGCCCGTCGAGACGATCATCCCCTCGCGGGCCGTGAACGTGCCGGGGGCGCAGTTGACGTTGACCCAGCCCGACAGATCGCGGCCGTTGAACAAGGCCGTCCAGGCGGGCTCGTCGCCGCGGGCCGCGGCGTTCGAACACAGGGCGACGGCTAAAGGAGCAACCAGTGCGAAACACCGGGCGGAGCGAGCGACGGTAATCATGGGAGCAACATCCGATTTGAAGGGCGCGGCGGCAAACAGGCGTGCCGACGATTATCGACGGCCGGCCGGTGGGCCGCAACTGGCGACCCGCGGAACGCCCGGATGCGATCTTTCCGGCGGGCAGCGTGGCTTCGTCGTTTGGATCGCAGGGGCGAGAGCGGCTACAATGACAGCGTTAAGACGTCCCGACCGATAGGAGGCGAAGCACGCAGGTTGTCAAAATCGTGGTTTGGCAGGAAGACGAGGCGTGGGTCGGCTACCTCCAGGACTACCCCGATTACTGGACCCAGGGCTCAGTGCGCATGAGTGAACTATAGAAACGCTGTTTTAAGGGGGCTTACTTCTGTTTGCCGCAGAATAAGTTCGGTCAGCGAAGGAAACGTCAAGAAGCATGAAGCGCGAACCCGGTCTGAGCGAGAAGAGCATCAAGGTGCTCGGCCACATCGCTGACGGGCACAGTTACGCGCAAATCGTCGACGGCCACGACGGAATCACCTACCACGACATTTTCCACGCCGCCGAGGAGGCCCTGCGGCTCAATTCGTCGCCAAAGGATTATCAGGCCCGGTTGGCTCAGATCAAGTCCCGCTATCCGCGAGCCTACGAGCCGTGGACAAGCGTCGACGACGCGGAACTGGCCGCGATGTATAAAGCGGGCCACCGGCTCCAGGCCATCGCGGAGCGTTTTCAACGGCAGCCTTCGGCGATCCGATCTCGGCTGACGAAGCTCAACTTCCCGCCCAGCAACGACCTGCCGTAGCCCCGTAGGTTATGCTATTAACTGTGAAACTCTCGCCGCCCCGGCAAGATTCTTGTTCGGGTCTCGGCGCGCTGGGCTCAAGCATCGGCTACAAGCGGCAGCAAGTACGCTTCCTCTCCTCTTCTGTTCCATTGCCTGCCGGGCGCCGACCGCACCGTTCAAGACAACCGGCCAGCGCGCGCTACGCCGTCCGCCCGCGGTGGCAAACTGACGATAGGAACAGAAGAGAAGAGGAAGCGTAGCGGCAGCATCAGGCCGCTGTGACGCGCGGCGGATCATGGCAACACGATTCGCCGTCACCAAGAGCGGCCCACGGCGACGCGAGTCGTTCGAAAGCCGTGCCGCCCCGGCATGTTTTGGTTGCGGCTCCGCCGCGCTAGGCTGAAGCATAACCTACGGGCTACTGGCCGCCGAAGGCTTCCAACAACTCGATCAGGGCCGCGGCATCGTCCTCGACAGCCGCGAGCAGCTTGTCGAATTCATCGGTCAAGTGGGACAGCGGGCGGCGAACCCGGAACCCGATTCAGCCGAAAGCAAGTGATGCCGCGCTGCGTCCTTGCGCCGGCAGCCAAGCGAGACACCCGCAAGCGGTTCCTAGGAAATCGCCAGCGCGGTCTTCAAACACCGTGAGACCCTCGCCATCATCACGTCCGGCAAGCTGCCGATCGCTTTATCGAGTCGGTCGTCGGCAAGCGTCGCAAGGTTCAGGCACGAGACAACCGAGTCGTGCAGCAGGCCGGACTGGCGACCTTCGGGAGTGGCGAGATCGATCAACAACTGGGCGGGATCGTTCGCCCGCGTCAGATTCGTCGTGATCTGTGCGACAATCGTGTTGCGGATCCGCTGGTTATACGCATCGCTCTGAATGACAAGCACCGGGCGACGACTGCCGCCGGCTCCCGACGCGAACGGATAGAAGGCCAGCGCGATGTCTCCGCGGCGAAAGCTCATCTTTTGCGAGACTCGTAATCGTCGTATTCCGCCATTCTGGGATCGCTCCAGTCTTCTCTCATCACCTCGTCGAGGGCGGGATACGCCTCGCGCGGATCAAGGTCCGGCAGCAGCTTCTTGATGCGTTCGAAAACGTCGGCGCGGACGACGACGCACGGAGTCTGCGTGGCCTTCTCGACAACTGGCACAGACTCGCCGCGCTGCAAGGCCTGCCGATGCTCCGCGTTGAGCGTCAATGATTCTTCCATGCCGCGATTATCCCACCGATTGCCGGCTGCAACAAGGCTTTATCCCCACGATCTGACATCCATTTTCGCCGCGTTTGCAGGCGGCGGCAAGGGATGGGTCGCCTTATGAGTCGCAGAGACGCGCGCGTTCGACCCGCGTCGCTTGCAAAGGCGAGACGTGGGGAAAGCCAGGCGCACCTAGAGGCTGACGCCTCCAGACGATCTCAAGTCGTCGCTGGACGGGCCGCCGCCGGCCGATGCACGTAGAGCGCCGCCGGATCGAGCGCGAACCCTTGATCCGGCAGGCTCATCTGGTAATCGACGCGCCGCTGGTGGTCGGCCAACTGCCGACGCGGATTGTAGACCGAGTTGAACTTCCAGAGCATGCGGGCGAAATTCGTTTGGCCCTGGGCCAACAAGCGGGCCGTCAAGGCGAATGTCCCGCGCAGCGCCGCCCAGCCCAAGTGCTTGCGGTTGAGCACCTGCTGGGTGCGGACCAACTCTTCGTAAAACTGCGCCAGCGGCAAGGCCGTGGGCAGCACGGCGTGCTGCACGTCGAACAGCCGATAGTCGCGAGTCGTGATGCGGGGCGATTCGGCGTGCCAGGTCTCCGTGCCGGGATAGGGCGTGTTGACCGTCACGTGAACGATTTCGGGCGCCGACAAGGCCCACTCGCGCACGATCTCGAACCGCCGCACGTCCCAACCCGGATCGGCGATAATGTTGACAGCCGTCACGATCCCCAGCGAGCGGGCGCATTCAAGGGCCTCGAAATTCTTGCCCAGCGCCACGCGCTTGCGAAATTTCTTGAGCCCCTCTTCGTCGACCGCCTCCAGACCCAGGAACATGTACTGCAGCCCTAGCCGCCGCCAACGCGCGAAGACCTCGCGGTTGCGCAACAGCACGTCGCCACGGGTCTCCAGGTAATACTGCTTGCGAATGCCGCGGCGCTCGATTTCGTCGGCCACGGCGTGGCCTTGCTCGGGGTGGATGAAGGCCACATCGTCGACGATGAACACGCCCGGCTCGCGCACGCGGGCCAGGTCGTCGGCGGCCCGCTCGGGGCTGAGCTTGCGGTAACTGCGGCCGTAAAACGTCCAAGCGCTGCAGAACGTGCAATCCCAGGGACAGCCGCGCGAAAACTCGATCGACGCGCACGGATCGAGGCTGCCGATGAAGTAGCTCTGCCGCCGGCGGAGCAGATCGCGGGCCGGCTGGACTTCGTCGAGATTCTTGATGAGCTGCGGCGGCGGCCCGGCGCCGCGCAAGCTGACGACGCCCGGCAGCGAGTCGATCGCCTCGCGGTCGTCGGCGGCCAATTCCAGCAGCCGCGGCGCGATCTCTTCCCCTTCGCCGCGGACGATGCAATCGATCGAGCCGCCCGCATGCTCGAGAATCTCGCGGGCCGTAAAACTCGCGCTGTGCCCGCCGGCAAAGATAAAGCTCTCCGGCAGCAAGGCTCGGGCGGCGCGAGCCAAATCGACGACCTCCGGAATGTTCGCCAGATAGTTGAGCGAAAAGCCGATCGCCTCGGGCCGCCATTCCTCAATGAGACGGAACAGATCGCGGCGTCGAAAGACTTGCAGATCGACTAGCCGCACATCGTGTCCGGCTCGCCGGGTAGCCTCGGCCACCAGTTCCAGCCCCAGCGGCTCCAGCCGGAGATAGACCTCCGAGTACATCAGCGCGCTGGGATGAACGTAAAGGACCTTCATGGCCTTTCCACAGGCTGTCACCTTACCTTGCAATCCCTGCGTTTTACGAAGATTTCGCAGTATAACACCGAGCGATACGGTTCGCAAATCGACTCGTTTCTATGGTTTCCAGGGACAAACAGGGACAAACCACAGAGCGCGCCAATCGGTCCCCTTTCGGCAAGGAGGAGACGCTGGTTGGTTGGGGCTCAAATGCAACGCAACTCTTCGTCGAGGCTCCGCGAATTGATCGGGACCAGCCGCAACGATTGCAACAGTCGGTGTCGTTGGCTCGGTTTGTAGGGGTTAAATCGAATTTCACGGAAAACGGCTTCAGCCGCAGCAACCCGTACTGTCGTTGTTATCCCTCTTTCCTTCACGCCTCCCTCACGCCCATGCAACCGCGGCAGCCTGCATTTTCGGCAGCATGTCCAACTCGGACATCCGATCGCGATCTACTTCGTCTGCTCCCTACTTCGGCCACTTCTTCGATCGCTCGACCTTACCCGACGCCGTGAGCGTCGCCCGCAACTCCAACGGGTAATCCAACAGAATGGCATCGATCCCGACATCGGCCACCCGAACCCAATACTCCGGCAATCGGCCCGCCACTGCCGGGCCTGCGACGAATGCCTTCTTGCCTGCCCGCCTGGCCGCGACGATTTCTTCCTTCAACGGCAAATGCCGCAGGTAAACCCAGTCGGAATCGGGATCGCTCAACGCCTTTGAGAACTCGTCGGGCGTATTGGCGACGGTCGCAACATGAGCCTTGCCAGAGGCTTTCATTATCGCGCCGAACCGAGGGCTCCGAAGTGCTCCTGCCGATGAACAGCAGTCGGTCGAGCACACCGTCTTTTTTGGCCAATCGCACGACCTCCTCCTCAACGCCCGACACCTTCAAATCGACGGCGATCAGCAAGTCGTGCCGCCGATACTCGGAAACCAACTCGATCACCTCTTCGACGGTCGGAACCTTCGCGCCGGCAAACTTGGGATTGAATCAGCTTCCTGCATCAAGCTTCTGAATCTCGGAGAGAATCAGGTCAACGACTTTGCCAGTGCCGTTCGTAGTCCGATCGACGGTGCCGTCGTGAATGCAAACCAGTTGCCCGTCTTTCGTCCGCTGCACGTCGAACTCGAAGCCGAGCCGAAGCTCAAGACAGGCTCGGAAATTCGCCAGCGTGTTTTCCGGGGCGTGCCGCGGTGGCCGACGATCAGCGGCTCGGCCGCGAGAGAGTTGAAACAAAAGGCGATCTGGCAAATGACGGCCAATAGCAACCTTCGGGCGCTCATGCTGGCGATCACCACAAACCAGGAATCAACTTGTATCGAACCTGCTCAGCGTACTCGTTATACCCAGCCAACTCGGCTTGCAACACCTCGTCTTCCCACTTCGTTCGCAGGATCAGCAAGCAAGATGCGAGGCCCGCCGGAATCAACGCCCAAAGCGAGCCCAGGCATAGAGCGATGCCGAGTGAAAACAGGATTCCGCCGACGTAGCCAGGATGGCGCACGACGGCGTAAGGGCCGGCTTCGATGACTTTCTGACCTCGCTCCGCCTGGATGCGGACGGTTACCTCAAAGAACTTGTTCACGGCTTCCGCCCATGTGACGATCGCCATGCCGACCAGGAAGGCGAGATAGCCGATGCCGCAGACCCACCAAGGCACGGGAAGCCAATGAAACCGCCCGTCGTCGAGCGCGGCCACCGGAGCAATGGCATACACGGCCGTGAAGAAGAACCCAAGTAGGATCTTATCCCAGCGCTTGGTCCCCTCGTGAACGCCGGTTCGGGCGACCACCACTTCGGGATTGACTCTCCAGAGGTACGGGGTGACGACGGCGAGGACGCCGACAAATACGCCGATGAATAGCCAGCCTTTCGGCCAAGTCCAATCGCCGGCCGGCAAGAACATGAACAAACCGAAATATACCGGCAGCCCCAGCAAAGAGGCGACCACGCGGCGTTTGTTGATCTTCTTTTCGTTGCCGGCAGCCACCGTTCACAGTTTATAGCCGATCTGCCGCAAAAAGTCCTTCCGCCATTTGATTTCGCCGTCGTCCTCGACGCCTTTTGGAGAGAAGCCGTCGACGACGCCGAGAATGCCGCGGCCTTGCTCGGTCTCGGCCAGAACGATATCTGTGGGGTTAGCCGTCGCGCAGAAAATGCGGCATACCTCGGGAACCATCTTCAGCGTGTTCAGGACGTTGAGCGGAAAGAACCCGTCGCCCAAGAAAACGATGAAGCTATGGCCCGCGCCGATGGCTGCCGCGTTCTTCTTGGCCAGCTCGATCATGGCCGGATCGGTACCGGACCAACGCACAAGGCACTTGCCCGACGCCTCGCAAAACGCCAAACCGAACTTGATGCCTGGGACGGCGGTGACCAACGCCTCGTGAATGTCCTCCACGGATTTGATGAAGTGCGTCTGGCCGAGGATGAAGTTCGTGTCGTCCGGCTTCTCGATCTTTACGGTCACCAGTTGCATGGCGGTCCTCTTTTAGTCGTCTGCCCTCGCCTCACTCTCCGCCACCGCACGGAACTCGGATTATCGAGCCCTAATCGAGCGGATGCACGACCAAATCCGCCGGCGCCGTTGATTCGGTTCGTGGCGATTCGCGTCGAACGAGTCGAAACCCCAGCAGCCTGAGCGGCACAAGCGCACATC
Source organism: Pirellulales bacterium (assembly GCA_035532215.1). GTDB lineage: Bacteria > Planctomycetota > Planctomycetia > Pirellulales > JAICIG01 > JAICIG01. The sequence goes on along the minus strand of DATKRK010000226.1, from coordinate 9,418 downwards.
CCAAAGTGACCTCTTGCACGAAGGAAACAACGACGAAAATCCAAGGCTCGGGTCCGCTACGATAGAAGATTGGGAACAGGCCCGCAAAGACAGGCGTAATCAGGATCGCCAGCCAATGAAGCCCTGACCAATGGACGCTGAAAAGAGCCCACGAGCAGACGACCGCCACAAGAATTGCACAGAGGCTGAACGTCGCCATGTCTAGGAGGTAATCATCGGCAAGCCGAATCCGAAGCAATGGCCGATGCGGCAAGGAAATGAAACGAGCAAAGGCAGCCACAACTGCCACGATCGTGGTAAGGGCCAGCACCTGTAAGATCGTGAACTGCGGGCGAGCCGATCGCGTCAGAGAGGGCCGATCAAGCAAAACAAAGCGCGACCGGATCAGCCGAACACCGTGGAAGGCAAAGAGGCAACCGACCGGCGTCAAGGCGATCAACAATGTGGCGTCTACAGGCAGTTTCGCGGCCAAATGGAATTCGGTGCCGACGATTGCGCCACCAGTCGCAAGCATCGAGAGTCGCCAAGCGGCGCCCCACTTCGACAACGCTCCCCACATGCCAAGCAGGCAGGCATGGGTGGACAGCAGGCAGAGGCAAAACAGCAGCGGCGTGCTTCGTCCGCTTCGGTTGGCGGCTTCCAGGGTCAGAACAGCTCCAGCCGCAAGCTGAATCGCGATAATGCCGATGGCGAGCTTCTTCATTCGTGGACCTGCATTGGGCGCTATTCTCGCAGCCGTGCTAAATTGGAGCAAGTTCCTCGTCGGCAGCCCGCGGCGGGCGATCAGTTATCAGCCATGTGACGAGACCATGCGTCGCCTTCAGTTCAGTCTGAAAACGCTGTTGTGGTTGATGCTTTGGGTCGCGCTCGCGTGCGGCTGCGTTGCTTTGGTTCGTCCGCCCTGGCAGCAGGTCGTCGATCTGTTTCGTTTTCTGACCACGCCGCGAGGTCTAATCGCGGCCCTCATCCTCGTATGCCTCTCTGTAATTCCGTTTCTCAAGCGGCATCCGTGAGGTCGGGCACACGGCTCACGCCTTCACTGCGCGATCCGCCCGAGTACGCGCCGGCAGCTTCGTAGTCTCGCTTTGCATCAACTGGACCAGCTATAATTCGCCCATGCGCCGCCGAATGCAGTTCAGTCTGAGAACGTTGCTGATCGGAGCCTGCATAGTCGGGCCGGCAATGCTTCATGCCCGCCGGCTCTTCGACCTCAGTTACCTTGGGTTGATGGCTATGGCGATCGGCGTTCTCGTCCTCGCGGCGATTTTGATTCCACAAGCGGTGCTGTTGAAAATTGTCATGCGATCATGCAGGGATTTACCATGCCTCGCCTTCAGTTCAGCATCCGGTCGTTGCTCTGGTTGACGCTGGTCGCGGCTGCTTATTTTGGCGGCATGGCGACGCAGAAATGGCTGACGGAGCAAGAATCGCAAGAGATAATCTGCGTTATGCCACCCGAAGATGCGTTTCCAACGCCGTGATAAGGCCCGCGAGCACTGATGAACTGCCCGCAGTGCAACGCGCCGATGCAGGAGGGGGAGTTGGCCCTCAAAGCCTGGGGAATCGGCCTGGAGCCGCAAGCTCGGTTGTTCTTTGATCGCGACCTCATTTTGGAGAACCAGTACCTACCTCTCGTTGGCTTCATCAGCAAGGGAACAAGAACCAGTGCATTTCGCTGCGAAGCCTGCCGACCGATCTGCTTCCGGTACGGCGACAGCGGCGAGTGATCGCGGCGACGGGCGGTTCCCCTCGGAGATTGACAGGCAACGCTCGAAATTCACAATGGCGTGGCTACAGCCGTTAGAGTGCTTGAATAGTGCGCCGAAATCAATTCACGTTGGGATCACTTTTCTTCGTCGTGGTAGCAGCAGCGAACCCAGGCAAATCGTCTTCCGCTTCAAGCGGCAATCGCCATTCTCAATGGTTCCTGCTTGGCTTCTATCTGTTGGCCATTGCCAGCGGCATTCGAGAAATACGATACCGGCAGGAGTCCGCCCTTGACCTCCTCGTGCCGTTTTCGATGGCGCTCTGGCTGAGCCTTTGGGCTCTGGCAGATTCCAAGCAGCGGGGCCGTCCAATCTTGTGGAGCCTGCGTTGCTGGTTCTTCTTGCTCGCAGTCATCGTCGTTCCCTGTTACGTCATCTGGACTCGCGGTTGGCGCGGCCTGGGATTGGTGGCGGCAAACACAATCGCATGGACCATTCTGTCAGTCGTGACGACGGTCATCGGCGGCCGACTTGTTTTCGGCGCCGACTGGGCGCCAAACTGAGGCCGTGCCCCGCGTTGCACGGTGGCCCGGATATAATGTGCTCATGCGCCGTACCAGCCTATAAGATCGTTCGTAGTTTACTTGACTTTGAGCTGCGTCGTTCTGGCGGCAACGAAATACGCCGTGGCGTGGGCGGATAAACCCGGTAGTGGCTTCGCCGCGCTTTGTAGTTGGCAGTTTTGCCTCGTCTCGTCTGCGCTAATTGGGGCGACGCTCGGCTCGCTATTCGGCCGAGCAATGGTCGGCGCAGCGATCACCACCGCTTTGTTCGTCGCCCTGAACTGCTGGGTTAATGACCTCGTGGCCGTGGTCCTTCAGGTACGTAGGCTTGACGCCGCCAGGAACCGAGCGCCAGCCGTGGAGGAAGAGGATTTTTATTCGGTCCAAGCGCCTTCGTCTTGGAGGCAATTCGGGCAATACCAGAGCGCTGGCGCTCGGCCGTTGCGTTTGCCCTTCACTGTGGTTTTGGGGCGTGAGCGTTTGCCAGTCCTGAGTATGTTTCTTCCCGTCATCCGCTCCTTATCGATTCGGCCAGCCGCAGAATCTGCTCTCGCATTTCGTCGGCAGGCAAATGAACTTTCTGGCCGTGCCCAGGCAGCACCCACTCGAACTGGAATTCCGCCAGTCGCTTCATCGACTCGGCCTGTTGCGCCCAGGAGTACCAGCAGTAATCCTCCGAGGCCGATAGCTGCTGCTCATCCCGATCCCAAGATAGATGATCGCCCGTGAACAGAAAACGGTCCTGGAACAGCAGGACGCAGTGTCCCTTGGTGTGGCCTGGCGTGGCGATGGCGAGAAAGCCGGGCGCCAACTTCCACGGTCCAGGCCCATCGAGCACGACTTCTGCATCGGGCTGCGACGACAACTCCACACGATGAATGATGCGCCGGCTCTGGAAATGCTCGGCAAAACGCTCGGCGTCCGCCACGTCGTCTCGATGGGTCAGAAAGATACGGCTGATTCCGCCAAGACCCTCGAATTGCCGCACGAGCGGCCTAATGAACTTCGGCGAGTCGATCAGCCAATTGCCTGCGGCGTGCCGGATGAAATAGCTGTTGCCGCCATACGACTTGGGCGAATTGTAGCCGCAGTAAAAGACCGGCTCCTCGACGACCAGCGGAAAGTCCTTCATCACGGACTTCACGTCGCCGTCCACGAGACAGCCGATCGAACCAGTGGGGCAGGCCAGCAAAGCCCGCAACGCTTGTCGCCGCTCGGCGCTCGAAATCGGCTGAGCTTTGACAAACGACGTTTCAGCCGCTTCTCCGAACACCGCCGGCGCGATCTGCCGGCAGGCATCGCAGTCAATGCAGGTCGAATCCACGAAAAAATCGCCGGCGACGTTCTCCGCCACTCGCTTGTTCGGGTTCGCCATGCTTGGCCTCCTTGCTCCATTTTACGCGGGAGGCCAAGACACGGCGATTCAGCGAGCAAATGTGCTCAGCGTGACATGTTTGCCATTCCACACGCCCAGCGTCGCCCCCGGCAGGTTGTAGGGCGGCGCCAGGACGTTGACGGGTCGCCAGCCGCCGATGGGAATGTCGGGAGCAAGATTGTGCTCGGTGAAATCGTTGGCGATCAGTGCGTAGCGGCAGCGCGTTGCGATCCGCCCAAGAATTCTTTGCACGCAGGCAGTCGGCAAGTGCTGGGCCACGTCCTTCATAATGACGAGGTCCGTATCGGGAATCTCATCCGTGTACGGGTTGAGCACCTGAAAGTGAATGTTTTCTTTGCCAAACTCCCGGACATTGGCATCGACCACCGAAGCGGCCACGTCCACGCCCAGATACTGCTTCCGAGACAAATCGACCTCACGCATGATTTGCCAGTCGCCGCAGCCGATGTCCAAGATCGAGCGGATGTCCGGCGTCTGGTTGATGAGCCGATTGACGAGCGCGAGGTAGCCTTTGCTCGCGTCGGGCGACGAGCCGAGGCCGCTTCCCTTGCCGTTCCAGCCGCCTTTGCGGTAGATGCGGTCGAAGACGGCGAACGGATCGGATGCATCGCCCGAAGGCAGATGCTCCTTCGCAGAGCCGTTGGCATTGACGCGACCGCCTGCCGGCTGAGCGGCGTTTTCGATTGCATCGGGGGGGCAATGGAGGGTTTGGTTCTCGTTCTCCGCCTTTTGGTCCCGTTCTCGAAATCTCTGAGACAACGCGGCATAAGAGACCGCTTCCCGCTCGCGGTCTGCGGCCTCGTCGATCGCCTGCTTGATGGCGGCCCGTTCCATGTGCAGCCGTCGCAGGGATTTCAACAGTTCGGAAAAACGCGGGCTGGAATCATCCGCCGCCTCGCACTCCTGGGCCTCGGATTCGCACTGCCGCAGTTTCTCGTTGATCGCTTGCAACTCGGCTCGCAGCCGATCCAGTTCGTCGCTCTCCGGCACTCGCTCCCTGCAAACTTCGCGAAGCTGGCCGAGCTTGTACTCCAGTTCCACCGGTGCATGGCCGTTGCCGCCAAGCTGAAGCTGGCACTCCAGCGCTGCGATCCGATCCAGCAATTCGCCGGCGGACAACGTCGCCGGCCTTTGTCGCTGCTTTTGCTTGACGAGTTCCCACACCTCGCCAGCCATGTGATCGAACAACTCCTCCCAATTCCCCCACTCCCGTTGCCGAAACAGCCGCATCGTCGGATACCAGGGGCAATCCTCGCGGTTCAACAGCCAGCGCCAGTCGGCGGCCCGAGGCAGCGCCACCCAGACCGGCACGCCCATGCCGCCGGCCAGATGCACCAGCGAAGTGTCGGACGAGATCACCAGGTCCAGGTTCATCAAGATCGCCGCCGTGTCCATGAACGAACCAGTCGCCCCGTCGCGGTGGTCCGGGAGTTCGGTCAGCGAGAACCGCTCCGTTGCCTGGGCGATCTGCTCCGTCCCCAAGCCCTTTTGCAGGCTAATCAGCCGCACGCCGGGAAGCCTAGCCAAGGGGGCGAACTTGTCCAGCGGAATCGAGCGATGCCGGTCGCCTCGATACTTCGGATTGCCCTGCCAGTTGATGCCGATCTTGAAGGCGTCGATGTAACCGAACTCCTCGCGCCAGCGTTCGATCAATTCAGGCTTGGCGAACAAGTACGGCGTCTCGCGAAGAACCATTTCCAGCGTCGTCTCGAAGATTTTCGGCAGGCTCAATAGCGGCAGGTGGACGTCGAACTCGGGAAGCGCATCGCCTTCGACGGTGAGTTGGTCAATGTAAGGGCAATGGCGCAGCAGGGGAATCAACGGCTTGGGGCACCAGACGATGACCGTGCCGCCGCGCTCTTCCTTCACCAGCCGGGCGTAGCGGACGAATTGGAACGTGTCGCCAAAACCTTGTTCGGCGTGCAGCATGATCCGCCGCCCGTCGAGCGGCTCGCCCTCCCAGCGCGGCTTGCCGAATTTTCGGGGATTGAAATCCTTGCACTTCCAACGCCACTCGTACTCCCGCCAGCCGCGCTCGAAATCGCCCTTCACCAGAAACGCCAGCGCCCGGTTCATGTAGGCGTCGGGATAATCTTCTTTGAGCCGCAACGCCTCATTGTAGCTTTCCAGCGATTCTTCAAGTCGGCCCAATTCGGTGAAAGTGATCCCCATGTTGCTGTATGCTTCGGCATAGTCCGGCTTGAGTTCGATCGCGCGCCGATAGCGGCTGATCGCTTCCTCGTATTCGCCTTGCTGCGAAAGCACGATGCCCAAGTTGTTGTGGGCTTCCGCATAATCCGGCTTGATCTCCAGCGCTCGCCGGTAGCTCTCGACGGATTCGCCATGCTTGCCCTGGGAGCCGAGGGCGATGCCCAGGTTGTTGTGTGCTGCGGCGTAATCTGGCGAAAGTCGCAACGCTTCCCGGTAACATGCGACCGCGCGCTCGTGGTCGCCCTTGCTTGACCAAGTAATTCCTAAGTTATTGTGCGCTTCGGCAAACTCGGGACGAATGGCCAGCGCGCGCTCGAAACTGGCGATCGCTTCGTCGCGACGCCCCAACTCACGCAACGAGTTGCCCAGGTTGTTGAGCGCGTCGATATAGTTCGGGTCAAGCTCCAAAGCGCGTTCGAAACACGGGACCGCTTCGGCGCGCTTGCCCTGGTCCGAAAGCGCGTTTCCCAAGTTGTTGAGCACTCTCGTCGAGCGAGGGTCGATTTCCAGCGCGCGGCGAAAACAGGCTTCGCTTTCCGCATAGCTGCGTAACGCCACATGCGCCAGCCCCAAGCTATTCCAAGCCGCCGCAAAATCGGGCTTCAGTTCGATGACCACGCGAAAACTTTCGATCGCTTTCTCGTGTTGCCGCTGGCTCGCAAATACGATGCCGAGATTATGATGCGCTTCGGCGTACTGAGGTTGGAGGACCAAGGCGCGGCGAAGATGCTCGGCGGCCGTGTCGTGGTCGCCCCGCTGCCGCAATGCGTTACCGAGATTGTTATGCGCCTCGGCAAACTCCGGGGAGTATCGCAATGCTTGCCGAAAGAGCGTAATGGCCTCGTCAAGTCCTCCACGTTCGGCCAACATTACGCCACGCGCATTCCAGGCCCGTGCTCCGGCGGGATGCTTTATGATCGCATGGTCCGGTTGGCGGCTCTCGACGACTTCGCGCAACTCATCGGCGACTTTCTCGAAGACGCCATCCCAATCGCCGGGGGACGCCTGCCGGAACAGGAGCATCGTCGGATACCAGGGCGAATCATCGCGATCGCCCAGCCATCGCCAGTCGGCAGCAAACGGCAGCACGAGCCACGCCGGCACGCCCAAGCCGCCGGCCAGGTGCGCGAGCGCTGAATCCGAGGTGATGACGAGATCAAGCCCCGCCATGATCGCCGCAGTGTCCATGAAAGCCCCGTTTGCCCCGTCGATATCGCCAGATGGTGCGTAAACCGCCGAGCGATCCGACAAAGCGTCAAGCTGGTCGACGCCCGGCCCCTTCTGCAAGCTGACGAGCCGCACGCCGTTGATCTGCGTCAAGGGCAGAAATTTTGCAACCGGCAACGAGCGATCGCGATCGGCGCCAAATCGAGGATTGCCCTGCCAGCCGATGCCGACCTTAAGGCTGTCGGCAAGCTCGTCAAGCTTGGACCTCCACTGCTCGACCAGCCGCTCATCGGCGAAGAGATACGGTTGATCCGAGGGAATATCGTCCAAAGTCGTCGCAAACAGTCGGGGCAGGCTGACGAGCGGTGCATGGCAGTCGAAGGACGGCAATTCCTCTTCTTCTCCGAACAGCCGCTCAACGCCCGGCGTCCGGCCCAGAAGGGCGTGTAGCGATCTCGGCGCGCGCAGCCAGACTCGTCCCTCGCGTTGTCGCACGAGTCGCGCGTAGCGGACAAACTGCAACGTGTCGCCAAGTCCCTGTTCGGCCCATAGCAAAATCGTCTTGCCGTCGAGCAAGCCGCCGTCCCATTTGGGGGCCGCACAAGAAAGCTCCCGGAATCCGGGAGAGCGCCAGCGCCATTCGTATTCCGCCCAGCCGCGGCGAAAGTCCCGCGTGCCCAGCCATGCCAAAGCACGATTCAAGTGAGCTTCCGAATAATCGGGATTCAGACGCAGCGCCTGCTCATACTCGCCGATGGCGGCTGCAACGTTCCGCCTTCTCAAATGCACGATGCCCAGGTTGTTGTGGGCTTCAGGATAGCCAGGCTTCAGCGTCAGGGCTTGGCGCAGATGCGATTCGGCTTCGTCGAGTTCGCCCAGTTCGCGCAGTGCATTGCCCAGATTGTTGTGCGCCTCGGCGTAATCGGCTTGTAATTCCACGGCCCGGCGAAAGCTGGCAACCGCCTGATCGAGCTTGCCGCATTTGGCCAGCGCCGTGCCGAGACTGTTATGGGCGCGGGCCGTTCCTGGCGAAACTTCAACCGCTCGCTGATAAGCTTCGATCGCTTCATCGAGTTTGCCTTGGCCGAGCAGCGCCTTGCCCATGTTTGCCAGGGCATCGGCATAATCGGGCCGGAGGCCAAGCGCCTGACGAAACTCCGCCACGGCTTCCTCGGGCCTGCCTTGCGATGCCAGGACGATGCCGAGGTTGTTGTGCGGCTCTGCGAAAGTCGGCCTTAGCTCCAACGCGCGCCGATAGCAATCGGTCGCCTCTTGGAACCGTTTGAGACGCGATAGCGCGATCCCCGCGGTGTTGTGGCATTCGGCATAATCCGGGTGCAGTTCGAGAGCCCGGCGATAAGCGCCGAGCGATTCCTCCAACTTTCCCTGGTCGCGGAGCGTGTTGGCCAGGTTATTGAAGGCATCGGCATATTGCGGCTTGTGCCGCAGCGCTTCGCGAAACGAATGTTCGGCCTTCGAAAGCTGCCCCTGAACCGCCAGCGCGTTGCCGAGGTTGTTATGCGCTTCGGCGTAATCTGGCCGCAATTGAACGACCTTGCGCAAGCGGTCAACTGCCGGGGCAAACCGCCCGCGTTGGTAGTCGATGAGACCCGCTAAGAACGTCGCTCCGACGTGATCGCCGTCCGCGGCCAGCAATCGCTGGCAGGCTACCTCAGCCGTCCCCAAGTCTCCGGCATGATAGGCTTGCCACGCATCCGCCAACTCGTCGTCTGTCCCGGCCATCGGTAAATCGCCTGTTCGATGGGATGTTCGCCGCCCACATGGCTTGCCGCGTCGGATATTCTAAACGCCGCGGAAGGGAAAATCTAATCTTTCCCAAACCATTCGAGAGCATCGCTGAGAAGCCGCGAACCAGGGGGCTGCTCACGCCCGAAATACTGGTGGCCGTGCCGTCAGCCGTGGTCCCGCCACTGAAGCTGGTCGACGCCTGGGCCGTGCTGCTTTGGGCCTTCAGCGCCGAATCCGGGGGCCCCGCGTCGATATAGACGATCGCCCCGCTGCTGGCGTTGCCGGGGCCGAACACGTTGTCGGGCATGGACAGCGAACGAATGTTCGTCCAATCGCCCCACACCGCCTCACCGGGCGTTCCCGGCGGCGGGCTCTCGACCACTTGGTCGCTGGAGGCGCTGAAGCTGGTGCTGCCCTGCGAGACGCTGGTCTTCGTGAAATTCGCCGAAGCGCTCGTGATTGCCCCGGCCGAGATGCTTTGCGGCCCGGTAACCGTTCACGCCCCGGCGTAGCCGGGGCGAAAACTGCTCTTCGCGCATGAGGCGAAATCGGCGAAATAGTCGGTATGTTGCCGCCGCAAGCGCCGATTACGCCCGAACAACTGCAGGCATTGCCGCCCGAAATCC
>DATKRK010000225.1:0-3665 GCA_035532215.1 Pirellulales bacterium | reverse complement strand
GCCGCGAGAATGCGGCCGAAATTGAAGCTGAAGCCTTGACCGGTGGCCCGCACGCTGGTGCGAAACAGCTCGGGCAAGTACAAGGGAAGCCAGCCGTAGAACGACGCGGTGCAGCCGCCGGCCACGAATACCGAGACGAGGAACATCGCGTTGAACTCGGTATTGAGCCGAAACAGCACGGCGGCCGAGGCCAGCGAGGCGATGCAGAGCACGAAATACGTGATCCGGCGGCCAAACCAGTCGCCCATCAAGGCGGCCAGAATCGTGCCGACGATTGCGCCAAGGGCCGAAGAAATCTGCGTGTAGGAGCTCGCCTGCGGAATGTCCGGTCCGGCCAGTTGATTGGCCCAGGGCGTGGCCCATTGCAGCGAGCCCCAGGTGCCCAACAGCGCGACGCCGCCCAAGCAGGCGCCCAGCAGCATGCGGCCCAAAGCTTGCCGCCAATCGCGGTTGGCGTGGTCTCCGGCCAAAGCCGAGCGCTGTAGATAGCGGATCACCGGATAGGTATAGCCGACCGTGGCCGCCGCCAACCCGATGAGCGTGACGCTTATCTGGACGAAAAGCGGGATCTCTTTGGCGGCCCAAACGTAAATGATGGCGCAAGGCCCTACGGCGCCGAACAGCACCCCCAGCAGGTCGCGCGCGGCCCAGTGCGTGGCGGCGCCGGCGGCGTGCGCTTTTTGCCACTTTTCCGATTCGGGAACGAACAACCGAATCAACAGCGTCAACAGGGCGGGCGTGGCCCCCAGAATCATCAACAGCCGCCAGCCGCCGTCGGCGAACAAGGCTTCGATCCACGGTTGCGGCATCCCGGTTTTCTCGAAGAAGGCTTCGAGCGAATCGACGAACGTCGTCAGGCCCAGGCCCACGACGGCGATCAACAAGAAACCGACGTTCGATGCGGCCCCAATCAACCCGGCGAGAAAACCGCGCGAGCGGTTGGGCCAAATCTCCATGACCAGCGCTACGCCCAAAGACCATTCGCCGCCCATACCGAGCGCGGCCGTGAAACGAAACGCGGCCACCTGCGCCGCCGAGCCGGCAAACCCGCACAAGCCGCTAAAGACCGCGTAAGTGAACACGCTGAGCATCATTGCCCGCACGCGCCCCAGGCGGTCGCCGAGCCAGCCGAATAACACTCCTCCCGTGGCCGCCCCGACCAAAAAGCCCGCGGTGATCACGCCGTTCCACAACCCGACGACTTTGTCGATTTCGCCAACCGTATCGCCGGCCAGCAGGGCCTTCAAGCTCGGTCGAGCCACCAGGGGAAACAGGCCCATCTCCAGGCCGTCGAACATCCAGCCCAAAAGTGCGGCGGCGAGCGCCATCCATTGCCCGCGAGAAATGCCCGAAGACGGCTCCGGCCCGGTCGACGCCGGCGATGGGTAAGGCGATTGCTCTTTCGAGGCCATGTGGGTCTCCGGCGGCTGGCGGACTTGATATCAGCGGGCCCCCCTGGCGGGCGCGGGCTTCCGCACGTCAATCGGGCAGTTCTTCTTCTTTTGGTTCCGGCAGCCAGAAGCAGGCGATGCTGCCCACCGCGTAAACCAGGAGCGCTACGGCGGCGGCGGCATAGGCGATGCTCGCCGGCCGCGTGACTCCGGACATCGACGCCAGAATTACTGGCGCGAGACTGGTCGCCAGCGGATTGGCTGCGGTACCGACCATGCGGCCGCCTACGTTTGCAGCAAAGCTTTCGCCGGTTCCTCGCAAATAAGTGGGATATACTCGTGGCAGGTAGTTGCCCCAAAAGCTGAACTGCGCGACCGTAAAGAACCCGGCGATGAACATCCCCCAACGCAATACTTCAAGACTGGCGCCTCCCAGGTTTCCCGCCGCAGGGATCGCAAACACGAGCGGTATCAAGATGAGCCCGGGCAACTGGAAGACTCGCAGCAATCGGCGACGGCTCAGAACGCGCACCGCGAGCCACGCTAGCGCGAAGCGACCGACCAGCCCGCCGATTTCCTGGTACATCTGAACGTTGCCGACGACCGTTTGTTGTTCTGCTGTCAGCGGCTTGATCTTCTCCATGAGCTGTTCATATTTTTCGCTTCCTTGTTCCGCGCTATCGAGTTGCTTGCGCAACTTGACCAATTCGGACAGGCCCGGCACAAGCCCCGGAACGATCTGCGGCGTCAACTGAATCGCGCCAAAAGCCGCGCCGTAACTGCAAGCGAACATCAGCGCTGTTACGAGTGTCGTCTTTCGGAAACGCGACTGGAAGATTTCGCCGAGGCTTGGCCGTTTCAGCGTTCCCGCAGCCTTTTTGTCGCGCCATGCCGGCGATTCCGGCAAAAACGGACGAATCAAGATCAACGGAATCGCTGGAATCAACCCCGACGCCAGCGTGTATCGCCAGAACGACGTCGGGCCATGGAACGGCATCCATTCCGGAAAATGCTTCGCATTGTTGACGAAATAAAGAAACGCACCGGTTATCATCAATCCGCCGATCGAGGAGAACGCCTGCGTATATCCCAAAACGGCCTCGCGCTGCTTGGGGTCTGGGAAAAGCTCCGAAAGCCAGGCAACCGCCGCGACGAATTCCACGCAGACGCCAATGAACGTCGTGCAGCGCAGGACCAGCAGCATTTCGGCGGAGGAGCTGAACCCGGCCGCGGCGGCGGAAAAAGCATACAGCAGGATGCTCCACACCAAGACTCGCCGACGCCCGAGAAGGTCGGTCAAGTATCCGCCCAGGAGGCCAAACGTGCCGCCGCACAGCGCACTGCCCCACATGATGTAGCCAGTCCACTTCAAGATCGCATTGTGACCGCTGTCGGTGTACTGATTGACTTGCAGCAATTCGGCCAATGCGGGGCGTGCGATCAGCGGCATCATCAAAAGTTCGTAGATGTCGAACGCGAAGCCGATCGCGGCCATTGTGCAGATGAGCCATTGCACGGGAGAAAGCCGCTGCGGTGCGGGCGCCGTAGCCATCATGAGGAGCATCCGGGGGGCTGGTAGTCAGGCGGGTCGTTTCGAAGCGGCGTCTTGCCGCTTCACGTAGACGCGGCACATTGCCGTTTCCGTAGACGCGGCGCCCCGCATGTAGCCGGGAGGGACGGGCGCCCTCGCCCGTCAACTGCCGCGATTCGTCGTCTCGCTGGCTCGCCGCTCTACGCGACGCGGCAGGGCGCCGCGTCTACGAAAGACGAGCATAGCAAGCGGCCCAGCAAGATGCTAGCAAACGCCGCGGCCGAAGGCCAACAAAAACGGCCCGGTTAAGAATGAGACGTGCGTTGGTCGTGGGGCGGCCTTCCTCACCCGCCGGCCATTGACGGCCTAGAAGGCCGCCCCACATGCCGCCCCAGCGGCTTGTTGGCGCCCGCGTGCGGTCTAGGACAGTCCGGCGTCACGCTATCGCACGGCGTTGGGCGAAGCGTCGGAAAAACCCGCACAACTCGACTCGTTTGGAGGCTGCTCAAGCTCGGGGGGCCGCTTGACCGTGGCAAGGGTCCGCCAGTATGGTAAGCGGTTCCGCACGAGAATTTACGCGGCTCAGCTCGAATTGCCCAGATGCCAGGGAGATATAACAGATGCTCACCGTCGGACAGAAATTCCCGGAATACAAGACGATGGCTTGCTTCGGCAACGCCAAGGAAGACCTCAAGGAAATCACCAACGCGTACCACGCCGGCAAGTGGGCCGTGTATATCTTT
>DATKRK010000224.1:0-3638 GCA_035532215.1 Pirellulales bacterium | reverse complement strand
CTGGCGAAGCTCGTCGTTCATTGTGCGCCGGACGAATTGATGCTGGACTGCTTAAGGCGCAGCCGCGCCTGGGCCTGCGCGATCGCCAGAAAGGCGCCGACCTGCCGGAACGCTTCCATCTCGGCCTGCTCGTCGGCGTTGAGCGTTCCTTGGTTGTCCTTCTCCATCAACTCGCGCATCCGGTCTTCGTCTTGGGGAGAAAAACACACCGAGAGCAAGGCTTCGGCCGATTCAGGGGCGATCAGCAGTCGCTCGAAAATCGACGCCTCGTGTTGGACGGTCATGGCGTTCATGTCTTAATGTTACCATCCGCCGCCCAGGGCAGGTACGTCGCCGAAATTACGACTACGTCTGGTCACAAAAACGCTTGACACAACCCGCTGACTACTGTTATATATGTGTAATCACTTCAGCGGAGCGAGGGTTTTTTCGCCGTGTTCGTCCGTATCGAAAAAGGCTCGGCCGTCTCGATCACCCGGCAAATGGCCGACCAGATCCGCGCGCTGTGCCTGGCCGGTTCGCTGAAGCCGGGCGATCAACTCCCCTCGGTGCGGCAACTGGCTCGCGAGCTGGCGGTCAACCAGAACACGGTGCTGCGCGTCTACAAGCGGCTGGAGGCCGAAGGCTGGCTCGACGTGCGGCACGGCGACGGCGCCTATGTCACGCCTCGCCCGCCGATCTGGCAGCTCGACGGCCAGCGGCGTCAATTCGCCGAGGAATTGCAGCAACTCGTGCGTCGCGGGCTGATGCTCGGCATCGGCGCCGACGAGCTGCGCGAACTGTTGGATCAAACGCTCGAAGCCTCGCTTCCCGCCACTTCTCAGGAGCAGTCGCAATGACCCAGCCAATGATCGTGCTCAATTCTGTCAACAAGCGCTTCGGCGATCACGAAGTGCTCAACGGCTTGTCGCTCGAAGTGCAGACCGGGCAGACCTTCGCCTTCCTGGGCCGCAACGGCGCCGGCAAAACGACCACCATCCGCATGCTGCTCGGCTTGCTCAAGCCCGACGGCGGCTCGATCCGCGTGCTGGGGCTCGACCCGGCGAAGCACGAGATCGAAGTCCGCAAGCGCGTCGGCTATCTGGCCGAAGACCAGCAGATGTTCGGCTGGATGAAAGTCGAAGAGATCGTGCGGTTCATGGCGCCTTTTTACCCGAGTTGGGACCACGAGTTGGCCAACCGCTACGCCCGGCAGTTCGAGCTGCCGCTGCCGACGAAGATCAAGCACCTATCCAAGGGTCAGGCGGTGCGGCTCGGGCTGCTGTTGGCTTTGGCGCACCGGCCGGAGTTGGTGGTTCTCGACGATCCGGCCTTGGGGCTCGACCCGATCATGCGCAAGGAATTCAACCGCGATTTGATCACGCATCTGCAAGGCGAAGGCCGCACGGTGTTTTACAGCTCGCACTTGCTCTACGAAGTGGAGCCGGTGGCCGACACGATCGCGATCATCGACCGCGGCATGCTGGTCAAGCAGGCGCCGACCGAAGCTCTGCGAGACCAGGTCAAGCGGATCGTGCTGCCGCGGGCCGCGTATCACGAGTTCGGCTCGGCGCTCAACGCGCTCGACGTGCGCACCCTTGGCGACGAGGTCGTCGTCGCCGTCAACAACGCGCCGGCCGCCTTGCGTGCGTTGGCCACGAGCGGCTGTCCGCATCGCGTCGTCGAGTTGAACCTTGACGAAATCTTCGAGGCTTACGTCGCCGGCCAGCCCAGCCACGGCGGGGCCGAGCCGGAAGCAGCCGGAGTCGGAACCGCCGAATAGGCGAGCGGGAGGCGTTAGCCCCCCGGTTTCACAGCGATCGATAATCAACGCTGGAATCACAAATCATGCGAACCATCTGGCGCAGTCTCCTCTGGCGGGAATGGCACGAGCACAAATGGAAGCTGGCGGCGCTGATGGCGATCATGCTGTCGCTGCAATTGCTTTTACTCGTCGAAGATCCGGGACTTGTCACGCCGCAGATTATTGTTTGGGTGCTGTGTGGAGCGCCGGGGGCGTTCTTCCTCGGCTTGCACGCGGCATCTGGCGAACGCTCGGCCCGAACACTCGAATTCGTTCGCGCGCTTGCGGTTAAGGTTCGACGCGTTGCGATTGCCAAACTGGCGATGGGGGCGATCGCGAGCGTCTTGCCGATCGCGGTCGCCATGTTGTTGGCGATCGCCTGGTTACTGGCCCGGCAGGCGGGCGGCGCGTCGTTCGCCTATCGCGAATCGTTCATCGCACGCGGCACGCCGCTTGAAGATTTGCTCCTCTCGGGCGCGGCTGCCATGGTTTTTTCGCTCAACGTGTTTTTCTGGACCGCCGCCATCGGCATGAACCAGCCCACGGAATTGCGCGCCGCGGCGGCCGGCACAGCCGCGCTCATCGGCTGGACCGCGTTCAGCTTCGTCGCCTTGTTTTTACGCGTGCTGGAATGGCAAGGCGAGCTCCACAATCACGATCCTTTTTGGCAATATGCACTCTCCATGTCGCCCGTCGGCGCGTTGACGAGCATGGGCGTCGTCATTCCAATTTGGCGAGTCGTGGTTCTGCAATTTGCAATGCTCACCGCCGTGGCCTGCTGGGCGACCGTTCGTTTCGGGCGCCTCAGCCCGACCGACAACCGTTCGCCCGCTACGGCGCCGGCGAACGCATCATCGCAATCGCTCGCCGCCCCCCGTAGCCGGCCTTGGCGCGCGATGGCTTGGAAGCAGTGGCGAGAGGCGGCGCCGCTGAGTCTGACGGGCGCCGGGGTGATCGTCGCAATGACGGCCTTATACGCCATCCTGGGCTGGATCGAATCGAGCGAACTCTATTGGTCGGCGAACGACGAACTTCCCACTTTCCTCAATGGCGCCACGGTCATCGTCGGCACGCTCGTGGCCCTGGTCGTCGGCACGGTCAGTTTCGCGGCCGACGTGCAGCCGGGCTTATGGACCTTTTGGCGATCACGGCCGATCGAGCCGGGACTGTGGTTCTGGCCTAAATACTTCGCCGGCGCCGCCGCGGTGCTGGCCTTTCTCGATCTGCCGTTGGCGGCGCTCTATCTCGTCGCGGCCGCCGCCGGTTGGCGGATTTCGTTTCCCGAAGGCGTTTTGGCTTGCGCGCCGCTCGTTCACCTGCTGGCTTATAGCGCTGCGGTCTGCGCCATCTGTTGGGTGCGCCGTGCCGTCTACGCGGGCATTCTCGCCTTCGCCGGCGTGTTGGGCGTGCTCATGGGACCGATGGGCTGGGATTCGCTCCAGGCGCTGAACGCCGGTCACGTGATCGGCGAATTGAACTCGGCGCCGATCGTCGATTTCGCCGATTTCGCGGCCGCGTACCTGCCGTTCGCCAGCGTCATGCTCGGGCTGTCGATCGCCGCCATCTTCTTGGCTTGGCGGGGCGCGAAAAGCGAACAGGGCCTGGCCGGCTGGGAACACGGCCCTGGCCGCCTGCGGCGCGCATTCAGCAAATAGGCCGGCCTCTTCCAGACGGCTCAAGCTGGGCGGCGCAAGATCGTGATTCTGTAAAGAGATCGTTTGTCCTGTTTTTGTTCGGCCACGACGGGGCATCTTTCGTTCAATGACTCAACCTCGAAAACTTTTATGTAGCCCAGGCGTTTACGCCTGGGAATTCGGGGCACACACGACCCTCCCCTCGATCGGCGTCTCGCGGG
>DATKRK010000223.1:0-48372 GCA_035532215.1 Pirellulales bacterium | reverse complement strand
CCGGCCGGCGTCGAAGCCTGGAACGGCATTCGGGCGCTCGACTATTTGCAATCGCGACCGGAGGTCGATGGCGAGAAGCTCGGCGTGGCAGGCCGCTCGGGAGGCGGCGCCTATAGCTGGTGGATCGCCGCACTCGACGAGCGGATCAAGGCCGCCGTGCCCACCGCGGGCATCACCGATCTGGAAAACCACGTCGTCGACGGCTGCGTCGAAGGGCATTGCGATTGCATGTTCATGGTCAACACCTACCGCTGGGACTATCCGCAGGTCGCCGCGCTGGTCGCGCCGCGAGCGCTGTTGATTGTGAACACCGACAAAGACACGATCTTTCCGCTCGACGGCGTGGCGCGCGTACATCGCAAGGTCCGCGAGATCTACCGGCTGTACGGCGCCGACAAGCAGCTCGGCCTGCAAATCAGCGAAGGCCCGCACAAGGACATCCAGGAACTGCAGGTGGCCGAGTTCCACTGGTTCAACCGCTTCTTGAAGGGCGAAGACGCCCCGGTCGAAAACACCGGCGTCAAATATTTCGAGCCCGAGGAACTCAAAGTCTTCGAGAGCCTGCCGGCCGACGAGATTACCAGCCGGATTCACGAGACGTTCGTGCCGCTAGCCGAGCCGCCCAAGGTTCCGAAAAACAAGGAAGAATGGGCCCGGATGCGCGACGGTTGGATGAAGGCGCTGAAGGAAAAATGCTTCGCCGGCTGGCCGGCAGAGCCGGGGCCGCTGAACGTGGAAAGAGTTTCTTCGGCGGAACGCAACGGTTTAGCGTTGGAAGCATACGATTTTGACAGCCAGGAACACGTTCGTCTGCGGCTTTACATTTTGTGCGACGCCCCGGTAAAAGACGCAGGCGCCGTTCGCCTATCAGTTGGTCCAGAGACTATTGATGAGGCGGCGATCACCACCTTTCACGAAAACTTTCCCGATGAGTATCAAGAATCGGGATTGAAACCGCCGGCATTCGGAGCCGAAAACGCCGAAAACCAGCGGCCAGCGCACGCTTTTTTTCTTCCGCGGGGGTATGGGCGAACCCAATGGAATGCCGACGAGCGCAAGCAAGTTCAGATTCGCCGACGGTTCATGTTGCTTGGGCAAACGCTGGCGGGAATGCAGATTTGGGATATACGACGCGCGCTGCAAGCGTTGCGGTCCATTGAAAAGTATTCGCATGCTGGAATCAGAGTCGACGGACAGACAGATATAGGGATGGAAGCTCTGTACGCCTCGCTGTTCGAGCCGCCGCTGGCGTCGATTTCTGTTTTTGTTCCTCCTCAAAGCCACCTACATGGATTCGATCTCTTGAATGTGCTCCGCTACGTCGATACGCCGCAAATCGTGGCAATGGCGGCCGAACGGCAGCCCGTGTGGATCTCCGAAATCCGCTCCGGCGGCTGGGATTACTCGGTGAGCGTGGGCAAGAGCTTGGGGTGGGGCGAAAAGAACCTAAATATTCGCACCTTTCCGCCGGAACAACGAAAATCGGATTCGCAATGAAACTCCTCGCATTTGTCGCCGCAATCGCTCTCACCTCTGTAGCAATGAATGCTCCATTGAGCGCCGACGACTTGCAAATCTCCGAAAACGACCAGGAGATCAAGCTCGTCACGCCAGATTTGCAAGCCGCGATCCGCAAGCAAGGCTACGTGAGCGGCGTGGCGGCGGGCTCGCTGTTGGATAAGAAAACGGGCTTTCGCGATGCGGGCTTCGGCCTTGATATCGTCGATTGGATCATGGAGCCGGGCAGCGACAAGGAGTACCGCGAGCAACTGCCCAAGGAAATGGTTTACGAGTACGGCAATGCCTATCACGGCAACACGCCCAAACGCTCGATCGAAGGCCCGCAAATCTGCACGCAGGCCAAACGACTCGAACCTCGCGTGATTCGCGGCAAAGACTTCGTGGCCGTCGAGCAGGCGTATCGCTACAAGACCGCGGCGCCGGGCAAGAAGACGGGCAGCCGCTGGTCGCAGACGATCGTGTTTCCCGCGGGCAAGCGATATTTCATTTCGTCGGACCGCATCGACGCCGTGAACGACAGCCCGGCGATGTTCTTGAGGCTCGATTTGCCGGGCCACATCAAGCATCAGCACGGCGACACGTTCAGCGAGGTCTACTTGAGCTACGTTGGCAAGATTCCCGCCAGCGAGTTCAATGAAAACTTCGCGCCCGACGCGAAATTCAACTATCGCCGCAACGACGCCATGATCCCGAAGCGGATGATTCGCGCTTACCATCTGCGCGATCCGAAGACCGGCCAGGCCGGCCCCTGGCTCGCCGGGATGACGCTCGACGCGGCGGACGTCAGCGAAGCCTGGTGCCATCAACGCAGCTACGTCTGCATGATCGAGGAGTTCGGCGGCCGGCCGATCAAAGCGGGCGAGTCGTTCAGCGCCGCGTTTGTCGTCGGCTACTTTGATTCGATCGAAGAGATGGAGCAGGTTTACAATCAATACGCCGGACACTCGGGCTTGGAAGTCAGCGAGGCGGGTTGGAAGCTGACGAATTAGGCCTGGGATGGCGGCAAGGGATTTCACGCGGAGGCTTGGAGCCGCGGAGAAGAGCATGAACGAGGATTCTCTCCGCGGCTCCACGCCTCCGCGTGAGTTGAGCCCCCCAGTTACGGCCGCTATTTTCAAGGCTCGGAGCCGTGCGCAGCAAAAAGCCCGGCGCGCCGAGAAGCCGGCGAGCCGGGCCGTAGAATCGGCAATCGGCGGGGGAGCCGACGGTTCAGGCCGACCGATCAGACCATCGTCTTCAGGTTCTTCAGGGGCTGAACCTTGATTTTCTTATAGGCCGGCTTGGCGGGGCGGTCCATGAACTCGCCCGGCTTGAACGGATTCGGCACGTTCTTCTGGGCCGCCCGGGCCGGAACCTGCTTGCGGGTGATCTTGACCAGGCCCGGAATGGCAAACGCGCCCGGCCCGCGCCCGCTGACGGCCTTCTTGATCTCGGCGGCCAGCGCGTCGAGGACGGCGGCCACTTCCTTCCTCGACAAATCGGTGGCGCTGGCAATGTTGTTCAGAATCTCGCTCTTCGTCGGAGCCTTGGCTTTCTTCGCGGATGCTGCTGCGGCTTTCGCCATAATGTGCTTACCCTCCCTGCGGGTTTGGAGAAAGTGAAACGTACGTTCGTCCGTCCGAAGTCATGGACGCGATGATTAAAATCGACAGAAACGAAAAAGCAACCCACAAAACCCCAGAAACCTCTGAAAAATATGCTGAAAAGGGCGTTTGTCCAGCGAAATCAGGGCTCCGAGGCGCGAATTCGCCGTGAAAGAATCGCGTTTTGACGAACGCTTCGCGGTTTTGCCTTCCTTTTGGGTGGAGCGACGTTTCGCGAAAGAAGTTGGCGAAGGGAGGGACGGGCGCCCTCGCCCGTCCATCGCGTGCATCTGGCGGACGGGCGAGGGCGCCCGTCCCTCCAGACGCCACGGGCGATCGGCCGGCCGGCTGGGGGCTCAGCCGGCGTCCTCGGGACTCGGTCCGACAAGTTTCTTGCCGATTCCGGCTTACTCGTGTAAGATATTGCTTGAGCTAAAGTTATGGCAGATCGCCGGTTGTGCATTTCTGACGAGATCGAACCCGCCCGAACTGCAAGGAGCCGCACCGCGGACGCTTTGCGCGACGGGACGACGAGAAGGAGTGGCGGCATGACGGAACCTGGACGGAGTCTGACTTCCCGCCTCATTTCGGCGGCGCTCGTATCGTTCCTGCTCGGCGGCGAGTTCTTCCAGTCGCGGGCTTTCGGCCAACGCCAATTCCGGGCAGGCAATCCGTTTGGCGCTGCCAATCAAGGCGCCGATCCGAACGCCGCCAACGAAGGCGCGGAAAGCGTGTTCTATCCGCCCGATCGGGCTACCATGCAGCGGTTTTCGACCGCCAAGGAATTGCTCCAAGAGCAGCGCTTCGGCGAGGCCTCGCGGTTGCTGGGCGGAATCTTGGAAGTGCCGGAAGACTATTTCTTCCAGCCCGACCGCGAAACGCCGGTCTATCGCAGCCTGAAGAGCGAAGCGCGACGGCTGATCGGCGAGTTACCGCCCGCGGGAAAAGAGTCGTATCAACTGCAATACGGCGCCCAGGCCCGCCAGATGCTTGCCGACGCCGTCGCCGGCGGCGATGCCGACGCCCTGGCCGCCGTCAGCCGGCAGTTTTTCCATACGCAAGCGGGTTATGAAGCGACGTACCTATTGGGCGATTCGGAGATGTCTCACGGGCGCCCGCTGGCGGCCGCTTTGTGTTTGCGGCGGTTGCAAGAAACTCCCCGGGCCGCGGCGCCATTCGAGCCGACGCTGTCATTGAAAATCGCCGTCTGTTGGCTGCGCTCGGGCATGCCCTCGCAAGCCGCCGCGGCGCTCTTGCGATTGAAGCGCGAGGCGCCGGACGCCGAATTCAGAATCAATGGCAAGTCGCGCAAACTATTCGGCAACGACTCGCAGGCGCTGGCCTGGCTGTCGGAAATCATCGGCGAAACGAGCCGGCCCGACAGCAGCCTGGGGCCGGAGCAATGGACCATGTATCGCGGCGGCCCGACTCGCAATGCGGCCAGCCCAGGCAGCAGCCCGCTGTTGAATCGTCGTTGGGCCACGCCCACGGCCAACGATCCCCAGCTCGAAAAACAACTGGCCGAAATGCAGGAACATCACCTCGAGCAGGGCGGTCGCCTGACGCCGGGCATGCACCCGTTGGCAGTCAACGATTATGTCTTCATGCGCTCGGTGAACTGTCTCGAAGCGATTGACTTCCGCACCGGAAAACGCATCTGGAACGGGCCTCTCGAGGACGTGGAAGAGATGTTGCGGCAAAGCGCCGCGGCGGCCGCCGGCGGCGGAAACGGTTCGAAGAATTGGCTGGAACAGCGAATGTGGGACGACGCCATTTACGGCACGCTCAGCAGCGACGGCGCACGCGTGTATTGCGTGGAAGACCTGGCCGGCAACATGCAAGAAACCGTGCCGGGCGCGGGCATGGGCGCCCGGCGGGTGATGATCGTCAACAACGGCCGAGTAGTAACGCCGAACACCATTTTCTATAACCGCCTGGCGGCCTATGAAATTGCGACTGAAGGCAAGCTGAGTTGGGACCTGGGCGGCGAACCGAAAGAGGACGCGCCGCGTCTGGCCGGCGCCTTTTTCCTCGGGCCGCCGTTGCCGCTGGGCGGGCGTTTGTACGTGCTCGCGGAAATGAAAGGCGAAATCCGCTTGCTGGCCCTCGAAGCGGAAACCGGCGACGTCGTCTGGTCGCAGCAAATCGCCGTCGTGGAACGCAGCATCCTGGAAGACCCGTTGCGACGCATCGCCGGGGCTTCGCCCTCGTATTCCGACGGCGTGCTGGTCTGTCCTACGTCGGCGGGCGCGGTGGTGGCCGTCGATCTAACGACGCGGGCCTTGCTCTGGGGCTATCAGTACCCGCGGGCCATCGATCCGAGCTACCAGAACCGCATGTTCCAATTTCGTTTCGGCGGCTTGCCGGTCAACGACCCGAGCGAAGACGATCGCTGGGCCGATGCCAGCGTCACGATCGCCGAGGGACGCGTGCTGCTGACGCCTCTCGAGTCGCCGCAGATCCACTGTTTGAATTTGATCGACGGCAGGCTTGAGTGGCAAGAGCCTCGCGGCGGCGGCATCTACGTAGCTTGCGTTCACGACGGCAAAGTGCTGATTGTCGATAACCGCGACCTTCGCGCATTGAAGCTCGCCGACGGCCAACCGGCCTGGAAAACGCCCGTGACGTTGCCCTCGGGCAGCATGCCCAGCGGACGGGGGTTCTTCGACGGCCAACGTTACTTTCTGCCTTTGACATCGGCCGAAGTGGCGGCGGTCGACGTAGCGACGGGCAAGCTCGTCGGCCGCAGCCGTTCGCGAACCGGCGTCGTGCCCGGCAATTTGATTTGCTATCAGGGCGCGGTGATCTCGCAAGGCATCGACCGCCTTGAATGCTTTTATCAGTTGGAAGACTTGCGCAAACAAGTTGCGGCGGCGTTGAAAGAGCATCCCGACGATCCGCAGGCCATGGCGCGGCACGGCGAACTACTGCTGGACGAAGGCAAACTTGACGAAGCGGTGGACGACTTGCGCCGCAGCTTCGAGCTACAGGCCGATCCGCGCACTCGAGAACTCTTGGTCGACGCGCTGTTGGAAGGCCTGCGGCTCGATTTCGCCCGCCGACGAAATGACGCACCGGAGGTCGAAAGGCTGGCCGAACAACCCGCCGAACGCGCGCGGTTTCAGCGTTTGATGGCCGTCGGCTTGCAGCAGGCGGGCGAGTCGCTCGCCGCGTTCGAAGCCTACTTGCGGATGGTCGACTTGAAGAGCTCGCCCGACGAATTGGAACGCGTGGAACACGCGCTCAGCGTGCGTCGCGATCGCTGGGTGCGCGCTCGGCTGGCGGCGTTGTTCGAATCGGCGTCGCCCGCAGATCGAGAGACGATGCGCGCGCGGCTGCACTCGATCTTGGAAGAAGTCCAAACCGACGGGCCGCCAGACGGGTTGCGCGCCTTCGTCAGCTTTTTCGGCGCCTTCCCAGAGGCTGACGTGGCTCGCGAGGCCTTGGCGGCGCGGCTGTTGAGCGGCGATTCGCCGCTCGAGGCCGAGCAATTGCTGCGGCGCCTGACCTCGTCGGCGGAACCTGCTCGCGCGGCGGCCGCCGCGGCGCGATTGGCCCAATTGTTGCTCAAAGGAGGGCGGTATGCGGATGCCGCCATTTATTGTCGCAGTCTGCAAGATCATTGGGCGGACGTTGCTTGTCTGAACGGCAAAACGGGCCGTCAGTTGGTCGACGAAATGAACGCGGCGCCCGAATTGCATCGCCAGTTGTCGGGGCCCGCAACCTGGCCGGAAGGCGAGGTGGAAAAGCACGCGGAGCAATCGCCGGCGTTGGCTACCTACCACAACCTTACGATCGAGTTTCGCGGACCGTTGGGACCGTTCTTCGAACACATGACTCTCGAATCGGACCAGCAACAAGGCGCCTTGGTGGGCCGCGACAGTCTCAGCCGCGAAGCCTGGCGGGTGGCATTGCACGAGCGGGGCGGGTTCAACAATATGGGCTTCAATCCCGCCATCAATCACGTTCGCGTCGACGGCCATTTCTTGCTGGCGTCGCTGGGTTATCAGTTGGTGGCGATCGATACTCTCGGGAAGCCCGACAAAGGCGGGCCTCGCGTGCTCTGGCGCCAAGAGCTGGGCGACGGATCGGGCTTTACGCGTCAGGCGACGATCCGTGCGGTCAACATGCCCTGGGGCATGCCCCGCGTGCAGGCCATCGATTTGCACGGCCGCCCGATCGGCAACACCGGACCGATCGGCGACGATTTCGTCTGCTTTCAGCGGTTGCGGAACCTGACCGTGGTGCATCCGCTCTCCGGCCAGACCTTGTGGGTTCGCAGCGACGTGCCCGCCGGCAGCGAAATCTTCGGCGACGAGTCGCTGTTGTTCGTCGTGCCGCCCAACTCGCATGAGGCGATGGTTTACCGCACTGCCGACGGGCAGGAGATGGGTCGGCGGGCCTTGCCCTCGTTCGAGGAACGGATCCTCGACATCGGCCGGCTTGTCTTGGCTTGGAGCCTGGGCGACGCCGGCGGCAAAGCGACCTTGAAGTTGTTCGATCCGTGGGAGCAGAAGGAACTCTGGCGTCGCCAGTTCGACGCCGACGCCCGGTTCGCCTGTCTGGGCGAGGAGGCGATCGGCGTCTTGCAGCGCAACGGGAAATTCGCGCAGCTTGCGATTCCCTCGGGCGAGGCGCAGATCGAAGCCGACGTGACCCCCGAGCCTTCGCTTGACAGGATCTACCTGATCCGATCGGCGACGCGCGACATGCTCATCACGAATCGCCCCTGGCAGCACCGCAATAATTTCAACGTCATGGCCCCGCCCAGTCCGGGCGGCGAGGTGATCGACGGCATGATCCACGGCTTCGATCGGCAGACCGGAAAGAAGGTCTACTCGACGCGGCTCGAACACAAGGGGCTCTCGAATAGCCAGCCGTACGATTCGCCGATCCTGACCTTCGCGGCCAATATCCAGGCCCATCTGCGCAACGCCCAGACGCCGCACGGCAACGTGATGTGCCTGGACAAGCGCAACGGCCGTGTGGTTTATGAAGAAGATCTACCCGGACCCATCGGTTCCGTCGACGTGGCCTGCGACGTCGACAAGCACGAGGTGACCGTGCGCACGATGAAGTCTTCGAAACGATTGGTGTTCACGGATCGTCCTGTCGCTCCGCCGCCCGAGGAGAAAAAGGACAAGCCCAAAACGACCGACTCGACTTCAGTCAAGGCGGGACGCGCCGTGCTGCGCGGCTTTCGCAAATGGGCCGCCGACGTAACGGGTGCGTTGCCGATTGAATTGCCGGCGGGGGATGCGAAAGCCGCCGCTTCGAAATGAGCTTATCCCTAGCCGATCCTTCCCCCGCTCTCGATGGCCGAACGAATCGCCCTGCTGAGGTCTGCGCGATGCAAATGAAAAGAATGCGCCCGATCGTAGCCTTGGCTGTGGCGTGCGGCTTGATGGCTTCGGCGCCGCGCGCCGCCCGGGCGGCCGGCGCCGGCTTAAGAGAGCCGAAAGTCGAACGCGCCGTCTCGCGGGGCCTCGATTGGCTGGCCAATACGCAGTCGCGCATCGGCCACTGGAGCGCGAACGAAGGCCGCTATCCGACGGCCATGACCGCATTGGCCGGCGCCGCGATGCTGGCCGAAGGTTCGACCACCACGCAGGGCAAATATGCGGCGAATCTGCGGAAAGCGGTCGATTACCTGACCAGTCGCAGCCGGGCCAACGGACTGATCGGCGACCCGCGCAGCGACGACCGCTACACCTACGGCCACGGCTATTCGATGCTGTTTTTGTCGCAGGTGTTGGGCGAGGAAGAAGACGTCGAACGCCGCGAAACGCTCGTCGAGGTGTTGACCAAGGCCGTACAGTTCACCGGCGAGGCCCAGACCGAAGCCGGCGGCTGGGGCTACGTCAGCGCCAAAGACGGGCACGGATTCGACGAAGGCTCGACGACGATCACCCAGGTGCAAGGGCTGCGCGGCTGCCGCAATGCCGGCATCCCCGTGCCAAAAGAGATTATCGACAAGGCCGTCAAATACATCCGAGACTGCACGCTTCCGGACGGGGGCGTGCAGTATAGTTCGAAGGGCGGCGGGGGCCGGCCCGCGATTTCGGCCGCCGCGATCGCTTGCTTGTTCAACGCGGGCGAATACGACAACCAGTACGTCCCCAAGCTGTTGGATTATTGCCGCAGCAACCTCGACAACATCCAAAACGAAAGCTTCGGCCATTGGCACTACGCTCATTACTACTACTCTCAGGTTTGCTACCGCGAAGGCCAGAAGCCGTGGGTCGAATACCGCGATAAGGTGTTCAACAAACTGGTCTCGGAGGCCGGCCCCAACGGGTCGTGGACCCAAGGCTACATCGGCCCGGTCTACACCACGGCCATCAACCTGACGATCTTGCAGTTGGAAAAAGGCACGTTGCCGATTTACCAGCGGTGAGGAAGAAGGCGTCAGTCGTCGGGAACAGATGAATCTCCAACCCCCAACCCCCAACCACCAAGCCCCCACCAACATGACCAACGACGGACCAAGCACCCACGATTCCGCGGCGATCCGCAAACTGGGCGAGGCGCGCGAAAAGATTTTGGAGCAACTGGCTCAAGTAATCGTCGGCCAGAACCCGGTGATCGAAGAGCTGCTGATCTCCCTGTTCAGCCGCGGCCACTGCCTGCTGGAAGGCGTGCCGGGCCTGGCCAAGACGCTGATCATCAGCACGCTGGCGCGGACGATGAACTTGTCGTTCAGCCGGGTGCAGTTCACCCCCGATCTGATGCCGGCCGACATCACCGGCACCGAGGTGATCGAAGAGAATCGCTCGACCGGCGAGCGCGAGTTTCGCTTCCTGGAGGGGCCGCTGTTCGCCAATGTGGTCTTGGCCGACGAAATCAACCGCACGCCGCCG
The DNA here is from genome assembly GCA_035532215.1 of Pirellulales bacterium. Classification (GTDB taxonomy): domain Bacteria; phylum Planctomycetota; class Planctomycetia; order Pirellulales; family JAICIG01; genus JAICIG01. Next base: position 38,408 of record DATKRK010000223.1, on the reverse strand, counting down.
AAGACTCAAGCCGCCTTGCTCGAAGCGATGCAGGAGCGCCAAGTCACGGTCGGCCGCGTGCGGCATCCGCTGGCCGATCCGTTCTTCGTGCTGGCCACGCAGAACCCGATCGAACAGGAAGGCACCTATCCGCTGCCCGAGGCGCAGCAAGACCGCTTCATGTTCAAGGTGTTCGTCAGGTATCCGAACTTCGACGAGGAATTCGAGATCGCGCGCCGTACCACGACGACGCTTTCCGACCATATCGTGCCGGTGCTCTCGGCCGAGGAAATCGTAGAGCTACAGCAAATCGTCCGCCAGGTGCCCGCCTCGGACCACGTCGTCCGCTACGCTCTGTCGCTCGTGCGGCAGACTCGCGTGGGCGAACCCGGAGCGCCCGAGTTCATCAACGAGCAGCTCACCTGGGGCGCCGGCCCGCGCGCGGTGCAGAACCTGATTCTGGGCGGCAAGGCGCGGGCCCTGTTGCACGGTCGCACGCACGTTTCGACCGACGACATCCAGACGTTGGCCAAGCCCGTGCTCCGTCACCGGCTGGTCGTCAATTTCGCCGCCGAGAGCGAGGGCGTGACCACCGACCGCGTGATCGATCAGTTGATCGCCGCCACCCCCACCCAAGAAGACGAACTGACGCAAGATGCCCGCTTCCAAAAGATTTTTGCATCCTGAGGCGATCAAACGCATCGCCAGGCTCGACCTGCGCGCGCGGCACATCGTCGAAGGTTTTTTGTCGGGCGCCCACCGCAGTCCGTATTTCGGACAGTCGATTGAGTTCCTGCAGCATCGCGAATACGTCGCCGGCGACGACATGCGGCACATCGACTGGAAGGTCTGGGCCAAGCAGAACCGCTATTACGTCAAGCAATACGAGGAAGACACCAACCTGCGCTGCACGCTCTTGGTCGACGTCTCGGGCAGCATGCGTTACGGTTCGGGGCCGCTGAACAAATACGAATACGGCTCGACGGCGGCCGTCAGCCTGGCTTATTTGCTGCTCAGGCAACAAGACGCCGTCGGCTGCGTGGCCTTCGACGACGCGGCGCGCACGACCGTGCCGCTGCGCAGCAAGCGCAACCACCTGGAGTCGATCATCGCCGCGCTCGACGTCAGCCAGCCCAAGCAAAAGACCGACATCTACCGCATTCTGCGGCACGTGGCCGAAAGCTACCCCCGGCGCGGCATGGTGGCCGTGTTTTCCGACTTGCTGGTCGACCGGCCGGGTTTGTTCAAAGGCTTGCAACTTCTTCGTCAGCGAGGGCACGACGCGATGGTGTTCCACGTCATGGACGACGACGAGCTCGACTTTCCCTTCAACGGGCCGACCCGCTTCGAGGGATTGGAGATTCCCGAGCACTTGAGCTGCAATCCGCGGGCGCTGCGGGCCGGCTACCTGGAAGCCGTCGGCGCCTTTTTGGAGGAAGTTCGCCGCGGCTGCACGCGGCACATGGTCGATTACGCCCTGATCCGCACCAGCCAGCCGCTCGATGCGGCGCTGGCGGCGTTCTTGAGTCATCGCCTGGGAATGCACCGGCGAAACTGACGACCCAAACCAAATAGGAATCTGCAAGCTTTTCCGTCGATGCTGACTTTCGTCGATCCATCACTGCTCCTTTGGGGACTGCCGCTCGTCGGCGTGCCGGTGTTGATCCACCTGATCAACCTGTTGCGCCATCGCCGCGTGCAGTGGGCGGCGATGGAGTTCTTGCTGGCCAGTCAGAAGAAGAACAGCAGTTGGATCAAGCTCAAGGAGCTTTTCCTCCTGCTCTTGCGGATGCTGGCCGTGGCGGCCGTGGTGCTGATCGTGGCCCAGCCGCGCTTGTGGGACGAACTCGGCCGTTTCTTCGGCGGCGGCAAGACGCACCATATCGTGCTCCTGGACGACAGCTTCTCGATGGCCGATCGCTGGTCGGACACGAGCGCCTTCGATGAAGCCAAGCGAGTCATCGAGCGGCTAGGCGAAGGTCTGGCCCAGGAGCCTCAGGCCCAAACGTTTACGCTGCTTAGGTTTTCGCGGGCCGGCCGCGGCCAAGACGGCTCGCCGCCCGACTTGTTGAAGGCCCAGATCAACACCGAGTTCGGCAATCAATTGAAAGACGTCTTGCGGCCGATGCAGCCTTCGCAATTGGCCGCCGCGCCGGGGCCGGCCCTGGAAGCGATCGAACAATTGTTGGGCGAAGCCAAAGACGAAGACCGCGTGGTGTACCTGGTCTCCGACTTTCGGGCCAACGAATGGAACGATCCGGGCGAACTGACCGAAATGCTCGCGCAGCTCGACCAGGCCCGAGTTCACTTGCGGCTCATCAATTGCGTCGACGCGGCGCACCCGAACCTGGCGATCACGGCCCTCGAACCGACCGGCGGCGCCCAGGCGGCGGGAGTGCCGCTGTCTTTCGACGTGACCGTCACGAATTTCGGCAGCGACAAGGCCGAAGACGTGTCGATTCTGCTGCAAGAAGACGGTCAGGCTCGGCCCGCGTTGTCAATCGACGCACTGTCGCCGGGCGAGAGCGAAACGCGGCGATTCGCGGCCTTCTTCCCGACCGCTGGCGAACATGTGGTGGCGGCCAGCCTGGGCAGCGACCCGCTGGCGACCGACAATCTGCGGTTCACGCTGGTCGATCTGCCGGCGTCCGTCCCGGTGCTGCTGATCGACGGCGCCGCCGATGCCTTGAACGCCCGTTATCTGGCGGCCGCTCTAGCGCCGGGCGGAGCGGTGAAAACCGGTCTCGATCCGCAGATCGAAACGATCAGCTATCTGAATCAAGGCAAGCCGCTCGACAAGTTTTCGACCGTGTTTCTACTCGACGTGGAAAGGCTCGACAATGCCGGCGTCGAGGCGCTGGAAGCTTACGTCCGCGGCGGAGGCGGCCTGGGCTTTTTCATGGGCGACCGCTGCCGGGCCAGCTTTTACAACGACAAGCTCTACCGCGACGGCGACGGCGCGTTTCCCTTGCCGTTGGTCGCCAAGACGCAGTTGCTCGTCGACCGCTTGGAACGCGGGGCCGATTTCGAGATCACCGACCACCCGATCTTCAAAATCTTCGCCGGCGAGCGCAACAGCTATCTCAAGGCCGTCACGATCGACTGGTACTTTTCCTCGCCCAAGTCGTGGGCGCCGGCGGCCGATTCGACGACGAAAGTCATCGCCCGGCTGCGCAACGGCGCCCCGCTGGCCGTCGAGCGCACATTCGGCGAAGGCCGGGTCGTGGCGATTCTGACCACTGCGGCCCCGCAGTGGAACAATTGGAGCCGCAATCCGAGCTTCGTGGTCGCCGCTCTGGAGATGCAAACGAACCTGGCCGCCCGCGCGGTGCTCGACGCCAATCGGGCGGTCGGCGCCCCGATCGATTTGGAACTCGATCCCGTCCGCTACCAACCGCAAGTCCGGCTGATGTCGCCGAGCGATCACGGTCCCGCCGCCGGCGGCTCGGCGGCGGCGAACGACAACGGGGGCTCGGCTGCCGAAGGGGGTGCGCTGGTCGCTAGCGCGACGCCAGCCGAAGGCGAAACAAACCTGCGAGCCTCGTTTCCCGCCACCACGGCTAGCGGCATTTACGAGCTGCAATTGACCACGCTCGACAATCAGCCCGAGATCCGCCACCTGGCGTTCAATGTCAACGCCGCCGAGGGCGACCTTTCGACCGTCGGCGCGTCGGAGATGGCCGAGCGGCTCAAAGGCGTGCGTTACGAGTATGCCCAGGCCGACGCGTTTCAACCGGCGGCCCGCGAATTGGCTGGCTCGAATTTGAGCCAATGGATTTTGTATCTGCTTGTGGCCATGCTCTTGGGAGAACAAGCCCTGGCCTGTTCGGCCAGTTACCATCCGGCGAAGGAGCCAGCGCGCTGATGTTCGCCAAGGGTCTCTTATTCGCCGACGTCGCATCGCCAGCCGCGGGGGCTTCGCGCGCTTTGTTCGAATGGGGCCGTATTCAGTCGCCCGGCGATTGGCTGCCGCCGGCGGCCGTGGCCGCGGCGATCCTGCTGTACGTACTGTACATGTATCGCCGCGACAGCGTCGAACTGAACCGCGCGGTCGGCGCGTTGTTGACGTGTTTGCGAATCGCAACGTTCGCCGGCTTGTTTCTGGTCTATCTCGAGCCTCAGTGGCGCAACGAGATCGACCAGGTGCAGAATTCACGCGTGTTGCTGCTCGTCGATACCAGTCTCAGCATGGGACTCGCCGACAGCGACTCATCGGCCGCTTCCGCCGAGCAGAACCGAGTCGAGACCGTCGCAAAATCCTTGGAACAAGGCGACTTTTTGAGCGAACTGCGGCGCAAACACGACGTCGAAGTGCTGCGGTTCGACCAGGACTCGCAACGGCTCGTTTCGTTCGTCAAACAAACGCCCGAGGCCGAAGCGAAAGGGCCTCCGGCAGCCGAAGCGTCGGACGCAAAAGCCAAGCCCGATTGGCTCTCGGCCCTCGCCCCGCGCGGAACCGAAACGCGCTTGGGCCAGGCGCTCGAACAATGGCTCGAAGCCGATCGCGGCGCGCCGATTTCGGGCATCGTCGTGTTCACCGATGGTCAGCAGAACGCCGGGCTGGAGCCGGCCGCGGCCGTCGAATTGGCCCGCGAATCGCGAATTCCGGTCTATACCGTCGGCATCGGCTCGCTCGAACAACCGGTCAACGTGCGGATTAGCGATTTCGTGGCGCCCGCCCGAGCTTATCCGGGCGATCGCTACGTAGCCACAGGCTATCTGCAGGCGCAAGGCCTGGCCGGCAAGACGGTCGGCGTCGAATTGTTCTCGCGCAGCGCCGGCGCAGTCGCCGCTGCCAACGATCAAGGGATCAGCGAAGGCGTGCAGCAAGTCACGTTGGGCGGCGACGGCGAAGTCGTGCCGGTGAAGTTCGAATTGGTCCCAAGCGAGGTCGGCCGCCGCACGCTGCGATTGAGGGTCAGGCCGCCGTCGGAAGACCGTTATCAAAAAGACGACCAACAGGAAGTCGACATCGAAGTCGTCGATCGCAAGACCAAGGTGTTGCTGTTGGCGGGCGGTCCCTCGCGCGAGTACCAGTTTCTGCGCAACCAACTGCGACGAGACAAGGACGTCGTCGTCGACGTGTTGCTGCAAACCGGCGCCGAAGGCATCTCGCAAGACGCCAGCGCCATCCTCGAAGAGTTTCCCGAGACCGGCGAACAGTTGTTCGCCTACGACGCGATCGTGGCCTTCGATCCCGACTGGCGCGTGCTGAGTTCGGCGCAGCAGGAACTCCTCGAGCGTTGGGTGGGCGACCAGGCCGGCGGCTTGATCGTGATCGCAGGACCTATCTTCATGGATCGTTGCGCGCAGGATCCGAATCTGGCCCGCATCCGCAGCCTCTATCCGGTCGAATTCAATCGCCGGTTCTCGCTGTTGGACGACTCGCGTTACAGCTCGAAAGAGCCTTGGCCGGTGGAATTCACGCGCGACGGCTTGGAAGCCGAATTCCTGTGGATCGAAGACTCGGGCCCGGCCTCGGCGCGGGCCTGGTTGGCGTTCCCTGGCGTGTTTGGCTATTTTTCGGTGCGCGGCCCCAAACCGGGCGCCACGGTCTACGGCCGTTTTTCCGATCCGCGCACCGCCGACGGCGGCCAGCAACCGCCCTATATGGCAGGTCAATTCTACGGCGCCGGCCGCGCGTTTTATCTCGGCAGCGGCGAAATGTGGCGGCTGCGGGCCGAAGACGAAGCCTACTTCGAGCGTTTTTACACCAAGCTGATCCGGCACGTGTCGCAAGGCCGGCTGCTGCGAGGTTCGCACCGCGGCGTGCTGTTAGTCGAGCGAGATCGTTATCTCTTGGGCGGCACGGTCGACGTGCGGGCTCAACTGAGCAACACGCGGCTCGAGCCTTTGGAATTGCCGCGCGTGCCGCTGGAAGTCAGCCTGCCCGACGGCGGCCTGGAAACGGTGGTGCTGGCGGCCGACCCTTCGCGCGCCGGCGCTTATCGCGGCCAGTTCGCCTTGCACAAGGAAGGCGCGTACCGTTTGGAATTGCCGGTTCCGGAAAGCGAAAACGAGCGGCTCACGCGCCGCATTCAGGTTCGCGTGCCCGACCTGGAGCGCGAACACCCGCAGCGCAACGACGCCCTCTTGAGCGAGATCGCCGCCAAGACGGGCGGCGCGTACTACGTCGGCCTCGATGCCGCGCTCAAGGGCGCCGGCAAAACGAAGCCCTTGGCGCAAGTCTTGCGCGATCAGAGTCGCACGATTACGACGGTGGCTTCTCCCACGCCGTTGTGGGCCACATCCGCCGTAATGTACGCCCTGTGCGGGCTGCTGTGCCTGGAATGGCTCATTCGCCGGCTGGTGAAGCTGGCGTGATTCGAAGGAACTAAAACAGGATCCACGAACGTCTCAATCGAGCGCCCCGCAGCAATCCTAAATCCGCAATCCAAATTCTAAAATCATGCCCCAGACGCCTCAACTTGCTCCGACAGTTCTCGGCCTGCTGACCGCCTTGCGGCGGCGCATCTGGCAATATGTCTGGTTGGAAGGCCTGGCGGCGACGGCGGCGGCGTTGGGCTTTGCGTTTTGGCTGGGGTTGGGCATCGATTGGTTCTTCGAGCCTTCGCCGTTGGCCCGGCAACTCTTGCTGGTTGTTGCGGCGCTCGCCGGTGCCGTCGTCTTGCTCCGCTTAACGGTGCGGCGGCTGTGGGTCCGGCTCAGCGATCGCAACATGGCGCTCTTGATCGAGCGGCGCTTCGACCGCTTCGAAGAAAGCCTGCTCACGGCGGTCGAACTCAGCCAGCGCGATGAACCGCTGGCCGAACACGGCCAAGCGATGCTGGCCCACACTTGCGACGACGCGGCGGCCCGTGCGGCTGAGGTGCAACTGCGAGACGTGTTCAACATGGCGCCGTTGTGGCGCGCGGCGGCGACGGCGGGCGTGTTGCTGCTCTCGATCGCCGCCTTGGCCGTGGCGGCCCCCGAGGTTTTTCAATTCGGCGTCAAGCGGCTGGCCACGCTAACCAACGAGCCCTGGCCGCGCAACACGCACTTGCGGATCGAAGGCTTCGACAATGACGAGCGGGAGCGAGTCGTCGCCCGCGGGACCGATCTGGAGATTCTGGTTCAGGCCGAAACGGCGCCGCCGCTGGTCATTCCGCAAGTGGTCGAGGTGCACTATCAGACCGAAGACGGTAAGCGGCTGCGAAAAAACATGGAGCGCGTAGGCAACGCCGAACCGGGCCGCGACGATTTCCAGGATTATCGCTACACGTTCCCCAGCGTGCTGTCGAACCTGACTTTCGACGTGCTGGGCGGCGATACGCGGCTGCGGAACCTGAACATCCGCGTCGTCGACAGTCCGAGCATCGGCATGACGTTGCACTGCGAATACCCGGCCTACATGCGGCGCTCGGCGGCCGACTTGCCGGGCGCGGGCCTGGTGGCGCTGCCGATCGGCACGCGCGTCACGATCCGCGCAGAAGCGACCAAAGACCTGGTCGCAGCACAAGTCGACTACCTGGCTGGCAAGTCGCACGCCGTTTCGCAGCCGCTCAAGCTGCTCGGCAGCCGCCGGTTCGATTTCACCTTGGAATGTCTCGACGCCGACAAGCTGCTCTCGTTCACGCTCGAAGATACCGATGGCATCAAGAACCGCACGCCCGTGCAACTTTCGCTTGCGGCCGTGGCCGACGAGCCGCCCTTGGTGCAAGTTCGCTTGCAGGGGATCGGATCGGCCGTCACCCCGCAGGCCAAATTGCCGCTTGCGGGCGATCTAAAAGACGATTACGGAGTATCGCAGGCCTGGATCGAATACGTCATCGATGAACAAGACCCCAAGCGGCAAGCCTTTGCCGCCGATCCGTCAGGCCGCAACGAATTGACGGTCGAAGAGTATTTCGAGATCGGCGAATTGGCGCTCAAGCCCGGCCAAAAGCTGCTCGTCGGCGCCAAGTCCGCCGATAACCGCAACGTGCCCGAGTTGTCCGCCGAGAGCGAACCGAACATCGCCTCGGGCGAACGCTTCTTGCTCGACGTCGTCACGCCCGAACAACTGCGGGCCATGCTCGAATCGCGCGAGTTGAACCTTCGCCAACGGTTCGAGAGCATTTTGCAAGAAGTCTCCGACACTCGCGATTCGCTGGCCCAGTTCGAGACGGAATCGCCGGAAGCGGACGAGAAAACCGAAAAATCAGAACCGCCCGCAAAATCCCCCGCAGCCGGCCCGACCGGCGCCGAACCGGAGGATGAGCCGGCCGCCGCCGACACGCCCGAACGGCGGCTGTCGCGCAACCGGCTCCGCATACAACGCGCGCGCCAGAGCGGCCAGAAGAATGCAGAAGAAACCCGCGGCGTAGCGATCTCCTTCGACGACATCCGGGCCGAACTGGTCAACAACCGCGTCGATACCGAAGAGCTGCGAATCCGCCTGAAAGACCAGATCGCCGACCCGCTCAAGCAGATCGCCGGGCCGCGCTTCAGGGAACTCGAAAAGCGGCTGGCCGTGTTGGAGAAGCATCTGTCCGAGCCGGCGGCTGCCGGCTTGCAGCAGGCGGCCGTCGAACAAATCGACGCTATTTTGATCGAGATGCAGCAGGTTCGCGATAAAATGTTGGAGATGGAAAGCTTCAACGAGGCCATCGATTTGCTGCGCGAGATCATCGATGCGCAGCAAAACGTCACCGAGCAAACGAAATTGCAACGACGGAACCGGGTCCGCTCGTTGCTGGAAGACGAGGAGTGAGAGCCATGCGCAGGAGAAGGAGTCGTTGGTTGGCCATCGTCGGCGCCATCGCGCCGGCAGCCTGCTTGGCGATTGCGCCAGCCGCCCAGGCGCAGAGCGAGAAGGCGCAGAGCGAAGCGCCATCGGCCTCGGCGCCAAAAGCCGCTTCCGACACTTCGCCCGACGCCCCGGCCGCCGAACCCAATTCGCTCGACGAGCTTTCGCTGGCCCAGGAGCAGATTCGCGGCAAATATCAACGCTTCGAGCAGGTGCTGCTGCGGATGTCGGAATTAACCGCCGCCTCCGATCCAAGGCGCGCCGCGCTGTTGCGCAAGGCGGTCGGGCAGAGCAAGGAGAAATTGATCGGCCTGCAACTCGAACGCGTGGTCGAAGTCTTGAAACAGGAGCGGCTGGCCAACGCCGTGACCCAGCAAACCGAACTCCAACAGGACCTGGCCGGGTTGTTGGAGTTGCTCTTGACCGAGCAGCGCAGCCAAAAGCTCAAAGACGAAAAAGAGCGAGTCAAGGAGCAGATCCGCCAATTGACCGAGTTGATCAACAAGCAGCAGCAATTGCAGGGGCAAACCGCCGGCAATGCCGACGCCAAACGTCTGGCCGACGCCCAGGACAAGCTCAAGCAGCAAACCGCCAAGCTCGCCGACCAGATGCAGGCGGATGAAAACGACGGCAAACCGCAGGCGGCCGACGAAGAAGAAAGCGAGGCCGAAGACCAGGGCAAAGGCAAACCGCAGGGCGAAGGCAAGTCCAAGGGGAAAGGCAAGGATTCCGAGAAGAATAAGAAGTCGGAAGAAGGCAAAGGCGCCAAGGACAAGCCAGGCCAGGACTCCGAAAAAGGCGCCCAGGAAAAATCCGAGGGAGAGCCGGCCGAAGGCGAGCCAAGCGACTCTTCGAAGCCAAAGCCGTCCGGCAAGGACCAATCGCCGGGTGAGAACCAGGGAAAGCCTCGGCCCTCGGGCGAAGGACAAGAAGGCGAAAGCCAGGACCAAGGCGAGCAGCAAGAGTCGCAGTCGGGTCAGCAGCAAGAAGAGCCATCGTCGCAAGAGTCGGCTCGCCGACGCGTGCAGGCCGCACAACAGCGAATGGAGGCCGCCCGCAAGAAATTGGAGCAGGCCCAGCGCGAAGGGGCGATCCCCGAACAAGAGCAAGCCCTGCGCGAGCTGGAATTGGCCAAGGCCAAGCTGGAAGACATTCTTCGCCAATTGCGCGAAGAAGAGATGCAGCGCACCTTGGCCATGCTCGAAGCGCGGTTCCGTAAAATGCTGGAGATGCAGATCGAAGTCCACGACGCCACAAAGCTGTTGGCCGACCAGCCTGCCGAAGATCGCGACCGCAACGACGAGATCGAGGCGGGCCGACAGAGCCGGAAAGAGTCGCAGATCGTGATCGAGGTCGACTCGGCATTGTCGGTGCTGCACGAAGAAGGCTCGGCGGTGGCGTTCCCCGAGGCGGTCAGCCAGATGCGCGAAGACATGGAGCAGGTCGCCGCGCGCCTCGCGCAAGCCAAGGCCGACGAGATCACCCTCGGCATCGAAGAAGAGATCATCGCCGCCTTGGAAGAAATGATCGCCGCCTTGCAAAAGGCCCAGAAGGACCAGGAAGAAAAGCAACAGCAGCAAGGCCAGAGCCAGCAAGGCGAACCGCAGGATCCGCCGCTCGTCGACGCGCTGGCAGAACTCAAGATGATTCGCTCCTTGCAAATGCGCGTCAACAACCGCACCCAGCGCTATGCGAAACTGGTCGAGGGAGACGTGGGCCAAGCCGACAAAGCCGACCTGATCGACGTTCTGCAGAAGCTCAGCGAGCGAGAAACGAGGATCTTCAAGGCCACTCGCGACATCGTCTTGGAGAAAAACAAATGAACATCGCGTTGAATACGGGCGTTTTCGCTTTAGCGATCATCGCGGGCGCCCTGGCGCCGTCGGCTCGAGGCGCCGAGATCGTTGCCGAAAACGCGTTTGCGAAAAAGCCGACCATCGAAGCGCCGTCGTTCGAGCAGGTCAAAACGCAACTTCTCGACTGGTTGAACGAGCGTAAAGCCGACGCAGCGGCGCAGGCCGCCGTCGAGCTGATCTGGCAATCGCCCGGCGAACAGGAAAACGCAGGCGACCGCCTGGACCGCTTGGCCGAAAGCTTCGCCGCGGCCGACCCTCGCGCTCAATCGCTCGCCGACTTGTGTTCGCGGATGCGCGCCAAGGGGCCCTTGGCGCCGCAAGCCTGGCTGACCGCCGACGAGACGCCGGCCTTCGAGCGCGATAACCTGCGGCTGTTTTATGGCCGCTGGCTCGCGCACGAAGGACTGTTCGACGAATCCTTGGAGCAAATCGCCGAACTCAAGCCCGAACAAGTGGTCGATCCGGCGACGCTCTTGTTTTATCAGGGCGTGGCCTACCATCGGCTGCTCGACAAGGAAAAAGGCCTGAAAACGCTCGAACGCCTGCTCGATGAAACGGCCGATCTGCCGGTGCGCTACAAGTCGGTGGCGGAGCTGATGCAGGACGATCTGAAACAGTTGAAAGAAGAGTCGCTCGACCATATTTCACGGCAAATGAACGATATTCGCCGCCGGCTGCACCTCGGCCGCGCGGGCAAGAAGGTCCGCCAAGTCGAAGACGACGTGATCGCCGCGCTCGACAAGCTCATCGAAGACATCGAGAAAAACCAGCAGCAGTCCAGCAGCAGCGGCGGGGCCGGCGGAAGCGGCTCCGCGCAACCGACGAAGCCCATGCAGGACAGCCGTATCGCCGGCGCTCGGGGACCGGGCGACGTCAACCATCGCAAAATCGGCAACACCTCGGGCTGGGGCGACTTGCCGGCCAAACAACGCGAAGAGGCGTTGCAGCAAATCGGCAAAGACTTCCCTTCGCACTACCGCGACGCCATCGAGCAATATTTCCGCAAGTTAGCTAGCGAAAACGAATAACCGCCCCAGGGCGCTTGGCTCATGAATCTCACCGCAAGTTTAGGTTGTTGGCTCTTGCTTGCCGCGGCGGCGCCCGAGCCGAAGTTTCAGTTGCGCACCACGGCGGGCGAGAGCTTCTCAGGCGCCTTGGTCGAGTTCTCGGCGACGCAAATCGCGCTCGAAACCGCTACGGGGCGTCAAACCGCGCCGACGGAAAGTCTGCTTGCGCTTGCGCCCGAAACTTCGCCCGCGCCGCCCGACGCAAAGCCGGCGGTCTGGATCGAACTGGTCGACGGGTCCGCGCTTGTGGCCGCCTCGTACAACGTCGCCGCGGGACAGGCCTCGTTCGAGACGCTCATGGGCGGTAAAGTCACGCTGCCGACCCGCGACATCGCCAACGTGCGGTTCAATTCGCAAACTCCCGAATTGGCCGCGCAATGGGCGGAAATTCTTGGCGTCAAGCATGCCGGCGACGTGATCGTGATTCGCAAGAAGGAAGCCCTCGACTATCAAAGCGGCGTCGCCGGCGATACGAGCGACGAAAAGGTGCAGTTTACGCTCGACGGCGAGACCTTGTCGGTGAAGCGCTCGCGGGTCGAAGGTTTGGTCTTTTTTCACCCTGCCGGGCGAGAGCTGCCTGAGAGCGTCTGCCGCGTGACCGACGCGTCGGGCGCTCGTTTCGAGGTGCAAACGGCACAACTCGCTGACGGCGCCCTCGAACTAACCACGCCCGCCGGTTTGAAGATGCGGATTGCACTGAACGACGTCGCCGCAATCGACGGCAAAATCCAATATCTCAGCGATCTCACGCCCGAATCGGTCGACTGGCGGCCGTTTTTCGGCGAAGCGAGCGCCTCGGCCTCGCTCAAGGAATTCCATCGCCCGCGGTTCAATTGCTATCTCGACGGCGGGCCGTTGCGCTTGGGACGTCAAGAGTACGCCAAGGGCGTCGCCCTGTATAGCGGATCCGAGCTCGCCTATCGCCTGCCTCCGGGCCGTTTCCGCCGGCTTAAAGCGATGGCGGGAATCGACGATCGCTCCAGGCCCGAGGGCGCCGTGCGATTGACGATCCTCGGAGACGACAAACCGCTCTACGAAGGCGACCTTACCGGTCGAGACGAGCCGCTGCCGCTCGATCTCGACGTCACGGGGGTCAGCCGGCTCAAGCTCGTCGTCGATTTCGGCGAGGGGCAGGAAGTGCAGGACCACTTTGACCTTTGCGATGCTAGGATTCTGAAATGATGCAGCCCTCGCCCTACGCAAGGATCTCGCCTCGGAAGTCGACTTCGCGGGCTGCAATCGTCGCGGCGCTCGTCCTGCTGGCGGCGCCGGCCGCTCGCGTGCATGCAGAGGTCGATCCGGCCGTTTTGAAGGCCGAAGCGGAGCGAATTTCCGTGATGCACAAGGCCCGCGAGGCGGCGGTGGCCATCTTTTCGCCCGGCGGGCAGGGCGGCGGCTCGGGCGTCGTGATTTCGCCCGACGGTTATGCCTTGAGCAATTTCCACGTCACCAAAGGCTCCGGCGACGCGATGAAGTGCGGCATGGCCCACGGCGGACTGTACGACGCGGTGATCGTCGGCATCGATCCGGTCGGCGACCTGGCGCTCATCAAGCTCTTCGGGCGCGACGACTTTCCTTACGCCGAATTCGGCGACAGCGACGAAGTGCAGGTCGGAGATTGGGCCTTTTGCGTCGGCAATCCGTTCCTGCTGGCAACCGATTTTCAGCCGACGATCACGTACGGAATCATTTCCGGCGTTCATCGTTATCAATATCCGGCCGGCACGCTGTTGGAATACGCCGACTGCCTGCAGACCGACGCCTCGATCAATCCCGGCAACTCGGGCGGTCCGCTGTTCGATATGCACGGCCGGCTGATCGGCATCAACGGCCGCGGTTCATTCGAAAAGCGCGGCCGCGTCAACGTGGGCGTGGGCTACGCCATCTCGATCAACCAAATCAAGAATTTTCTCGGCTGCTTGAAGAGCGGTCGAATTCTCGACCACGCCACGCTTGGGGCCCGGCTGGCCAGCCAGGATGACGGCCGCGTGATCGTGGCCGATATTCTCGAAGACAGCGACGCCTATCGTCGCGGGCTGCGCTACGGCGACGAGGCGGTCAGTTTCGGCGGGCGACCGATTCACACCGTGAACGCCTTCAAGAACGTGTTGGGCATTTACCCCAAGGGCTGGCAAGTTCCGTTGACGTTCCGTCGCAAGGGACGCACCTACGAAACGCTGGTGCGGCTCAGCGGCGTTCACGGCACGCAAGAATTGATCGATAAGGTCGGCGGCCGCACGCCGATGGCGCCGCCGGAACAGCCGCCCGGCCGCAAGCCCGACGACAAGCCGAAACTGCCGTTGCCGACGCATGAACCGCCGGCGCGGCAAGAGATGCCCGAGATCGTCAAGCAGCACTTCGAGGCGCGGCGAGGGTTCGCCAACTATTACTTCAACAAGCTGAACCGCACGCGCGTTTGGAACATGCTCGTCGCGCGCGGCGATTTTACGTCGGCCGCCGGGGAGTGGACGCTCGGCGGCGAACTGCTGGGCGCGGGCGAAGCCCAATTCCGCATCAATGCCGATTCGACTTCGTGTGCGCTGCCGGGCGGCAAGCTGAAACTGATCGTCGCCGACAGCCTGACGGACGCCAGCGATCCGCCGGGCAGCGGCGGGCTGCTGGCAGCGCTATTCCTTTGGCGGCGGCTGCTCGTACTTGGGCCCGAACAATTCGGCGCCGTGGAATACTATGGAATGGCGCCCCTGGCCGGACATCCGGGCCTGGTCGAGGTGCTAACCGGCACTTATGGCGGCGTCGAATGCCAGTTCTTCATCGATCCGACCACCGGCCGCCTGCTGGCCATGGAAATGTTTCTGCGGGCCGACGATGACCCCTGCGAGCTGCGTTTCGCCGACTATCGCGAGGCGGAAGGCCGCGATCTGCCCAGCCGGATGGAGGTGCGATACGGCAACGGCGTTTACGGGGTCTTCAAGTTCGACAATCTGGAACTCGCCGCGCCGCCCGCTGAGAAACAACCGGGCGAGAAACAACCGGGCAAAGAATAACCAAGCGTCACACGGCGCCCGAATCGAATACCACGACCAAACGCAACTATGATTTCACCAAGCTCAATCATCTCCCGCCCCGCGCCGCCCTTCCCGCGAGCCGGCTTGGCCTTGTTGGCGGCGATGGCGGCTTTTTCGGCCGCGTCGGAAGCGGTTCAGGCCTCGCTATCGTTCGCCGCGGTGATCCGCGACGTCCAGCCCAAGATCGTCAAGATCTACGGCGCAGGCGGGTTCCGCGGCCTGGAACCATATCAAAGCGGTTTTTTGATCTCGCCCGAAGGACACGTGCTGACCGTCTGGAGCTACGTGCTCGACACCGACTACATTACGGCCACGCTCGACGATGGGCGGAAGTTCGAAGCCAAGTTGCTCGGCGCCGATCCGCGGCTCGAAATGGCGCTATTGAAGATCGATGCCGCCAATCTGCCTTACTTCGAACTGGCCGAGGAAGTTTCCGCCGATGCGGGGGCTCGCGTGTTGGCGTTTAGCAACTTGTTTGGCGTCGCCACCGGCGATGAGCCGGCGAGCGTGCAACACGGCATCGTCGCGGTCAAGACTCGCTTGGAAGCTCGGCGCGGCGTGTTCGAGACGCCCTACCGCGGTCCGGTTTACATTCTCGACGCAATGACGAACAACCCCGGCGCCGCAGGCGGCGCCTTGACCGACGCTCGCGGCCGGCTACTGGGCATGCTCGGCAAGGAACTGCGCAACTCGCTCAACGGCGCCTGGCTGAATTACGCCATTCCGGCGGCCGAATTGGCGCCGACGGCGGCGGAGATTCGCTCGGGCAAATTCGTCGCTCGCTCGGCCGCCGATGACCGGGCGAAGCCGGAACACGCGCTCAGCGCAGCTCTGTTAGGACTGGTGCTGGTGCCCGACGTTCTGGATCGCACGCCGCCTTACGTCGACCGCGTGCGCCCCGGCTCGCCGGCCGCGGCCGCGGGCTTGCGTCCCGACGATCTCGTGCTGTTCGTCAACAACCAACTCGTGCAGTCGCGCCAGAGCCTGGAAGACGAGATCGAGCGGATCGACCAGGCCGATAAAGTTCGGCTGACCGTAATCCGCGATCAAAAACTGATCGAAGTGGAACTGGGAGCGCCGCGCAATCCATGAGCGAATTCAACCTTATGATGGCGATTGCCATTTTGCTTGGCGCCGCCGTCTCGACGCGGGCCGACGATGACGCGGATCTGGCCGAGCGTGAAGAACAGGCGATGCGCGCCGCCGTCGAGCGGGTGGCGCCCTCGGTCGTCGCCGTCGAGACGGTCGGCGGCCGCGCGCGCGGCGACCAATCGCTGGATCTGGCCGGCCCCGCGACCGGCTTGATCGTGTCGGCCGACGGTTATATCGTCTCCAGTTCCTTCAACTTCTCGCAACAGCCCGTTTCGATCATCGTGCGGCTGCCCGGCGGCGCTCGGGCGCCGGCCGAGCTGGTCGCCACGGACTCCAGCCGAATGGTGGTGCTGTTGAAGATTTCGGTCGAAGAGTCGCTGCCCACGCCCGAAGCCGTGCCGGAAGCGGAGATGCAAGTCGGCCAATGGGGCATCGCCGTCGGCCGCACCTTCGACAGCGCGCAGCCGAACGTCTCGGTGGGCATCGTCAGCGCGCTCGACCGCGTCTGGGGCAAGGCCTTGCAAACCGACGCCAAGATCTCGCCCAACAATTACGGCGGTCCGCTCGTCGACATACGCGGCCGCGTGCTGGGCGTTCTGGCGCCGCTCTCGACGACCAAGGGCGCCGATGCGACCAGCGTGGAATGGTACGACTCGGGCATCGGTTTCGCCGTGCCGCTGGTGCAAATCAATCAGAACTTCGAGCGTCTGAAGTCGGGTGAAGATCTCCAACCGGGCCTGATCGGAGTCAGTCTCGCCGGCCGCGACATGTACGCCGACCCCGCCGTAATCGCCGCTTGCCGGCCGAATTCGCCGGCCTACAAGGCGGGCATCAAAGCCGGCGATAAGATCGTCGAGGTCGCCGGACGCGAGGTCGTCCGCCAGGTGCAATTGATGTACGAGCTGAATCGTCGTTACGCCGGCGACTCGGTGAAGGTCGCCGTGCTGCGCGGCGAGCAGCGGATCGAGCGCGAGCTGCAACTGGTCGATCACCTCGATCCCTACCAGCGGCCGTTTTTCGGCATCCTGCCGCGTCGCGATCCGGTCGAACAGGCCGACGGCGTGGTGGTGCGCTACGTCTATCCCGACAGTCCCGCCGCCAAGGCCGAGGTCCGCGAGGGCGACAAGATCGTGTCGGTCGCCGGCAAGCCGATCAAAGACCGCTACGAACTGGTCGAAGCGGCCGCCGCGATCGAGCTGAACCAAAGCGTGGCCATGGAAATTCTACGCGGCGAAGAACGCATCCAGTTCGACGCCGTTTGGACGGCCGAACCCGAGACGATTCCCGCCGAGGCGCCTGCGGCGGTCGCTCCGCTGGAACCGTTCGCCGACGAACGCCCGGCGACGGGCTCGTTCGAAGTGAAAGTTCCCGAATTCAAAAACGGCGCGCTAGCCTACGTGCCCGCCGACTACGATCCGCGTCTCAAGTACGCCGTGCTGACGTGGTTCGCTTCCGAGGGCGACTTCAAGGACGACGAGCTGCTCGCGCGGTGGAAAGATCGCTGCGATTCGCAGGGGTTGATTCTGTTGGCTCCCAAGGCTGCCGAACAGGGCCGCTGGCAGCGCGGCGATCTCGATTTCGCCGTGAAAGCGCTCGACCAACTGCGGGCGGTCTACCAGACCGATTCGCTGCGCATCGTCGCGGGCGGACACGAAATCGGCGGCGCCTTGGCCTACGCGATGGCCTTTGCGAACCGCGAGCAAATTCGCGGCGTGGCGGCGATCGACGCGCCGCTCGCCGAGCCGCCGCCCGACAACGATCCGGTCTATCGGCTCGACTTTTACCTCACGCGAGCCGCCAAATCCAAAGTCGCCGCGTCGATCGAGGCCGCACTGAAGGCTCTCCGCGAGCGGAAGTATGCGGTCTTCGTCCGCGATCAGGGCGAGCAAGGCCGCGACTTGAACGACGAAGATCTGGCCGAACTGCTCCGCTGGGTCGACACCCTCGACAAGCTTTAAGCGGCGAACTGCTAAACAGCGAACGGTGAAAAGCTTCCTTCACGAGACGCACGACGAGCAGGGCACGTCCCGCTTTGGCGCCGCGCTGGCCGCTTCGCTGCCCGAACAAGCCGTGATCGCCCTGAACGGGCCGCTGGGCGCCGGCAAGACGCGCTTGGTGCAGGGCTTGGCCGAGGCGCTCGGCGTCGATCGGCGCGAGGTCGTCAGTCCGACGTTTGTCCTCGTGCAAGAATATTACGGCCGCCGCCCGGTCTTTCACTTCGACGCTTATCGCCTGCATGGCGACGAGGAATTCTGGGCGCTGGGACCCGAGGAATATTTCAACTCGCCGGGCGTCGTCGTCATCGAATGGGCCGAGCGCGTGACCGGCTGTTTACCGGCGGAGCGGCTTGAAATCGACGTTGAAGTCGTCGGCCCGACCGATCGGCGCTTTCATTGCCGCGCAATCGGGGCGGCCTATGAAGCGGCGCTCGAGCGACTAAGCCAATTGCCGGGTTAACCACTGGCGGGGAGTTCGCGCAGTTGAGCATGCCGCCGCGCCGCGTTCAGAGAATGAACTGGCTCAAGTCCTCGTTCTTGGCGATCGATTCCAGCCGGCTCTTGACGTATGCGGCGTCGATCTTCACGCGGCGTTTCTTCATGTCGGGCGCCTCGAAGCTGACCTCTTCGAGCAGCCGTTCCATGATCGTGTACAGCCGCCGGGCGCCGATATTCTGCGTCGATTGATTGACCTGAAAGGCATAGTCGGCCAGGGCCTCGATGCCGTCGGTCGTATACTCCAACTCGATCTTCTCGGTTTCGAGCAACGCCTGGTACTGCTTGGTGAGCGCGCTTTTGGGTTCGGTCAAGATGCGGATGAAATCGTCCTTGCCCAGGTCCTTCAGTTCGACGCGGATCGGAAAGCGGCCCTGCAACTCGGGCATCAAATCGCTGGGACTGGCGCGGTGAAAAGCGCCGGCCGCGACGAACAGAATATGGTCGGTTTTCACGTGGCCGTAACGGGTTTGCACGGTCGTGCCCTCGACGATCGGCAGCAGGTCGCGCTGCACGCCCTGCCGCGAGACGTCGGCGCCCTTGGTGTTCTCGCTGGCGACGACTTTGTCCATTTCGTCGATGAAGATCACCCCCACGTTCTCCGCCAGATCGACGGCCGCGGCGTTCACCTTTTCGGCGTTGATCAACGCGTCGCTTTCCTGTTCGAACAATACGCGCCGCGCCTCTTTGACGCTTAGCTCGCGTCGGGCGGAGCTTTTGGGCAGGATCTTTTCGAACATGCTCTGCAGGTCGGCGTCGACTTGCTCCATGCCGATGCCGGTCAGCATCATTGGCGTCGCCTTCTGCTCGATGGTCAACTCCACCATGCGCTGGTCGAGATCGCCCGCCGCCAGCATGCCGCGCATCTTCTCGCGAGTGCGCTCGTGCCGTTCGGCCGCCTCGGTTTCGCTGGTTTCGCCGAACGCGACGGGCGGCGGGGCCAGCAAATCGAGCAGCCGCTCTTCGGCTCGCCGGCGAGCCTCGGCCTCGACCTTGGCGCGTTCGCTTTCGCGGACCAGGCCAATGGCGTTCTCCACCAGTTCGCGAATCATACTCTCGACGTCGCGCCCGTAATAGCCGACCTCGGTGTACTTGGTGGCTTCGACCTTGATGAACGGCGCCCCGGTGAGCCGGGCCAGCCGCCGGGCGATCTCCGTCTTGCCCACGCCGGTCGGGCCGATCATCAAGATGTTCTTGGGCGCCACTTCGGCGCGCATTTCCTCGCTCAGCCTTTGGCGTCGCCAGCGGTTGCGCACGGCAATCGCCACGGCGCGCTTGGCTTCGTGCTGGCCGACGATGTGCCGGTCCAATTCGGCGACGATTTCCCGCGGAGTCAAGTCTCGCACGCCAGTTCCTCGACCACGATGTTCGCGTTGGTGTAAATATCGATGCTGGCGGCGATTTCCAGCGAGCGCCGCACGATCTCGCCCGCCGACAAATTCGAATGTGCGAGCAAACCTCGCGCGGCCGCCACGGCGTAGTTTCCGCCGGAACCGATGCCCAACACGTTGTCGGTCGGCTGGATCACGTCGCCGTTGCCGGTGACCAGCAACGTGTGCCGCGAGTCGACGACGGCCAACAGCGCCTCGAGCCGTCGCAGCAAACGGTCGGTCCGCCAGTCTTTGGCCAGCTCGGTCGCGGCCCGCGGCACGTTCGAGGGGTAATCTTTGAGCTTCGCTTCGAACCGCTCCAACAGTGCAAAGGCGTCGGCGCTCGAACCGGCAAAACCGGTAATCACTCTTCCGTCGAGCAGCCGGCGGATCTTGTTGGCGTCGCCTTTCATGATCGAATTGCCCAGCGTCACCTGGCCGTCGCCGCCTATCGCAACGACGCCTTGGCGCCGAACGGTCAAAATCGTGGTCGAACGAGTCTTCATGCGGGCTCCGGGCAGTGCAAAAGGGCCGCTGATGGCTTAACCCTCGCGGTCCGTGCGATGCTGCAAAAAATCGGGTTTGCGCGGCCTTCGCGGAAAACCTCGCCCGTATTCTGGCCCAAACCGAGCAATCCTGCCAGGGGGTGACGCGCGGCCGATTCGCGCCGTCGATCGTCGCCGGGTCTTGTCGCGATTTCGGGCAAAGCCGAGCACCCATTTTCGGTGCTGCGCCGTTCGATTACGATGAGGCTCGATTTATTTGCCCCGTCTCGCGCAGGCTTCGCAGCTTGAAAGGTCGCCCTTGAACCTGCCCCACGAAAGGACCGTATTGGCCGAAGGCCGGCGAGTGCGTTTGGTCCAACAGGCGCATTGGGAATATGCCGAGCGAACCAACGCTCGCGGAGCGGTCGTGTTGGCGGCTGTCACCAACGACGGGCGGTTGTTGCTGGTCGAGCAATATCGGATTCCGGTTGGCCGCCGCGTGATCGAACCGCCTGCCGGGCTCGTGGGCGACATCGTGGGCGAAGAAGAAGAGGCGCTCGAAACCGCGGCTCGGCGCGAACTGTTGGAGGAAACGGGTTACGAAGCGAGGCAGCTCGAGCTGGCCACGATCGGCCCGCCCTCAGCCGGCTTGGCCAGCGAGATCGTGGCGCTTTTCGTAGCACGCGGCCTGACCAAAATCCACGACGGCGGCGGCGATGCCTCGGAGGAGATCGTCGTCCACGCCGTGCCGCTCGACGAGACCGATGCCTGGCTCGACGCTCGCGCCGCCGAGGGAACGTTGATCGACCCCAAGGTCTACGCGGCGCTGTACTTCCTCCATCGCAAATCGAGCTTAAAATAAGGAATGGGGCGTAAAACAGCAATCGTGCGAGGTGGTTGGCATGGAAAGCGCCTATACTGCCGTCGTCCAACGCGACGGACCGTGGTGGGTTGGCTGGCTCGAAGAGATTCCCGGCGTCAATGGACAAGGCGCCACGCGAGAGGAGTGCGTCGAGAGTCTGCGTTCGGCTTTGAAAGAGGCGTTGGAATTGAACCGCGCCGATGCTTTGTCGGCCGCCCAAAGCCCTTATGAAGAAGTGAGCATTCGCCTTTGAAACGCCGCGAGCTTCTTGCGCACCTTTCAGCGCGGGGCTGCGTCTTGGTTCGAGAAGGCGCGAAGCATTCGTGGTGGGCCAACCCGACGGCGAATCGCCGCTCGGCTGTTCCAAGGCACGCCGAAATTGCCGATCTTCTGGCGAAAAAAAACTGTCGAGATCTGGGAATTCGCGCGCCATGATGTGCCGCGCGTCCGGCGCCTACTTTCGTAACGCAAGCGCTAGTGCTCTGTCAGCCGCTGATTGATGTATGCTCAAGTAATGGGTGGCTGGGTCTGAGCCTAGGCGAAGCCCCAGTTCGCTGGGGCATCGCTTCGCTCTGCCGCCAGCCACCCTCACCTATCAACTCAGACTTGAAGAGGCGCCAGACGGCAGTCAACCGCGCCTCGACGGCTCGCTTGACACGCCGCCGCACAGGGCTTCAAATTGCGTCTATCCGGCCCAGGGCCGGCCACGCCCGAGGCGCGCTAGTGCGCGGCACATTCCCGCCAGGACCGACTACCTTGAAAGACTTCGAATACGCGGCCGCCAGCACGGTCGACGAGGCCGTCAGATTGTTGGCCGCACGCGGGCCGAAGGCCAAAGTTCTGGCCGGGGGCACGGATATTATCGTTCAGCTTCGCGAAGGCATGCGCGAGGCCGATCTGGTGCTCGACGTCAAGAAGATTCCCGAGTTGACGGAGTATTCCTTCAGCCCGGAAACAGGCTTGCACCTCGGCGCCGCCACGCCCTGCTACCGCATCTATGGCGACGAGCAAATCGTCAAGACGTATCCGGCGTTGGCCGACTCTGCGCGGATCATCGGCGGCTGGCAGATTCAGAGCCGGGCCAGCGTCGGCGGCAATCTGTGCAATTCGTCGCCGGCAGCCGATTCGATCCCTTCGCTGATCGCGCTCGATGCCGTTTGCCGGATCGCCGGCCCGAGCGGCCGCCGCAGCGTGCCGGTCGCCGAATTCTGCACGGCGCCGGGCAAGAACGTGCTCGGCCGCGGCGAGTTTCTGACGGCGCTCGACTTCCCGCCGCCCGCCGCGCACGGCGGCTCGCAATATCTGCGGTTCATCCCGCGCAACGAAATGGATATCGCCGTGGTCGGCGCCGGCGTCTGGGTGCGATTGAACGCCTCGGGCGACAAGATCGAAGCGGCTCGCATCGGCCTGGCCGCCGTGGCGCCCACGCCGCTGGCGGCGACCGAAGCAGCCGCCTGGCTGGCCGGCAAGCCCGCGACCGCTGAGACGTTTGCCGAAGCCGGCAAACTGGCCCGCAAGATCGCCAAGCCGATCAGCGACATGCGAGGGACCGCCGAATACCGCGTGCATCTGGTCGGCGTGATGACCGAACGCGCCCTGGCCGGCGCCGTCGAGCGAGCGCGGGGCGGCTGATTTTTAAAAAGAAAATCCTCCGTGCTCTCCGTGCCTCCGTGGTGAACTCTGCCGGAATGGGATTCACCACGGCGGCACGGAGGACACGGAGAAGAGACATGAAAGGCAGCGAATTTGACTAAGAAAGCCCATATTTCCACAACGATCAACGGCGAGCCGGTCGAGTTTTTGTGCGAAAACCGGCAGAGCCTGCTGGAAGTGCTGCGCGACGTGCTGCAACTGACCGGCTCGAAGGAAGGCTGCAATAACGGCAACTGCGGCGCCTGCACGGTGCTGTTGGACGGCGAGCCGGTGAATAGCTGCCTGGTGCTGGGCGTCGAGGCCGAAGGCGCCAACATTACCACGATCGAAGGCATCGCCGAAGAGAGCCGCCTGCACCCGATCCAGCAGTGCTTTCTGGAAAACGCCGCCTTGCAGTGCGGCATTTGTACGCCCGGCTTCATCGTGGCCGCCAAGGCGCTGTTGGATCGCAATCCGAACCCAAGCGAACACGAAATCCGCTTCGAACTGGCCGGTAATCTGTGCCGCTGCACGGGTTACGACAAAATCGTCCGCGCCGTGCAAGCCGCCGCTAAAAACCTGCAGGAGGTCGCCCGCTAATGGCTACCGACGCTCGCAAAGAAACCGCCGCAGCCTCCGCTAAGAGCAACGGCAACGGCCAGCAAAAGCACTATAAGGTGATTGGCACGCGGCCGATTCGCCACGACGGCGCCGACAAAGTGACTGGTCGAGCCATCTACGGCAACGACGTGCAGATGGCCGGGTTGCTGTACGGCAAAGTCCTCCGCAGCCCCCACGCCCAAGCGATCATCAAGCACATCGATACTTCGGCCGCGGAAAAGCTGCCGGGCGTCCACGCCGTCGTGACGGCCGCCGACTTGCCCGACTTAAAAGACAAATGGGCCGATTTGGGAGAAGGCCGCGTGAATCTTGCGCATCTCGGCGCCAACGTGCTGGCCCACGGCAAGGTCTACTATAAAGGGCACGCCGTCGCCGCCGTTGCCGCGGTCAACGCGCACGTGGCCGAGGAGGCGGTCAAGCTGATCCAGGTCGAATACGAACCGCTGCCGTCGGTCACTTGGGTGCTCGACGCGATGAAGCCCGATGCGCCAATCTTGCACCCCGAAGTCTACACCGAAGACCTGGTCGGCCAGCGGATCAGCGAGAAACCGAGCAACGCCAGCAAGTATCTGCTGTTCGAGGCGGGAGACATCGAAAAAGGCTTTGCTTCGGCCGACGTAGTGATCGAGCGCGAGTTCAAGACCGCCTCGGTTCACCAGGGCTATATCGAGCCGCAGGTCTCGACGGCGCTCTGGAACCAAGACGGGCATCTGACGATCTGGACCGTTACGCAAGGCTCGTTTACGGCCCGGCAGCAGACGGCCGAATTGCTGCAGATTCCGGTCTCGCAGGTCACCGTCGTGCCGTGCGAAATCGGCGGCGGCTTCGGCGGCAAGATTCCGGTCTATTTGGAACCGGTCGCCGCGCTGCTCAGCCGCAAGTGCGGCCGGCCGGTGAAGATGTCGATGACCCGGGCCGAGGTATTCGAAGGCACCGGCCCGACGCCCGGCTCATTCGTCCGCGTAAAGCTGGGTGCCAAGAAAGACGGACGCATCGTGGCCGGACATGCCTGGCTGGCGTACGATGCCGGCGCGTTTCCCGGCGGCATGATCGGCCCGGGCTGCATGTGCGTCTTCAGTTGCTACGACATTCCGAATTACCGCGTCGAAGGTTACGACGTGGTGCTCAACAAGCCGAAGACCGCCGCCTACCGGGCGCCCGGCGCCACGCAGGCCGCCTTTGCCGCCGAGCAAGTCGTCGACGAACTGGCCGAACAATTGAAAATCGACCCGATCGAATTGCGGCTGAAAAACGCCGTGAAGGAAGGCGCCAAGCGCGTCGGCTGGCCCGACTATCCGAAGATCGGATTGATCGAAACGCTCGAAGCTACGCGCAACCATCCGCACTACAAGGCGCCCCTGACGGGCAATAACCGCGGCCGCGGCGTGGCGGCGGGCTTCTGGTTCAATATCGGTCTGAAGAGCAGCGCCTCGGCCAGCGTGAATCCCGACGGCACGGTGACGCTCATCGAGGGCTCGACCGACATCGGCGGCACGCGCACCAGCGTGGCCATGCAGTTGGCTGAAACGCTGGGCATCGCCGCCGAAGACGTCCACCCGCACGTGGCCGATACCGACAGCGTCGGCTACACCGACGTCACCGGCGGCAGCCGCGTGACCTTCGCCACCGGGCTGGCCGCCTATCACTGCGGCCTCGACATCCGCCAGCAGATGGCCGAACGCGCCGCCACGCTCTGGGAGTGCAAGCCGGAGGACGTGACGTTCGAAGACGGCGTCTTCAAGGCCAAGGACAAGAGCATCTCTTTCAAAGAACTGGCGGGGAAACTGGGCGAGTTGGGCGCCCCGGTGATCGGCCGGGCCAGCGTGGATCCGCAAGGCCCGACCAACGGCTTCGGCACGAACATCGTCGACGTCGAGGTTGATCCCGACACGGGCAAGGTCACGATCCTGCGCTATACGGCCATTCAAGACGCCGGCAAGGCGATCCACCCGGCTTATGTGGAAGGCCAGATGCAAGGGGGCTCGGTGCAAGGCATCGGCTGGGCGCTGAACGAAGAGTATTTCTTCGACGACCAGAACCGCATGCGCAACGCCAGCTTTCTCGACTATCGTATGCCGACCGCGCTCGACCTGCCGATGATCGACACGCTGATCGTCGAAGTGCCCAACCCCGCGCATCCCTACGGCGTGCGCGGCGTCGGCGAAACGCCGATCGTCTGCCCGCCCGCGGCCATCGCCAACGCCATCTACCGCGCCACCGGCGTGCGGATGCGCGAGTTGCCCATGTCGCCGCCAAAGGTCTGGGCGGCGATGAGAAAATGAAGCGAAGCGAAGCAAGGTCGGAAGTCGGAGGTCGGAGACGGGAGAAAATGTCACGATCTCATGTTCCGACCTTCGACTTCCGGCCTTGAGCCCACAACCCGCTTAACATTCGGCTGATGCGCAAATGGCCACGGTCTTCATTCCCGCCCAGCTCCGCTCGCTCACGGCCGGAATGGATCGCGTTGACGCGGCGGGCGAAAGCGTGAGAGAAGTCGTCGCTTCGCTCGATGCGGCTCATCCGGGCATCGCGGCCCGCTTGCAACAAGGCGACTCGCTGGCGCCGGGGCTGGCCGTTTCGATCGATGGCGCCTTCACCGCTCGCGGCTTGGCCGCTAAAGTCGGCCCGGCCAGCGAAATCCATTTCCTGCCGGCAATCGGCGGCGGCTGATACTGTGCCCGGCTAAGAATGAGACGTGCGTTGGTCGTGGGGTGGCCTTCCTCACCCGCCGGCCATTGACGGCCTGGAAGGCCACCCCACATGCTCTCGGCGCCGCCGGGCCGCGAACGCGACGAGGGCGCAAAGCTTGCCGTCAGCAAAACGATTCAGCGTTTGCCCCGGCCCTTTTTGTTCCCCGCGTCATCTTTGAAGAAGTCGCTGTAGGGGTTCTTTCCCGCGGGCGAATCCGCAGCCCCGGCCCCCGTACCCCCTGGAGCCGCAAGCGTGTTCGGCTTGTCGGCCTCCTTGGCCTCTTGAAGCAAGTAAGTTTGGAGTTCGTACCGCTCCGCGTCGGAGAATTCGCTCAGCATGGCCAACTCGCCGTCGGAACGCATCACCAGTATTCGCCCCGGAGACTTGGTTTCCTTCGGGAAGCCGACGAGCTTGTCGCCGCCGACCAGGTCGACCATCGTGGCGTCGGTGCGGAAGTCAACCTTCTCCGTACTCGCCGGCGGGGCGCCCCCGGGGCTCGAGTTCGTCGTGTGCACTTCGACCTCATCGGCGTTGGCCGTGGCGCCGCGCGTCAAGTCGAAGACGTGGACGGCCGTCACCGCCTTCTCCTTGTCGAACTGCCGGACCAAAATCTTGGCGCTGGGATCCTTGGGGCCAGCCTTGGGATTGGCGTCGCCGGCCAGCAACTCGCTGCCCAACGGCACGAAGACTTCGGGCGTCGGCTCGCTCCAGTCGGTGTAAATGAATTCTTCCTTCGCCAGATCGGGCGATTTCAGATATTGCACCGGCTTATTCCAGTTCGGGTTTTCCAGCGCCAGCCGGATACGGTATTTGTACTTCTTGCCGGGTTGGACCGTGAAATCGAAAAAGCGGAACAGCATGTTTTCGATTTTTTCCTTGGCGACGCCCGGCCGCCCGCTCATGCCCATGCCCATTCCCATTCCCATCTGCATCCCCCCCGGCATTCCCCTGGGCATTCCGGCTCGGTTGCGTCCGGCGCGACGGCCGCGACGGCTCTTGCCGTCTCCGTCAGCTTCGTCCTTCAATTCGGCTGCGGCCGCTGCGGCAGCCTTGTTTTCCTCGGCGCTGGCTTCGCCCGCAAGCGGAATCTTCGGATGCCGGATCGCATTCGGATCGTGATTCGCCCGCACCAACGGCGGCAAGGGCGCCGTGACGTCGGGCGATGGCGTCAGGTATTTCTTGTCGATCATCGCCGGATAGACCGCCGCCCACTTTTCCATGTCGTCGATGACCTGGTCCATGTCGAGCGCCACGTACTCGCCGACTTCGCCCGGCGACGCGACCTCCGCTCGCTCGACGTCGCAGTACACGTACTCGGGCGTGTCGGTGGCGTAGGTTTTCGTGGCGTCGCGAAAGACCTTTTGGAACTCAGCCTCCTGGTCCCAACTGGGGATCAACCCGACGACCGAGACCCAATATCTCCCGTCGAGCTTCGAGTTAGGGGGCGCCTCGAGCGCCAGCTTTTCGGGTTCGAAGACCGGCTTGGCCTTGGGTTTGGGGGCGGGCTTGGTTTTCTTCTTTCTGCCTCTTCCGGCGTTACCCCTCATCCCTTCCATGCCGCCCTGCATCATCTCTTGCATCATGGAGGGATCCATCATGCCCCCAGGGGCTCCGCCGCCATACATATCATCGCCGCCGTCGCCGCCTCTTCGCATCCCGCCTTGCATCATCTCTTGCATCATGGAGGGATCCATCATGCCCCCAGGCGCTCCGCCCTGATACATGTCTGAGCCCTCGCCGCCCGCCATCATCTGGGGCCCCATCATGCCGCCCCCCATCATGCCGCCCATCGGGCCACGAGCAGGGTTGCGGCTGGCGATGAGCCGATCGCGTCCTAACGCCTGGTCGCTCATGGCGATGGCGCCAAAGCCGGCGGCGGCGCGCGGGTCTTGCACGACCAACAGCGCGGGCTGCTGGCGACGAACTTTATGGTCGGAATAGGGACGCGAAATTTCCGCCATCGGAAATAGCGCGGGATTGACGGACACCAAGGCATTGTCCAGCATGCCGCCCAAATTGCGCTTGGCCGGCAAATCTTCGAACTTCTCGGGCGGGGTCGAATTCGCCACCCGAGTTCTGACGTCGGCCGCCTTCTTGTTCAAGTCGTCGGGAGTGCCTTGGTAGGGCGTCAAACCGATCGCCGACCAGCAGAGCACGAGCGCGACCACGGCCAGGACGCCGAAGACGATCTTCTCGACGTGCTGGATCAACAGGGGCTTCAACTGCTTTTTGTCGAACTTGACTTTGGCTTTCATGCTTGAGGTCTCCCTACTGGCCCGGCGCGCCGGGTGCGCCAGGATTGAAGTTACCCATCCCCATGTTCATGCCCGACCGGTTTCCGGAACCTGGCAAGGCGACTCTGCCTTTGGGAACGCTGAAAGATCTTTCGGCGGGCGCCTTCGAGCCGAGCTTGGCGATATCGGGCGGGTTGTAGAGATAGATCACGCCGCTGAGTTCCACGATGGCATCGTAAGGGCCGGGCTCGTAGGGGATCGATTCACCGCCGCCTCCCATGCCTCCCATGCCTCCCATGCCGCCACCCATGCCCATCATTCCTCCGCCCATGCCCATCATTCCGCCTTGCTGCGAAGCGCCGGTTGCCTGTTCGATGACGTGGACTCGCACCTGTCGAACTTCGATGGGCAAAGGCACATTGGCGCAGGAGGCCAACAGGTCGGGCACTTTGCGTTGGTTCATGATGAACTTCATGTAGACGAACATTTGCTTGAATTCGGCATAGCCCGACGGATCGCCCTTCATCGGTTTGCCCTGGTCGTCGAGGTAGCGGTTGTCGAGCAGCGCGGAATCTCCCGCGTTCTCGTCAGCGCCGCCAGCGGCATCGCCGCCGCCAGCAGCAGCGGCAGCGCCGCCGCCCCCTTCCGCTCCGCCGGCATTCATCCCGCCGCCGGCCGCCATCATGCCCTCACCCATTCCGCCCCCCCCCTCCATCATGCCGCCGCCCATTGCTCCCATGCCGCCGCCCATTGCTCCCATGCCGCCGCCCTGATTGCTCTTGCCATCGCCCGGCTTGTAGAGGACGAACTCTCGTTCGTTGGCCGCGTTGATGGCCCATTGCGCCAGGTCGAGCACGTCAATCCGCTTGATCGTGGCGTCGGCCGCGTCGTGCGCGTTCGCGTTGACCCGTTGCACGACGGGAATCAGCGAATGCTCGAAGAGCCAGAGGTCTTCCTGCGTCAAGCGCACCCGCAGATCGCTGGGGGGCTTTTCGGTATAGTAGCGATCGATAATGGCCTGCCGGCGGGCTGCATCCCAGACCACGAGGCCTTCCAAATCCGCGGTTGAATTGGCGCCGAAACCGCCCATGGGCATCCCGTTCCGACCCGCTCCGCCCTCTTCGCTTTCCTTGGGGCGGCGGATATCGATTTCATCGAGGACCCGCTGCCATTCGTCGCGAACGATATTGTTGTTGTAGAACGCCCGCAAACGCTCGGGGATCGGTTCGCCCGGCTGAAGTTTGGCGATATCGGCGGCGATCAGCTTGGGCCAAACGAACTGACGGACTTGCTGCTGGTACAGCTCCTTCCAGACTTCGCCCACCTCCTGCTTCAACCCGTCGTGGAGCTTGTCGACTTTCTCTTTGAAGGAAGCGTTGGGCAGTTCGCCCCCGCTGAACGGATCGAGCGATTTGGTGGCGGTTTCGATTTTCGACTTGTCGGCCTCGAACGCCTTGGCCAAAGTATCCGCGGCCATAAACCAGACGGTGGCGCCGGTAAGCAGCACGACCAAGGACAGTATCCAGAAGTGATACTTCTTGACGACCGCCAGGGCGACTTTGACTTGGTCCATCGGTTAGGTTCCTTTTAACGGTTTTTGCCAATCCGCGCGGCAGGGGTTCGCAACACCCCCGGAGAGAAGGCGCCTATTTGTTTTCGGGACTTGCCGGCTTGGGTTCAGCGGCGGGCTTTTCTTCCGCGGCCGGCGCCTCGGCCGGTTTGTTATCCGCGGGCTTCGTGTCGCCTGGCTTTGCGTCGGCCGGCTTTTCACCGGCAGCATTCGCGTCTGGCTCGGCAGGCTTGGCGTCGCCCTCGGGCGGCGTCTTGCCTTCGGCTTCGTCGGTCATTTCCTCGCCGGCTTCGTCGGCCGGCATTTCTTCGCCGGCCTCTGCTTCGCCTTCCTCTTCGACGATCCGTTGACCGCTGGGAATTTGGGCCGCGATTTGCTCGAGTTGATCGGGCGAGGGCGCTTGCCAACAGAATTGAATGATGAAATCGAAACGGGGCGCCTCGATCGGTTTCATTTGAATTTCGCCCGGCCCGCCGGCCATGGGATTCGCCCCCTGCGGCATGGGGCCTGCGTTGCCTGGCGCTCTTGCGTCCCCGGCTGCCTTGCCCTTGGCGTCCGCGGCGGCTTTCGGATCGTCGCCTTCGAAGTCTTCAACCATCAATTTGTAGTTGTAGTTGATGTTGCCGGCATCGAGCAGCACCGGATACCCGATGCCGAGCTTCTTGACGGGGAACGCGGCGGGGCCGCCCGGCCGGCGTTCTTCGAACGGAATCTCGATCTCGTCCTTGCGCAGGTTTTTCAAGAACGCCCTCTGCAAATAGACGGCGCCCTGGTTTTCGTCGAGCTTCTTGTTGTGGTAGTGATGTCCGCGGAGCTGAAACACATAGCCCGGTCCCGAGGGACCGGCGCCAGGACCGGCGTCTTGGGCGGGTGCGGCTGCCGCTTGATCGCCACCGGCGGGGGCTGGCGCAGCCTGGTCGGCCGGAGCGCCGCCGTTAGCCGCCGGGTCAGCGGGAGTGGCGGCAGGGTTGGCTGGAGCGGGCGCCGGATTCGCC
This sequence comes from Pirellulales bacterium, assembly GCA_035532215.1. Classification (GTDB taxonomy): domain Bacteria; phylum Planctomycetota; class Planctomycetia; order Pirellulales; family JAICIG01; genus JAICIG01. Next base: position 7,708 of record DATKRK010000223.1, on the reverse strand, counting down.
GGCGGGGCGGCAGGCGCCGGAGGCGCGGCGGCAGTCGCCGTAGGCGCGGCAGGATTGGCGCCCGGCGCCGGCGGGGCGCCGGGTTGAGCATTACCATTCGTCGGCGCAACGCCCGGCGCGCCATTTTCCGCGGGCGGCGCCGCGCCGGCGTTGGCTCCGCCGGCAGCCTGAGCCGGTGCGGCAAATTCCTTGTATTGTTTCTCGTAATCGCCCTTGACGACCGAGTACCAGTCTTCAAGCTTCTCGTAATAAACGCACTCGAGGTCTTCGATATTCACCTCGTTGCGTTCGGTGATCTCGGCAGGACGCTCGCCTTCGTTGCGCGGCAGGCAAAGGTTAACGGCTTTCATGACCTTCAACCACACGTCGCGCCCGCTGACGTTCTGCACGAAGCCTTCGCCGATCTTGGCGGTCGTCGTGTAGGAGGTCTTGGCGCCATCAAAGTCCGTCTTATATTGGTTTGCCTCCTTCACCACGGTATCGGCCTGCTGGATTTGCGGGCCGAAAAAATCGTCCATCCGCACGGATTTTCTCTGGCGGTAATGGCTGCCGAAGCTGACGGCCATGCCCAGCAAAACCAGCGCGGCGGCGCCGACGGCCCAGGGTTTCTTGGCCCGGACCATACGGTCCAGCGCGATCTCGCGAGGCAGTAAATTCGTCTTGATCTTCGTGTCGCGCAGGCCTTGCAGCGCCAGCCCGTAGCAGACGCCGAACGCCGGCACGTTCTCCTTGAAGACCGGCGAATCGACCACGGCCGTACCGCTCATCACGCGAAACGATTCGAGCTTGGTCAGGTCGAAGCCCAGGTTTTGAGCCAGGTAGCGCTGCAAGCCCGGCAACTTCATTGCGTTGCCCAGCGCGACGGCGCGGCCGATCTTGGCGCGGCGATCGAGATTGCTGAAATATCCGATCGAGCGCTGCACTTCGGTCAACAAATCGTTGAACACCGGGCGCATCGCCTGGAACAGCGCCTTGGGGTCTTCGGCCTGAGTGGCGTTTCGCTTCAGGTGTTCGGCCGAAGCGAAGGTCAGCTTCAATTCCTTGGTCAGGGCCTTGGTGAAATGGTTGCCGCCGATCGGAATGCTGCGCTGCCAGACGCGGAAGCCGTTGGTCACCACCAGATCGGTCGTATCGGTGCCGAGCGAAATCAGCACCACCGATTCCGGCGGACTCTCCGGGTCGTATTCTTCGGGCGGCGGCAACTCGGGCATCTGGTCGAAGGCCACGAAGTTGTACAAGGCCAGCGGCGTGAGCTGGACGATGTCCACTTCGATGCCCGCGTCGTTGAACGGCTTGAGCGCCCGGAAGACCTGGTCGCGTTTCATGGCGAACAAGCCGACCTCGGTTTCCATGGCGAAGCCTTCCACCATGCTGCCGCCGGCCATCTGCTGGTAGTCCCAGACGACGTCTTCCAGGGCGAAGGGAATTTGCTGCTTGGCTTCGTACTTGACGATATCGGGAATCTTCTTGGATTCGACCGGCGGCAGCTTGATGAAGCGGGCCAGACCGCTTTGCCCGGAAACCGAGATCACCACTTTGTCGCCGCGCACGCTGTTACGCGAGAGGAACTGCTTGAGCGCCTCTTGGACCAGTTCCGCCGGGTCGACGTCGGGCTGGCTGAGGATCTTGGGATATTCAATGTAATCGAAGGCGTCGGCGGAGACGCGAGATTCGTCTTCGTGCGGCCGCAGACGCAGCGCCTTGAGCGCACACTGACCAATATCAATGCCCCAGACGGCGTCGCTTCTCGCCATGAGCCAATACCTCTAATCTGTCCGTTGACCGACCTTTCGGCCCGTTCCATCCGCCGTCGATGACCAGGGAAGGGCCGAGGACGGGACAACTTTTCGACCGACGGATGTGCTCTTCAACGGTACTTTATCGATTTTGAAATCGTGTTGTCAACAAAATTTCCGCCCGCAACGCCGACTCCTCATTATACTTGGCCGAAAACGTTTGTATACGCACCGACTCGACGCCCCACCGGCCAGCGGATATCGTGGACGGTTTGACGGCGGAATTTGGCTCGCAAGGGGGGCGTTTCGGCCCGCCGGCCGCCCTCGGGCTCGCCCGGCGCCTGTGGCGCTGGAACGTTCCGTCCCTGCCTCTTGCCGAGCCGGCCTAGGGCCGGTTTTGCGGCCGTTTCGTCCGGCTCGCGAGCCAAGCGTCACAATCCAACGCGCTGTTGCCATGAAGTTCTCCGAACTCGTCATCCTCCTGCCTTGCCATAGCCTGGAAGATTTCCCGGTCTACCAGGAGGGCGAGCAGGCCGAAGGCTTGCTTGCGGCCTGGTCGGCGCTCTGGCACCCCGCGTTGTTGGTCGCGGCCGAAAGTCTGCCCACGTGGTTTCGGGCCGACAGCCCCCCCGACGAACTCGAGGGGCGGCTGGTGATCGTGCCGCAGGCCAGCGACGCCTTGCTGCTGGCCGGTTGGGCCAGTCGAGCCCAGGCCGCCGGGGCCCATGTCGTGCGAAAGCTGCACCGCCGCGACGAAATGGTCGCCGCCGCGCTGGCCGAACTCGACGGCGGGGCGGCCGGCGTCGACGCGGACTTGGCGGCCGATTTTCTCGCGCTGGGGCTGTGTTATTTGCTCGTGGAATTGCTCACGCGCCAGATGCGCTATATGAGCAACGTCGACGAGATCCATCTGAAGAACGAAACGCTGGCGGCCGCTCGGGCGGCCATCGCCGGAGAAACCGACGCCGCCCGCGATCGATTGCGGAGTTGCTTCGACGTGCTGACCGAAGCCCGCGAGCGTTTCTATCCCGTCGAATCGTATCTGGTCGACCTGGTGCTGACGGCGCCCACGACCTTGGGCGCAGGGTTGCGGCAAGAGTTGGACGACCCGGTTCCCAAAAACCTGCTCATCAGCGGCCAGCTTGTCGAGCGGCTCGCCGAGATGCATCCCGAAACGCTCTCGTCGCTGCAATTGGCCCTCGACCACAGCCGCGTGTCGTTGGTTGGCGGCGAGTACGCCGAAGGCGAATTGCCGTTGCTGCCGCTGGAAGCCGTGTTGGCCGAGTTGCGGCGCGGCGCGGCGAGCTATCAGCAGAAGCTGGCTCTCAAGCCGCACGTCTTCGGGCGGCGGCGGTATGGCTTGTCGCCGATGCTGCCGATGCTCTTATCGCGGCTAGGGTATGAAGGCGCCTTGCACCTCACGCTCGACGACGGTCGCTTTCCGCGCAGCGGGCAGGCCAAGTGCCGCTGGGAAGGGCGCGACTCCAGCACGATCGACGCCCTGGAGCGTTTGCCCCTCGATGCCAATGCGGCCGAAAGCTTCTTGGGCTTCCCGCGAAAAATGGGCGAGGCGATGGATCTCGACCACGTGGCGACAGTCGTGTTCGCCCACTGGCCGGGGCAAATCAGCCCGTTCTTCGCCGACCTGCGGCGCTCGGCCGCTTATGCCCCGGTGCTCGGCAAATTCATCTCGCTGGCCGATTACTTCGAACACACGACCCGGCCGGGCGAACTGACGAAGTTCAAGTCCGATCAATACCGCGCGCCTTACTTGCGACAAGCGATCGTTCGCGAAGAGACTGATGCGCTGTCGCACCTGGTCCGGCATCACCGGCGCCGCGCGCTGGCCGAATCGGCGCAGACGTTCACGGCGCTCGCCGAATGGATCGGCGGCAGTTCCCCTGCGGATGCGGCGACGGGCGCCAGCCAGCTTTTCGCCGAAATCGATGCAGCGGCCGCAGCCGCAGCCAACGACGCGTTGGATCAACGCGTCGAACAGGCGCGCAGCGCGGCCGCTCGCCGGCTGGCGGAAGCGCTCGCTCGCGGAGCCGTCAAACCGCGGCCGGGCGTGCTCGTGCTCAATTCGCAAAGCTTCGCTCGCCGCGCATTGGTCGACGTTTCGAGCTTGTCCGCGCTGCCCGATTGCGAAGGGGCGATCGTCGCCGCGCAAGAATCGGCGGGCGGCAAACAGGCCCTGGTCGAAGTGCCGGCGATGGGCTTCGCCTGGATTGCACCGGGCGCCGGCGCGGCGGCGGCGACGGAAGCGCCGGCCAAACGCCGCGGCAAGCCGGTGGTGGAAGATCCGACGATTCGCAACGAGCTGCTGGAAGTCGTCGTCCACCCGGAACTGGGCGGCATCCGCGCGATTCGAGAGATCGGCCAGCGCGGCAACCGCATGTCGCAACAATTGGCGTTGCGATTGCCCAGCCCTCGCCCCAAGCCGGGCGAGCTGTGGCGCGATCCGGATCTCGACGCCAACTATTCCGTGATGGCGGCCGACAAGATTGAGATCACCGCCGCGGGGCCCGCTTACAGCGAGCTCGTTTCGCGCGGCCGACTCGTCGATCTCGAAGGGCGGCGCCTGGCCGGCTACGAGCAGCGGTATCGGCTCGTGAAAGGATCGCGCGTCGTCGACATCGAGATCGATCTCGATGTCGGCGAAGCGCTGCGGGCCGATCCCTGGAACTCCTACTACGCCGCCCGTTTCGCCTGGGCCGACGACGAAGCCAAGCTTTGGCGTAGCGCGGGCATGGCCAGCCAATTGAGCGAGGCCAAGCATCTGGAATCGCCGCACTTCGTCGAAGTTCGCTCGGAGAAGGTCCGCACCGCGATCTTGACCGGCGGGCTGGCTTATCATCGCCGCGTCGGGCCGCGGATGCTCGACACGCTGCTCGTCGTTCGCGGCGAAACGCAGCGGCGCTTTAAGTTGGCGATCGGCGTCGGGCTGACGCAGCCGATAGCGCAAGCGATGGAGTTGCTCGATCCGCTGGCGGTCTTGCCCGACGCGTCGCAGCCGACCTCGGGCGCGGCGGGTTGGCTGTTTCACATCGACGCCAAGAACATGCTGGCGACGCACTGGGAAGCCTTGCGCGAGGATGGCTGCCAGGTTGGCTTCCGCCTGCGGATGTTGGAGACCTCGGGCAAAGCGGGGCGCGTGCAAGTCCGGGCTTTCAAGCCGTTGGCCGGCGCCCGGCAGACCGACTATCTTGGACAGACGCTGGCCGAACTGACCGTCGACGACGATCGGGTGAACGTAGACGTTTCCGCCTATGAATGGGTCGAGTTGGAGGCTCGTTGGCGTTTATGATCGGCAGCAGCCTCGCGGCAAGACGGTCCGATGAAGTATCGCATGTACGTCGATGAGGTTGGAAATTCGGACCTCGGCGCCTCGGATGACCCCAATCATCGGTATCTGAGTTTGACGGGGGTCGTTTTATCATTGGAATACGTCGATCGGACGGTATTCCCAGCTCTTGAAGATGTGAAACGGCGCTTCTTCGGTTCGCACCCAGACGAGCCGATAATCCTGCACCGAAAGGAATTGGTGAACAAGAAGCCGCCCTTCGAATGCTTGCGAGATCCAGTTGCGGAGCAGGCATTCAATCGCGAGTTAATGCAATTCCTCGCAGACATCGACTACACGGTATTTACTGTCGTGATCGATAAAAAAGAACACCGCGAACGATATCAAGTTTGGCGCCACGACCCGTACCACTACTGTTTGCTGGTACTGTTGGAACGCTACGTGCTTTGGCTCAAGCGCAGGGATGTCGTCGGAGACGTAATGGCCGAATCGCGCGGGGGCAAGGAAGACAGGCGATTGAAAGAGTCATACGAGCGCGTGTATGACAGCGGATCGGGCTACGTTGCACGGCAGCAGTTCACCGCTTGCCTAACGAGCCGCCAACTCAAGGTGAAGCAAAAAGCGAACAATATCGCGGGGCTGCAAATCGCGGATCTGATTGCTCACCCAAGTTACCGGGCAACGCTCGCCAGGCGCGAACAAACGCCCCTGCCTACTAATTTTGGAGGTAAGATCGCTGAGATTCTGGAGAACGGAAAATACGATCGCGATGCGAACGGCGTGATCGATAGGTGGGGGCGAAAATGGCTGCCATAAAAAAACGGCCCCGAAGGGCCGCGAAGGCTTGCGCCTTCCACCTCCAGAAAACTGGATTACTTGAATTCTTGATTCTAATGCCAAAAATGTCAAGCCGCGTTTCCCCTTCCTCGCACTCCGAAGAACACATCAGGCAATGATCGTAGCTATTGACGGACCCGCCGGCGCCGGCAAGAGCAGTGCGGCGCGCGCCTTGGCGCGGCGGCTGGGCTTTCGCTTTTTGGATACCGGCGCCATGTACCGCGCGGTGGCGCTGGCCGCTTTGCGCCGCGGACTCGACTGGAAAAACTCCGCGGCATTGGCCGAACTGGCGCGTGGGCTGCGCATGGAAGTCGATGAGCGGCGCGTGCTGCTCGACGGCGAAGACGTGACCGACGCCATTCGCACTTCCGAAGTCACGGCGGTTACGCACTACGCGGCCAATAATCAGGCGGTGCGAGAGCATCTGGTGAGCTTACAGCGGCAAGCGGCCGGCCGCGACAACGTAGTCACCGAAGGACGCGACCAAGGCACGGTGGCGTTTCCCGACGCCGAATGCAAGATCTTTCTCACGGCCACGCCCGCCGAACGCGCCCGGCGGCGCCTGCTCGATCTCGAACAGCGCGGCGAAACCGCCTCGTTCGAGGACGTGTTGGCCCAGCAAAATCTGCGCGACGAGCGCGACGCCGCCCGCCAGGTCGGCCCGCTCAAACCCGCCGCCGACGCCATTCAAGTCATTACCGACGGACTTACGCCTGAGGAGGTCGTCGATCGGCTCGAGGAGCTCGTGCGCAGCGTGCGGAGTAAGCCGTGATCTGAATTCCGGAAGCAGCTCACGCGGAGGCGCGGGGCCGCGGAGAGAATTTGCTTTCATGCTCTTCTCCGCGGCTCCGCGCCTCCGCGTGAGTTCCTCAATAGAGAAAACGCAAAGTTTATATGCCCCGCTCGCTGCCGAAACGCCTGTGGTACGAATTCCTGCACGTCGTCTGCCGGCTGCTGGCGGTGGTGCTGTTTCGAATTCGCGTTTCGGGCCGAGAGCACGTGCCGGCCGCAGGCGGCGCACTGGTGTTGTCGAACCATCAGAGCCATTTCGATCCGGTGCTGATCGGGCTGGCTTGCGACCGGCGGCTGAACTACCTGGCCCGTAAAACGTTGTTCGGCTTCGCGCCGTTTCGCTGGCTGATTCAATCGCTGGATGCAATCCCTATCGATCGCGAAGGGCTGGGGCTCGACGGCCTGAAAGAGACGCTGCGGCGGCTCAAGCGCGGCGAGATGGTGCTGATCTTTCCCGAAGGGACGCGCACGCCTGACGGCGAAGTGGCGCCGTTCAAGCCCGGCTTCAGCGCGCTGGCCAAGCGCACCGACGCCAGTCTCGTGCCGGTCGCGATCGAGGGCGCTTACGACGCCTGGCCGCGGCGGCGGATGTTTCCCCGCGTCGCCACGATCCACATCCAATTCGGCGAACCGATCGCCGCGGGAGAAGCGCGCCGCTGGGACGAGCGCGAACTGGTTGCAGAAATCGAGCGCCGTATCCGGGCTTGTCACGCCTCGGCCCGGGCGCACCGCGAGTTGATCCGCGGCGTGCATCAGGCGCGCTAGCCCGGATTATTCATCAGCCCCGAGAATGCTCGACAAAGCGCTTCACACTAACCCGAAGCGCCAGCGAGGTAAGTGCGTTGCTCCACCTCGCTTGCGCTTCGGGTTGGTATGGGCTGATGAATAATCCGGGCTAGCCCCAATACCGTTGAAATAGGCGCAAGTCACAGTCCTTGAGTACCTTGGGGTTTGGAAAAGAACCCACCAAGGCAGCAAGGAGGCTGTGACCGTGAGCGCACAAGGAATGTGTTTGTTGCCGGCCGATGAGGCGGGCCGG